>NZ_JAZDCU010000013.1:0-158623 GCF_036324085.1 Pseudomonas auratipiscis
CACACGGTTTTGGTTCCTTTTGCCAAGACAAAAGGGACCCGCCGTAAGGGCGGAAGGGGCCAACAGCGCCGCCGCATCGAATGGATAAGCTCACAGCCTCAAATCCCAGCCCAGCCCAGCCCAGCCCAGCCCAGCCCAGCCCAGCCCAGCCCAGCCCAAAGATCATGCCCCCGGGATTTCGTGAAGAACCATAAAAAAGGGAGACCTGAGGCCTCCCTTTGAGAATTTTGTCCGTGCTCGACGCTTGTGACGTCGGCTCACCTCACGCTGTCTTGTGAACAGTGTGTAGCCCGGGGGCCGAGCACAACCCTGTTGGGTTGCTGGCCGCAGCTGCCCCGATAAGGCCAGCTGCACTGGACTGAAGTCCGGGCAGTGATTCTGGGTGTAATCATAGGATTAGCGCGGCGACAGAGGATTGCGAAGATTGCTCATTCAAATAGCACTTGCGCAATTTTTACCTAAGGATTGATAATTCAACGCAATCGAAACAGAAAAGGCATGTTCCATGAGCAAACTGGACCGCTACGACCTGAGTATTCTTGCCGAATTGCAGCGCGACGCACGCATCTCCAACCAGGAACTGGCCGAACGTATCGGCCTGTCACCCTCGCCTTGCTCGCGACGGGTCAAGCAATTGGAAGACGACGGCTACATCTCCCGCCAGGTAGCCCTGCTCGATCGAAAGAAACTGGGCTTGAGCCTCACGGCTTATGTGCTGATCGGTATGGACCGCCACACGCCGGAACGTTTCGAAGCCTTCGAAACAGCGATTCGCAGCCTGCCGCAAGTGCTGGAGTGCAGCCTGGTGACCGGGATGGACGCCGACTACCAGCTCAAAGTAGTGGTCCCCGACATGGACCACTATCAAAAGCTGCTTCTGGGGCACCTGACCCGAATTGAAGGGGTGACCAGCGTGCGCTCCAGTTTCGTGCTCAACCAGGTTCTGGCCAGCACCGAGCTACCGTTAACGCACCTGCGTTAGTCAGACTGGCGAGCGAGGCGTATAATTGCGCGCCTCAACTTGCCGGAGAGTACCGATGGATCCTGCGTTGTTCGAAGAGTGGATGATGACCATCCTGGTCACCATCCTGATTGGTTTCATGGGTTTTATCGTCTGGGACCTGGCGAAAAAATCCAAAGCCGGCAAGTTCGGCACGTTCATTCTGTTTTTCGTGCTTGGCCTGGGTATCCTCGCCTTCATCATCAAAAGCGTAGTGATCGGCTATATCGAAGGCGTCTAGCGCCTGGCAGGCACTTCCCGCCATTGCCCCTGATCCAGACCGTCCAGCGTCCAGTCGCCGATCCGCACGCGCACCAAGCGCAGGGTCGGCAGCCCGACGGCAGCGGTCATGCGCCGCACCTGGCGGTTGCGTCCTTCCTTGATCACCAACTCCAGCCAACTGGTCGGCACGCTTTTGCGAAAGCGAACCGGCGGGTTGCGCGGCCACAGCTGCGGCTCTTCGAGCTGACGGGCCTCGGCAGGCAAGGTGGGGCCATCGTTAAGCTCGACACCCTCACGCAAACGCTGCAGCTGTTCTGCGCTTGGTTCACCCTCGACTTGCACCCAATAGGTTTTCGCCAACTTGTGCTTCGGGTCGGCTATGCGCGCCTGTAGCTGGCCGTCATTGGTCAGCAACAGCAAACCTTCACTGTCGCGGTCCAGACGCCCAGCCGGGTAGACACCCGGAATTTCGATGAAGTCCTTGAGGGTTGCGCGCCCCTCGCCGTCACTGAACTGGGTCAGCACATCGAAGGGCTTGTTGAACAGAATCAACCGCGGCTCGGCCGGCGGCGCCTTGGACTGGCGACGCGGGCCGGAGGGTTTGGCCGCGGTTTTACGCGGCTTGGAACGTGGGGGTAACGGCATGGGGCCTCAGCGGAACGGCGGCTCGTCGAAACTGCGCAGTTTACGCGAGTGCAGCGAATGCAGCTCGGTACGCAGCAGGTCCAGTGCGGCGATACCGATCTTCAAGTGCTGGCTGACAGCACGATTGTAGAAGGCGTTGGCCGAACCTGGCAGCTTGATCTCGCTGTGCAAAGGCTTGTCCGAAACACACAGCAAAGTGCCGTACGGCACCCGCAAGCGATAGCCCTGGGCGGCGATGGTGCCGCTTTCCATGTCCACTGCCACCGCCCGCGACAGGTTGATCAACGGTCGCTCCTGAGCCCAGCGCAACTCCCAGTTACGATCGTCATAGGTCAACACGGTGCCGGTTCGCAGGCGCTTTTTCAGCTCCTCGCCACGCTCGCCAGTGACTTGTGCTGCGGCTTCCTGCAACGCCAGTTGCACTTCGGCCAGTGCCGGAATAGGAATGTGTGGCGGTACGACACGATCAAGAATGCCGTCACGGCGCATGTAAGCGTGAGCCAACACGTAATCGCCAATGGTCTGTGACTGACGCAGGCCTCCACAATGGCCAATCATCAACCAGCAATGTGGACGCAACACGGCCAGGTGATCGGTAATGTTTTTGGCGTTGGAAGGGCCGACGCCAATATTGACCAGGGTGATGCCATCGCCATCAGCGGCAATCAAGTGATAAGCCGGCATCTGGTAGCGGTGCCAGACCACGCCAGCGACCAGCGCCTGGGCCTCACCGTTGTCCATGCTCTTTTCAATGATCACGTTGCCCGGAAGAACCATGCGTACAAAACGCGGGTCTTCGCGCAGACGCTCCAGGCCATGGGTAACGAACTGGTCAACATAGCGGTGATAGTTGGTCAGCAAAATCCACGGCTGCACATGGCGCCAGTCGCTGCCGGTGTAATGCACCAGGCGGCGCAAGGAGAAATCCACCCGCGCCGCATCGAATAGCGCCAGCGGCAACGGATCGACATTGGCCCAGTCATAGAGACCATCGGCGATGCCATCGGTCGCCGCCGACAGATCGGTGCTCGGGAAAACCCGCGCCAGCGCAGCCGCGGTGATCCCGCTACCCGCCAATTCATCGCCCTGCTCGACCACATAGGGGTAAGGAATATTCTGTTGGCTGACGCCCACTTCGACGGTGACGGTGAAATCACGCATCAGCGGCTTCAGTTGCTCCAGCAAGTAGCTGCGAAAAGCCGCAGGCTGAGTCACGGTCACGCTATAAGTGCCAGGCAACTGGACCTTGGCGTAGGCGCGGGTTATCGCCGGGACCTCACCGTGGTACTCATAAGTCAGACGCAATTCCGGGTAGCGGAACAATGCGCGTTCCTGGGCGGTTGGCTCGGTGCGATCCTTGAGATAGCGTTTGAGCGCCTGGCTCAAGGCCCCTGTGGACTCTTCGTGCAGGGCCGCCAAACGATCGACGGCCTGCTCGGCGGTTTCTACGACAACGAAGGCTTCATCAGTACGGCTCACAATGTACTTCCTGTCTGACATGCATGTGACCATCTTGCCTTTATATTCTTACAAAGGCACGCATGTTAGAGCGGCCAATTCGGGGTCGAGCGCGCCACTATTTCGCCAACATCCACACCTCGGGGCAGCACCCCGTAGACCCGGCCACTGCCGCCCAGACGGCTGCCTATAAATGCATCGCTGACGGTAGCATTGCCGGCTTCGAGCAATAGCTTGGCCTGCAGGCCCAAAGCAATATCTTCGGTGAGCTGGCGAGCGCGGTATTGAACATCGCCAGTATCGGCGAATGCAGCCTTGAGGTTGCCAATGTGCACGGCCAGGCGCGGATCACCATGACCATCGCCTAACTCATCGAACAGGGCATCCAGCACACCGGGTTCTTTGGACAACGCGCGCAACACATCCAGGCACTGGACGTTACCTGAGCCTTCCCAGGTGGAATTCACCGGGGCCTCTCGGTACAAGCGTGGCAGGATGCTGTCCTCTACATAACCAGCGCCGCCCATGCATTCGGCCGCTTCGTTGATCATTGCCGGCGCACGCTTACATATCCAATACTTGCCCACTGCCGTAACCAGGCGCGAGAAACGTGCTTGTTGCGGGTCATCCGGCTGATCAAGAGCGCGCCCCATGCGCAGGCTCAAGGCCAATGCCGCCTCACTTTCCAGGGCCAGGTCCGCGAGGACGTTTTGCATCAATGGCTGTTGCGCCAGCAAACGCCCGCCTACCTGGCGATGAGCACAGTGATGGGCTGCCTGAGTCAGGGCCTGACGCATCAAAGCGCTGGAGCCAACCATGCAATCGAAACGGGTCATGGCGACCATTTCGATAATGGTTGGCACCCCGCGCCCTTCCTCACCAATCATCCACGCCAGGGCGCCGCGAAATTCAACCTCACTGGAGGCGTTGGAGCAGTTGCCGAGCTTGTTTTTCAAGCGCTGGATATAGAACTGGTTGCGGTTGTCATCCGGGCGATGACGCGGTAGCAGAAAACAACTCAAACCTTTGTCGGTCTGGGCCAGGGTCAAAAACGCGTCACACATCGGCGCCGAACAGAACCACTTGTGACCGACCAATTCGTAGGCCTGCCCCGGTCCTGGAGCGCCCACGGGGTAGGCGCGCGTAGTGTTGGCACGGACATCGGTCCCCCCCTGCTTTTCGGTCATGGCCATGCCCAGCGTGACGCCGTTCTTGTGTCGGTCGCCGACATTGCGTGGGTCGTATTCAGTGGCCAGCACCTTGGGTAGCCAATACTGCGCCAGCTCCGGCTGAAGCTTGAGCGCTGGTACGGCGGCGAACGTCATGGTAAGCGGACATCCACTGCCCGCTTCGGCCTGACTGTGCAAATAGGTCATCGCGGCGCGGGCGACGTGAGCGCCCTCGCGTGGCGCTGTCCAGGGCAGCGAAGGCAAGCCGTGTTCGATGGCCGTGCGCATCAGGTCATGGTACGCCGGGTGAAACTCCACCAGATCGATACGATGACCATAGCGGTCGTGGCTATGAAACTGCGGCTTGTTCTGATTAGCCAGGAAGCCTGCAGCCATTAATGGCCCACCGGCGAGTGCCCCGTAGGCATCAATTCGGTCCTGCGCCCAGCCTGCTCCGAAGTGCCGCGACCATTGCTGCAAAGGCAGGTCGATCCGATACAGATTGGCGCCATCCAGCGATGGCGGCTGATTGGTGACTTCGTGGGTTTCAGCGTACTGGTGCAGGTTCATCAGGGGGCTCCTGGATCTGGAGATGACTGAAATTTCAGTGAATCACGCCCTCCCCTGCGGTCAAAGTGACAAATACGCCTAACTAGCCGCGATTTACCCCCATTCCGGCCAGTGCCTGCGGTTGGCTCAAGGCAAGGCTCAACCCCAACTCGAAGCGGCTTCCCACGCCTGGGCTCGACTCATGCTGCAGGCGCGCGTTGATCAATTCGGCCAGTTGCCGGCAGATCGCCAGACCGATACCGAGACCGCCGTACTGGCGGCTCATCGAGCCATCGACCTGGAAGAATCGCTGATAGATGCCTGGCTCGGCCAAACGGTCAAAGCCGATACCAGTGTCACTGACACTGATGGCCAGGCCCAACAGTTCGGGGCCCTGCAAGCATCCGCGCACCTGCAACATGACACCGCCCTGGTGGCTGAACTTGATCCCGTTATCCAATAGATAGCTGATGCACAGGGCCAGTTTGTGGCGGTCGCCGACCAGCATTTCGGGCAGATCTGCCGGCACATCCAGATTCAGGTACAAACCCTTGCTCAACGCCACGGCGGCATATTTGGCACGCAGTTCCTGCAACAGATTGCGCAGGCCGAACGGCGCATTCTGCGCACTCAAGCGACCGGCCTGCAGTTCGGTAAGGATCAAGATGTCATCAACCATGCTCATCATGTCCTGGGCAGCGGAGCTGGCGGTGTGCTGGTACTGGGCCAACGCATGCCCCATGGGCTCTGTCTGCATCAACTCAAGCGACCCGATCACACCATTCATCGGCGTGCGCAGTTCATGGGTTACCGTCGCGAGGAACTCATCCTTCAAGCGGTTGCTGTCGGACAACTGCCGATTCAATACTTCCAGTGCCCGGCCTGTATCACGCAGCGCCTGGGCCTGCTGGTTACGCATACTGTTGATACGGTCGGCCAACGCCAGCGACAACAGACATACCTCAAGGGCTGAACCGATCTGGCTGGCATACATGGTCAGGAAAACATTGGGCAGGTAGCCAAGCACCATCAGGGTGTTGACCAGGCCACCGAGCAGGAACGCCGTCCAGGCAATAATGAAGTAGCGCGCCACGCGCAAGCCCCGCCACCAGGCATACAGCCCGGCGGCAAAGATACTCACAGTGAACAGCAGCGCCAGGACAGTGGCCAGGCGCAGGGCAATGCCGTAGCTGCTGACCAGCGACAACAGCATCACCAGCGCACCACCGCCCATCAACACCTTGAGCAGGCCATCGAAGGCCTTGCTGTGTTGGGCCATTTGCAGAAAGGTGCGGGCAAACTGGCATCCAAATAAGCCGGCAGCTCCGATGAACAATGGTGTAGCAGCGTTCGCCCACCAGGGATTGTCTGGCCAGAAGTAGGCGACGCCAGCACCGTTGACCGATACCTGGTAGAGACCAAACGAAGCGATATAAAGGATGTAATAGAGGTAACTGGTATCGCGGACACTGAGGTAGATGAACAGGTTGTAGACCAACATCCCCAGCAGCACGCCGTAGATCAGGCCGAGTACATAAAGCCGCGTGGGTTGTGCTTCCAGATAAGCCTCGGTGGACCACAGTGTCAGCGGTGCCTGGACCGAACCCTGGCTATGCAGGCGCAGGTAGACGGTAGTGGCCTGCCCCGGCGTGAAGGGCATTTCGAACAGATAGTCGTTCTGCTTGATCTGCCGGCTGTCATACGGCAGCGCATCACCCGTGCGCTGGGCCAGGCGAAAAGCGCCGGCACTATCGGCCAGGTACAATTCCAGATGGTCCAGCGGCGGGTAGGCAAGCTCCAGCAACCAGTTGCGCGGCGCGGTAGCGGGCGGGGCGCTGTAACGCAGATCGAGTTTGATCCAGAACACCGACTTGGAGTAACCGGCATTCAATACGTCAGCGTGATGTGTACGAAAGTGCTCAATGAACGCCGGGGCGCTCACCTGCGCGATGCTGGCATTACCCTCGCGGTCCTCGAAGACCTGCATCACTCGCCCCAGGGGCAGGCTGCGGGTTGAGTCATCAAAATCGATCGCTGTGGCCAACATTGGCAACCAGCCCAGCACAACAATCAGCAAATAGCGCATACAGCCCCAGCATGGTCTGTCCGGTCATGTCGCAGCAGCCTCCTGTCCGTTTGAGGCGACGCGATCCGGCAGTAACCGTTATCGGTATGTTCGAGCACTCTAGCATAGCTTTTCCAAGCTGCCAGGGGCTACTTAAAAATCCTCAAGAAAGGCTCTAGCACGGCACTTTCAGAGCATTAAAGCTCAACACGCGAGCGCTCTATCAAAAAACCCGGGCGCGGGGGCAGACCCGACAAAAGCGATTGATGGTAAGCTCGCGCACCATGAATACTACCTACAGCTCCCGCCCCGTTGTCCTCTGTCTCTCCGGCCACGACCCCAGTGGCGGCGCCGGCTTGCAGGCAGATATCGAAGCCCTGATCGCCCAAGGGTGTCACGCCGCTCCCGCCGTGACCGCCTTGACCGTGCAGGATACCGTCAATGTCACCGACTTTCGTGTGCTCGACCGCGAGTGGGTACTGGCCCAGGCCAATGCCGTGCTTGCCGACTCAACGGTAGCCGCGGTGAAGCTGGGTATGCTCGGCTCACTGGCGATGGTCGACACTGTTGTCGAGCTTCTCAGTGCCCACCCGCATCTACCGCTGGTCTGCGACCCGGTACTGCGTGCTGGCGGTGGTGGCCGCCTGGGCAAGGATGAGGTCGGCTACGCCATGCGCGAACGACTGTTGCCGCTGGCTACCATTGCTACACCAAACCTTCCCGAAGCGCGCATCCTTGCCGAACTGCCTGAGGGCACGGCGGATGAATGCGCGGAAAAACTGTTGCCCTACGTCAGACACCTGCTGATCACTGGCGGTCACGGTGACGAGCACGAAATCCATAACCGCCTGTACAGCCGCGACGGTCAGCAACACACCTGGACCTGCCAGCGCCTGCCGGGCAGCTACCATGGCTCGGGTTGCACCCTGGCCAGCGCTCTGGCCGGCCGCCTGGCCCTGGGCGAACAATTGCAAAGTGCCGTACGCTCGGCCCTCGACTACACCTGGCGAACCCTGCGTGACGCCGAACAACTGGGCAAGGGCCAATATGTGCCGCGCCGCTTACCCCTGGATTTCTGTTCCTGAGCTCGAGGCATCGACATGAAGCTACGCGGTCTGTACGCAATCACTGATAGTCAGCTGTTGGCCGGAAAGTTTCTGCCCTATGTCGAAGCAGCTCTTGAAGGCGGCGTGACCTTGCTGCAGTACCGCGACAAAAGCCAGGATGAAGCCCGCCGCCTGCGCGAAGCTGAGGCCTTGGCTGAACTCTGCGCCCGTTACAAAACCCACCTGATCATCAATGACGATGCTGAACTCGCAGCGCGCCTTGGGGTGGGTGTACACCTGGGCCAAACCGATGGCCCATTGACGCCGGCCCGGACCCTGCTCGGGCGCGAGGCGATCATCGGCTCTACCTGCCACGCCCAGCTGGACCTCGCCGAGCAAGCCGCTCGCGAAGGTGCCAGCTACGTCGCCTTCGGCCGCTTCTTCAATTCCGTGACCAAGCCGGGCGTTCCAGCCGCCGACAGCGCCCTGCTGGAACAAGCGCGCACCCGCCTCAAGCTGCCGATCTGTGCGATCGGCGGCATCAACCTGGACAACGCTGCCCCGTTGATCGCCCACGGCGTCGACCTGCTGGCAGTGATTCATGGCCTGTTCGGCGCTGACAGCACACAGGAAGTCACCCGCCGCGCACGCGCCTTCAACGCTTTGTTTGCATCTGCCTGATTGAGAGAGCCCATCATGTCTCGTTCCGAAACTCTATTTGCCAACGCTCAGAAACACATCCCCGGTGGCGTCAACTCACCGGTGCGGGCGTTCAAGAGCGTTGGCGGCACGCCACTGTTCTTCAAACATGCCGAAGGTGCCTACGTCACCGACGAAGACGACAAGCGCTATGTTGACTATGTCGGCTCCTGGGGCCCGATGATTCTCGGCCACAGCCACCCAGAAGTGCTCGACTCCGTGCGCAAGCAGTTGGAACACGGCTTGTCCTATGGCGCCCCGACCGCCATGGAAACCGAGATGGCCGATCTGGTCTGCTCGATCGTGCCGTCGATGGAAATGGTGCGCATGGTCAGCTCCGGCACCGAAGCGACCATGAGCGCCATTCGTCTGGCCCGTGGTTTCACCGGCCGCGACAGCATCATCAAGTTCGAAGGCTGCTACCACGGCCACTCCGACAGCTTGCTGGTAAAAGCGGGCTCCGGCCTGCTGACCCAAGGTGTACCAAGCTCCGCTGGCGTACCTGCAGCCTTCGCCAAGCACACCCTGACCCTGCCGTTCAACGATATCGACGCGGTCGAAACCATGCTCGCCGACGTCGGTGACGAAGTTGCGTGCATCATCGTTGAGCCCGTTGCCGGCAACATGAACTGCGTCCCACCGGCGCCAGGTTTCCTCGAAGGCCTGCGTTCGCTGTGCGACAAGCACGGCGTGGTGCTGATTTTCGACGAAGTGATGACGGGTTTCCGTGTTGCCTTGGGCGGCGCCCAAGCGCATTACGGCGTCACTCCCGACCTGTCGACCTTCGGCAAGATCGTTGGCGGCGGCATGCCAGTGGGCTGCTTCGGCGGCAAGCGCAAGATCATGGAGCAGATTGCACCGTTGGGGCCGGTCTACCAGGCCGGCACCCTGTCGGGCAACCCGTTGGCCATGGCCGCTGGCCTGACCACCCTGAGACTGATCAGCCGCCCTGGCTTTCACGCCGAACTGAGCGACTACACCAGTCGCCTGCTTGACGGTCTTCAACAACGTGCCGATGCCGCAGGCATTCCGTTCGTCACCACCCAGGCCGGCGGCATGTTCGGCCTGTACTTCAGTGGTGCTGACGACATCGTCACCTTCGATGATGTAATGGCCAGCGATGCCGAGCGCTTCAAGCGCTTCTTCCACCTGATGCTCGAAGGCGGCGTGTACCTGGCGCCAAGCGCCTTTGAGGCCGGTTTTACCTCGATCGCCCATGGCGAAGCCGAGCTGAAAATCACCTTGGATGCTGCTGAGCGCGCGTTCGCCAAGCTCAAAGACTAAACGGTAGGACTGGGCTGGCTCCGCGAACTGATGTGGCTGACATAGCACAATCGCAGGGCCGGCCCGCCGCTACCGAGGGTTGCTCAGCAGAAAATCGAGTAAAGACTTTGTAAGGTAGGCGTTGCTTATCCCATAATGTGCCACCAGACACTTTGGCCGCAGCTTTGCAGAGGTAAGTCGATCCCCATGAACCGCACCGGCCGCGCCCTTGCCCTGGGCTGCCTGTTGCTTCTTCAGCCCCTGCTGGTCTACGCAGGCGGTAACTCGTTGCTGATTCCGGCTACGGGCCGCTGCACCCTCAATTCCCAGCCTGAAGATCTGCCTCAAGCCCTGGCCGCCTGCCAGCAGGCTGCGCACGACGGTGATGCTCAAGCCCAATACGAACTGGGCGAGTTCTATTACGAGGGCACCAACACGCCGCGCGACCTCAAGCAAGCCCTGAGCTACTTCGAGCAAGCCTCATTGCAAGGTCATGCCGAGGCCCAGTACCGCTTGGGCAGCATGTTTTTCAAAGGTGAAGGCGTTGCCGCCAACAACGTACAGGCGTACATCGTGCTGAAGATGGCGGCTGTCAACGGCGCAGAAGATGCACTGGACCTGGCCGACGAAGTCTCGGAGCAAATGCCCCGCGAGGATCTGGAAGTGGCAACCCAGGTGCTGGGCCAGATTTTCCGCAAGTACCTGCTGGAACTGCAGACTGCCGAAGGACGCACGCCCTTCTCGCCACTCCCCTGAAACCGGGTCTTACTTTTCCGGCATTGGCATCGGAAACGGCATCACATTGCTGACGCCACGGGCTTCGCTGATCTTCGGTGTACCCAGGCGCTCGACTTCATCAATGCGCACGATCGAGTGCATCGGCACAAAGCTGCGAACCACGCCTTCGAATTGGGCCTTGAGCTTTTCTTCGCTTGGATCGACCACGACCTGAGTACGCTCGCCGAAAACAAATTCCTCTATTTCCAGGAAACCCCACAGATCGCTCTGATAGATCTGCTTGGCATACATCTCGAATACCTGGCCCTGGTTGAGAAAGATCACTTTGTAGATAGGAGCTTCGCGCTTGGTCATTTAGGCGGGAACAGTCATAGGTTGTAAAGAATGGGCAAACTATAACATAGCCCCCAGACCGACAATGCTAGGAACCGCCACCCTACCCCCTTATAATGTGCGGTTCTTCGAATTACCTGATGATCTCCCATGGCCAAGAAGCTTTATATCGAAACCCACGGTTGCCAAATGAACGAGTACGACAGCTCGCGCATGATCGACCTGCTGGGTGAACATCAAGCCCTGGAGGTCACTGCACGCGCCGAAGATGCCGACGTGATCCTGCTCAATACCTGCTCGATTCGCGAGCGCGCCCAGGACCGGGTCTACTCCCAGTTGGGCCGCTGGCGCGAACTGAAGGAAGAAAACCCGGACATGGTCATCGCCGTTGGCGGCTGCGTCGCCAGCCAGGAAGGCGAATCGATCCGCAAGCGTGCGCCGTATGTCGACGTGGTATTCGGTCCGCAAACCCTGCATCGCCTGCCGGAAATGATCGATGCCGCTCGCACCACACGCCTACCTCAGGTTGACGTGTCGTTCCCGGAAATCGAAAAGTTCGACCATTTGCCCGAACCCCGCATCGACGGCCCTACTGCCTATGTCTCGGTAATGGAAGGCTGCAGCAAGTACTGCACCTTCTGCGTGGTGCCGTACACACGCGGTGAAGAAGTCAGCCGCCCCTTCGACGATGTACTGTCCGAAGTGATTCACCTGGCCGAGAACGGCGTTCGCGAAGTCACGCTGCTGGGGCAAAACGTCAATGGCTACCGCGGCCAGACCCACGACGGTCGCCTGGCAGACCTGGCTGAGCTGATCAGGGTGGTGGCCGCGGTCGATGGCATCGACCGCATCCGCTACACCACCTCGCATCCGCTGGAATTTTCCGACAGCCTGATCCAGGCCCACGCCGAAGTACCTGAACTGGTCAAGCACCTGCACCTGCCTGTGCAATCAGGTGCCGACCGCGTATTGGCGGCAATGAAGCGCAACCACACGGTGCTTGAGTACAAGTCCAAGCTGCGTAAGCTCAAGGCGGCCGTACCCGGTATCTGCATCAGCTCCGACTTCATCGTCGGCTTCCCAGGCGAAACCGAGAAAGAGTTCGAGCAGACCATGAAACTGGTCGCCGATGTCGGCTTCGATTTCTCCTACTCCTTTGTCTATAGCCCGCGCCCTGGCACCCCGGCATCCGACTTGCCCGACGAGACCCCAGAAGAGGTGAAAAAGGAGCGACTCAAAGCCTTGCAACATCGCCTCGACACACAAGGCTTCGAAATCAGCCGACAAATGGTCGGTACCGTGCAGCGCATCCTGGTTACCGACTACTCCCGTCGCGACCCAGGCCAACTGCAAGGGCGCACCGAGAATAACCGTATCGTCAACTTCCGCTGCGACAATCCCAAGCTGATCGGCCAGTTCGTCGACATTCGCATCGACGACGCTCGCCCACATTCGCTGTTCGGCTCTCTGGCGCAGTAAGCTGTCCTGCCGGGCCTGAATACAGGCCCGGCGACCCTTGATCGTTTCAGCGCTTTCGCCCTGCAGCGGCTAAGGTTATCCTTGAGTTCATCTCCATTGCCGTTGGGCGGCTAAAAAAACGACCTTGAACGCACCCATAGAACCTCATCGTTTCATCCTCGAACCTTTCGAGGCCCATCGCTTCGCCAATTTGTGCGGGCAGTTCGACGAGCATTTGCGCTTGATTGAACAGCGCCTGGCCATCGAGATCCGCAACCGCGGCAATCAATTTGAATTGATCGGCGAGCCTAAACACACCTCCTCGGCTGAACAGCTGCTGCGCCGTCTCTATCGCGAGACCAAGGCCACTGAGCTGTCTCCGGAAATGGTTCACCTGTTCCTGCAGGAATCTGCGGTGCAGGAACTGGAAAACCCGGCAATCAACGAAGTCAGTGTTTCCCTGCGCACGCGCAAGGGCATGATTCGTCCACGCGGGCTCAACCAGCAGCTTTATGTGAAGGAAATCCTCGGCAACGACATCAACTTCGGCATTGGCCCTGCAGGTACCGGCAAGACCTACCTGGCAGTAGCCTGCGCAGTCGATGCACTGGAGCGTGAGCAAGTACGTCGCATCCTGCTGGTACGCCCAGCGGTCGAGGCAGGCGAAAAACTCGGCTTCCTGCCTGGCGACCTGGCGCAGAAAATCGATCCATACCTGCGCCCGCTCTACGACGCTCTCTACGAAATGCTTGGTTTCGAGCATGTCGCCAAGTTGATCGAGCGCCAGGTCATCGAGATTGCCCCGCTGGCCTACATGCGCGGCCGCACCCTGAACAACAGCTTCATCATTCTCGATGAGAGTCAGAACACCACCGTCGAGCAGATGAAGATGTTCCTCACCCGTATCGGCTTCGGCTCCACGGCGGTAATCACCGGCGACATCACCCAAGTCGACCTGCCCCGTGGCACCAAGTCGGGCCTGTCGCATGTAATCGACGTGCTCAAGGGTGTGCCGGGCATCAGTTTCACCCACTTCCAACCCAAAGATGTGGTTCGCCACCCATTGGTGCAGCGTATCGTTGAAGCCTACGAGCGCTTCGACAGCCGTCAACAGGACATCAGCGAAGGCACCAAACGCGATGCTTGAGCTCGATCTTCAGCTGGCAAGCGATGCACCACACCCGAGCGAAGACCAGTTCCGACGTTGGTGCGAACTGGCCCTGCGCCAGCGCACCGCTGATTCGGAAATGACCATTCGCCTGGTGGACGAAACCGAAGCGCGTGAGCTCAATCACACCTATCGGCACAAGGACTACGCCACTAACGTACTGTCCTTCCCCGCCGATGTACCGGATGACATGCTCGACATTCCCCTGCTGGGCGACCTGGTGATCTGCATCGCAGTGGTCGAACGCGAGGCCATCGAGCAAGGCAAATCCCTCGAGGCCCACTGGGCGCACCTGGTTATCCATGGTTGCCTGCACCTGCTGGGCTACGACCACATCGATGACGATGAGGCCGAGGAAATGGAAGCACTGGAACGAGAGTTGCTTGCGCAATTGGGTCATCCGGACCCGTACGCCGACGACGAACACGACGCACCCCACACTGATATCTGCAAGGATCACGAGTAACCGCCATGAGCGAAGATCGATCGAGCAACGGGCAAAAGTCCTGGCTGGGCAAATTGACCCAGGCTTTTGCCCATGAGCCGAAAAACCGCCAGGAGCTGCTTGAGCTGCTGCGCGAAGCCCACCAGAACAAACTGCTCGACAGCGAGGCGCTGACCATCGTCGAAGGCGCCATTCAGGTGGCCGACCTGCAAGTGCGCGACATTATGGTCCCGCGCTCGCAGATGATCAGCATCAAGGCCACGCAGTCGCCACGCGAGTTTCTCCCGGCGATAATCGATGCTGCGCACTCGCGCTACCCGGTTGTGGGTGAGAGCCATGATGATGTTCTTGGCGTACTGCTGGCCAAAGACTTGCTGCCGTTGATCCTCAAGGAAAACGGCGACAGCTTCAACATCAAGGATCTTCTGCGCCCGGCCACCTTCGTGCCCGAGTCCAAGCGCCTTAATGTGCTGCTGCGCGAATTCCGCGCCAACCACAACCACATGGCCATTGTTATCGATGAGTACGGTGGCGTGGCAGGCCTGGTCACCATCGAAGACGTGCTTGAGCAGATCGTCGGCGACATCGAAGACGAGCACGATGTCGAGGAAGACAGCTACATCAAGCCGCTGCCAAGTGGCGACTTCCTGATCAAGGCGCTGACCCCTATCGAAAACTTCAACGAGTTCTTCGACAGCCAGTTCTCCGACGACGAATTCGACACCGTGGGCGGTTTGGTGATGAGCGCTTTCGGCCATTTGCCCAAGCGTAACGAAACCACCGAAATCGGGCCGTACCGATTCCGCATCCTCAATGCCGATAGCCGCCGGATACACCTGCTGCGACTGACACCTATCTCCCGTTAAGGACAACCATGCGCTGGATCACCCGCCCCGGCTGGCCCGGTAACCTGCTGGCCGTGGCGGCCGGTGCAATCACCACACTAGCCCTGGCGCCATTCGATATCTGGCCGCTGGCACTGCTGGCGGCCGGGCTCTTCTATCTCGGTTTGCGCGAACTGACGCCTCGTCAGGCCCTGGGCCGTGGCTGGTGCTTCGGCTTCGGCTTATACGCCGCAGGAACCAGCTGGATTTACGTCAGTATCAACACCTACGGTGGTGCGACGCCAATTCTGGCCATCGGCCTACTCGTGGCGTTCTTTGCTGCAATAGCCTGGTTTTTCGCCCTGCCAGCCTGGATATGGGCGCGCTGGCTGCGCCGCAATGAAGCCCCCCTGGCCGATGCCCTGTGCTTCGCCGCTCTGTGGGTGGGCCAAGAGGCGTTTCGCGGCTGGTTCCTGACCGGTTTCCCATGGCTCTATTCCGGTTACAGCCAACTCGACGGGCCGTTGTCTGGGCTGGCGCCGGTGGGTGGCATGTGGCTGATTTCGTTCTGCCTGGCGCTGACCGCGGCACTGCTTTGCAATCTGTCGCGCTTGCGTGCACGTAAATCGTTCCTGGCCGCGGCCATCGTTCTGTTGCTGGCACCTTGGGGTGCGGGCCTGGCGCTCAAAGACCACGCCTGGACGCAGCCAGCTGGCAAGCCCCTGACGGTTGCGGCCCTGCAAGGTAATGTCGAGCAGGAACTGAAATGGAACCCCGAGCACGTCAACGCCCAATTGGCGCTGTACCGGGACATGAGTTTCAGCTCCAAGCCTGTCGATTTGCTGGTCTGGCCGGAAACCGCCGTACCGATTCTCAAGGACCAGGCCCAGGGCTACCTGGACATGATGGGCAGCTTCGCAGCCGACCGTCACTCAGCGCTGATCACCGGCGTGCCGATCAGGGAAGTAGTGCATCAACAGCGCCGCTACTACAACGGCATCACCGTAACAGGTGAAGGCGACGGAACCTACCTCAAGCAGAAATTGGTGCCGTTCGGTGAGTACGTGCCGCTGCAGGACATGCTTCGCGGTGTGATCGCCTTTTTCGATCTGCCCATGTCGGACTTTGCCCGTGGTCCTGAAGACCAGCCACTGCTGCAGGCCAAGGGTTATCAGATCGCGCCGTACATTTGCTACGAAGTGGTCTACCCGGAGTTCGCCGCAAGCCTTGCCGCCCGTAGCGATATCCTCCTGACCATCAGCAATGACACCTGGTTCGGCACCTCGATCGGCCCGCTGCAACATTTGCAGATGGCGCAGATGCGCGCACTGGAAGCCGGCCGCTGGATGATCCGTGCCACCAACAACGGCGTCACCGGCCTGATCGATCCATTCGGGCGCATCACCGCGCAGATTCCGCAGTTCGAACGCGGCATCCTCTACGGTGAAGTGGTTCCGATGCAGCAGCTCACGCCGTATCTGCAGTGGCGCTCATGGCCACTGGTGATTGTCAGCGTACTGCTGTTGGGCTGGGCCCTGCTGGCCAGCCGGATCGCCAAGACCGTCTAGTAGAACAGCCGATAACCAAGCAGGCCGACCGCTTCATTGAGCAGTTGGCCGTTCTGCCACATTGCCTTGCTTTCCGGCAGCCAACCGCCAAATGGTCGAGCATGATCGCGACCCAGGAAGCCGACCGGCGCCGGCACCACCGCAAAACCCGCCTGCTCGAAACTCCAGCGCGAACGCTGCATGTGCCAGGCCTGGGTCACAACAACTACCCGCGTAATACCTTGGGGCAACAGAATTCCTGCGCTCATTTGCGCATTCTCCCACGTGGTACGGCTGCTCTCCTCCTTCCAGCGCACGCTGACACCCAGGTCGCGCTGCAGCGCCTCGGCCATCAACTGCGCCTCACTGGGCGGGGTGCCGTAGTGCAAACCACCACTGGTCAGCAATGGCAGACCCGACGCCTTGGCCAACTGCGCGGCATAGCGCATACGCTCCATGGCAACCCCTGTAGGCTGGTCACTGCCCCAGGCCGGATCGCCACGCTCTCGCCCCGCCCCGAGGATGACAATGGCATCGGCATGCTCAGCCAGGCTCGCCCACTGTTCATGGCTCAAGGCAGGTTCAGTTTCCAGCAGGCGCGCGGAACGCTCGACGACGATCGGCAGGCTCATGACCCACAAGCCACCCAACCCCAGAACAAAGCACAGCGCAGACAACCGCGGCCAGGACCGGCGCAGCCACCAGGCTGCGATCAGCAACAGGAACAGTACGCCGGGCGGCAGGATCAGTTGTTTGATCAAGTATCGAATAGGCACAGGTCACCTCCATGGAGGTGCGCAGCCTAAGAGGATCGGCACCTGGCAACAATAGTCAGGTGCCGATCATCCTGGTTTTTCGAAGGGGGCGCACTCCGCATTGCGCCTGGGACCCGAGCGGCTATTTGAACTGCGCCGCCCTGGATTTTGCCGTCGTGGTGGAGCGGGTCTTGTCCTTGAGCCAGACAACTCTGGCCGTAGACGGCGGCTCCGGTGGTAGCTGTGCGCCGGCGCATCCATGCCTAGCCCCTGGAAGGGAATCCAGATAGGCTTTGATTACATCGAATTCAGCGCGGCTAAGGCCACGCAATTCCAATTCAGCAGGCACTTCATCGCGTAGCCGA
The DNA here is from genome assembly GCF_036324085.1 of Pseudomonas auratipiscis. Taxonomy (NCBI): domain Bacteria; kingdom Pseudomonadati; phylum Pseudomonadota; class Gammaproteobacteria; order Pseudomonadales; family Pseudomonadaceae; genus Pseudomonas; species Pseudomonas auratipiscis. The sequence continues at coordinate 17,750 of NZ_JAZDCU010000013.1, forward strand.
ACGGAGGTTCTGGCGACATCCAGAGCAAGCCCTAAACGATCGATCAGCCGTTCGTAAAGCTCAGGTTTCGTTGCTTGTAACTGCGACTCTCCCATCCGTTCACCTCATTGAAGATAAAATATCTCCCCCCACAAGTGAGCTTAGCGTCACTCGCAAAAGCAGCCGATCGCTGCGACCAACGGCCCGCAGCGGCTCTGGCAGTGCAATCAGGGTTTCCCTCGGTGGACGGCGGTCATGTATGCTAGGTCGTTCACCCTTTTGACACCGGATTGCCGATGCAGCGGTTTTCCCGCTGCCTGGATAAGGTCTCCCATCTCTAAGCGCAAAGTAGCCATGCACGAACTCTATCAGCCCCGTGAAATCGAAGCCGCCGCCCAATCGTACTGGGACGAGCAAAAGTCTTTTGAAGTCAGTGAACAGCTAGGCAAGGAATCGTACTACTGCCTATCGATGTTCCCGTACCCGAGCGGCAAGCTACACATGGGCCACGTGCGCAACTACACCATTGGCGACGTCATTGCCCGTTACCAGCGCATGCTGGGCAAGAACGTCCTGCAACCAATGGGCTGGGACGCCTTCGGCATGCCGGCTGAAAACGCCGCGATGAAAAACAACGTCGCGCCGGCCAAGTGGACGTACGAAAACATCGACTACATGAAGACCCAGCTCAAGAGCCTGGGCCTGGCCTTCGACTGGTCGCGCGAAGTCACCACCTGCAAGCCTGATTACTACCGCTGGGAACAGTGGCTGTTCACCCGCCTGTTCGAAAAAGGCGTGATCTACCGTAAAAACGGTACCGTGAACTGGGACCCGGCCGACCAGACCGTGCTGGCCAACGAGCAGGTTATCGATGGCCGCGGCTGGCGTTCGGGCGCGCTGATCGAGAAGCGCGAAATCCCGATGTACTACTTCAAGATCACCGACTACGCCGACGAGCTGCTGGAAAGCCTCGACGAACTGCCGGGTTGGCCTGAACAGGTCAAGACCATGCAGCGTAACTGGATCGGCAAGTCCCGCGGCATGGAAGTACAGTTCCCGTACGATCAGGCCAGCATCGGCCACGCCGGGGCGCTGAAGGTTTTCACCACCCGTCCGGACACCCTGATGGGCGCCACCTACGTGGCCGTTGCAGCCGAGCACCCTCTGGCTACCCAGGCTGCTCAGGGCAACCCGCAGTTGCAAGCCTTCATCGATGAATGCAAAAGCGGCAGCGTTGCCGAAGCCGACGTCGCCACCCAAGAGAAGAAGGGCCTGGCCACTTCGCTGTTCGTCGAGCACCCTCTGACCGGTGAAAAACTGCCGGTATGGGTCGCCAACTACGTACTGATGCACTACGGCGACGGCGCAGTAATGGCTGTTCCCGCCCACGACGAGCGTGATTTCGAGTTCGCCAAAAAGTACAACCTGCCGCTCAAGGCCGTGGTTCGCACCAGCCTGGGCGATGAAGTGGCTACCGAGTGGGATGCCGCCTGTGGTGAACACGGCGTGCTGATCAATTCCGGCGAGTTTGACGGCCTGGACTTCCCGGGCGCGTTCGACGCCATCGAAGTCGCGCTGATCAAGAAAGAGCTGGGCAAGTCGCGCACCCAGTTCCGCCTGCGCGACTGGGGCATCAGCCGCCAGCGCTACTGGGGCTGCCCGATCCCGATTGTCCACTGCCCATCCTGCGGTGATGTACCGGTGCCTGAAGATCAGTTGCCGGTCATCCTCCCGGAAAACGTGGTACCGGACGGTGCAGGCTCGCCACTGGCACGCATGCCTGAATTCTACGAGTGCAGCTGCCCGAAATGCGGCACGCCAGCCAAGCGCGAAACCGACACCATGGACACCTTTGTCGAGTCGTCGTGGTACTTCGCTCGCTACGCCTCGCCAAACTACGAGGGCGGCCTTGTCGATCCAAAGGCAGCCAACCATTGGCTTCCGGTAGACCAGTACATCGGTGGTATCGAGCATGCCATCTTGCACCTGCTCTATGCACGCTTCTTCCACAAGCTCATGCGTGATGAAGGCCTGGTGACTTCCAACGAGCCATTCAAGAACCTTCTGACCCAGGGCATGGTCGTTGCCGATACCTACTACCGCGTCGCCAGCAACGGCGGCAAGGACTGGTTCAACCCGGCTGACGTAGAAGTAGAACGTGACGCCAAGGCCAAGATCATCGGCGCCCGCCTGAAAACCGACGGCCTGCCTGTCGAGATCGGCGGCACCGAGAAGATGTCCAAGTCCAAGAACAACGGCGTTGACCCGCAGGCGATGATCGAAGCCTACGGTGCCGACACCTGCCGACTGTTCATGATGTTCGCGTCGCCACCCGACATGAGCCTGGAATGGTCCGACTCCGGCGTCGAAGGCTCCAACCGCTTCCTGCGCCGCGTCTGGCGCCTGGCTCAGGCCCATGTCACTCAAGGCCTGCCGGGCAAGCTGGATATCGCTGCGCTGGACGACGATCAAAAAGTGATTCGCCGTGCCATTCACGCGGCCATCAAGCAGGCCAGCACCGATGTCGGTCAATTCCACAAGTTCAACACCGCCATCGCCCAGGTGATGACCCTGATGAACGTGCTGGAAAAAGCCCCGCGAGCCAGCGAACAGGACCGTGCCCTGGTACAGGAAGGCCTGGAAACCGTCGCCTTGCTGCTGGCACCGATCACCCCGCACATCAGCCATGAGCTGTGGCATCGCCTGGGTCACCAGGGCGCAGTCATTGACGCCGGCTGGCCGGCAGTAGATGAAAGCGCCCTGGTCCAGGACAGCATCGTGCTGGTCATCCAGGTCAACGGCAAATTGCGTGGTCAAATCGAAATGCCGGCTGCAGCAAGCCGCGAAGAAGTCGAAGCCGCTGCCCGCAGCAACGAAAACGTGCTGCGTTTCACCGAAGGCCTGAGCATCCGCAAGGTCATCGTGGTACCGGGCAAGCTGGTTAACATCGTCGCCAACTGACAGGACAACCGGCCCGCCTGAACAGCGGGCCGGTACACAGAATCGGCCCACAAGGGAGCAACAAGATGATCAAACGCAATTTGCTGGTAATGGGCCTGGCGGTAATGCTCAGCGCCTGCGGTTTCCAGCTGCGTGGTACTGGCACCAGTGAACTGAGCATCAAGGAACTGGACGTAAGCGCACGCAACGCCTATGGCGAAACCGTGACCCAACTGCGTCAGGCCCTGAAAAACAGCGGCGTGAACGTCTACACTGGCGCACCGTACAAGCTGGTCTTGACCAACGAAGCCGAAACTCAGCGCGCAGCCACCTACACGGGCGGTTCGGGCAGTGCCGAGTATGAGCTGACAACAGTGCTCAGCTACAGCATCAATGGCCTCAATGACACCAACTTGCTCAGCGACAAGCTCGAAGTGCGCAAGATCTACGTGTATGACGGCAACAACATCACCGGTGGTGACCAGGAAGCTTCGCAAACCCGCGAAGAAATGCGCCGCGACCTGGTGCAGAACATGCTGGTACGCCTGCAACTGTTGACCCCAGCCCAGCTGGACCAACTGCAAGTGGAAGCCGACGCACGCGCCAAGGCTGAAGCCGATGCCCTGGAAGCGGCCCGCCGCGCCCAGGACGAAACGCCCCAGCAGTCGCCACTGCAACTGCCCGTCAACTGAGTCTGAACGGGGCACTTCGGTGCCCCGCCTGCCGCCATGAAACTCGCCCCCGCCCAGCTCAACAAACACCTGCAAGGAAACCTCGCACCGGTCTATGTGATCAGTGGCGATGATCCATTGCTGTGCCAGGAAGCCGCAGACGCCGTGCGTGCTGCTGCGCGCCAGCAAGGGTTCGATGAGCGCCAGGTGTTCAGTGCCGATGCCAACTTCGACTGGGGCACTCTGCTTCAGGCCGGCGCCAGCTTGTCGTTGTTCGCCCAGCGCCGCCTTTTGGAGCTGCGCCTGCCTTCGGGCAAGCCCGGTGACAAGGGCGCCGCAGCATTGATCGAGTATTGCTCACGCCCCGCTGAAGACACCTTGCTGCTGATCAGCCTGCCCAAGCTTGATGGCAGCGCGCAGAAAACCAAGTGGGGCAAGGCGCTGGTCGAGGGCCAGCAGGTTCAGTTCATCCAGATCTGGCCTGTAGACACCCAGCAGTTACCTCAATGGATCAATCAGCGCCTGGCGCAGGCTGGACTGTCGGCCCAGCGTGATGCCGTGGACCTGATTGCGGCGCGGGTGGAAGGCAACCTGCTGGCAGCGGCGCAGGAAATCGAAAAGCTCAAGCTGCTGGCCGAAGGCAACCAGATCACTGTCGAGACCGTCCAAGCCGCGGTGGCCGACAGTGCTCGCTTCGATGTCTTCGGTCTTGTCGATGCCATCCTCAATGGCGAAGCTGCGCATGCCCTGCGCATGCTCGAAGGCCTGCGCGGCGAAGGTGTCGAACCACCCGTAATTCTCTGGGCCCTGGCCCGGGAACTGCGCTTACTGGCTGGCCTGTCCCAGCAATACAGCCAGGGCGTGCCGCTGGACAAAGCGTTCAGCCAGGCGCGACCGCCGGTCTGGGACAAGCGCAAGCCGCTCATGAGCAAAGCACTGCAACGCCACTCGGCGCAGCGCTGGAGCCAACTGCTGCAAGATGCCCAGCGCATTGATGCGCAGATCAAAGGCCAGGCCCAAGGCTCCCCTTGGACCAGCCTGAGTCGATTGTCGCTACTGATGGCCGGGCAGCGCTTGCCACTACCAGCAGAGTGACATCAATCCTGCCCTGCAGGAGCAGGCTTGCCCCGCAACACGTTCGCCCCTATATTGCCTCCCAAGCCCACCCCCCAAAGGATTTCTGCCATGAGCAAAAAGTCCCGGCCCAACAAGGCCAAATCAATCATCGCCCAGCCTCTGTTCCGCAGCCGCCAGGAACGACCAGGCAAAGGCAAAGGCAGCTACCGCCGCGAAGCCTTCCAATCGAGAGATTGGGAGGCTTCTTACTTTTTGGTTGCATAAAAGCAAGATTTCGACAGGCATGGTATGGTCGGCACCTGACCTGAAATACCTGGAACTGTGCATGCCCTTTTGTCTTTCCCGTCGCTGGCAGCCTCGCCAGCTGATTGCTGCCTCCAGCCTCATCCTGCTTGTCGCCTGCGCGGAAAAACCCACCGCCGCCGATGCGCTACCGCTGGCCCCTGCCCAGCCGGCACCGGTTGTAACCGTGCCGAATCCGGCCGTCGACACCAGCACCGAAATTCAACCGTTACAAACCTTTGCCCAATGGCAAGCGGGCTTCCGTCAGCAGGCCCTGCAGGCGGGCATCAACCCCAGCACGTTTGACCGCGCCTTCCTCGGCGTCACGCCCGACATGGACGTGATCAAGGCCGACCGCAGTCAGCCAGAATTTACCCGGCCCGTGTGGGAATACCTCGACGGCGCGCTCTCACCCCTGCGCGTACGCAACGGCAAAAGCCTGCTGGGTAAAAACGACGAGTTGCTGGGCCAGATCGAACAACGCTATGGCGTAGACCGCAACGTACTGGTCTCGGTATGGGGGATGGAAAGCAACTTCGGCCAGTTCCAAGGCAGCAAATCGGTGATCCGCTCCCTGGCAACCCTGGCCTACGAAGGCCGGCGCCCCGCCTTTGCCCAGGCGCAGTTGATTGCCGCACTGCAGATTCTGCAGAACGGTGACATCCAGCCTGACGCGATGAAAGGCTCATGGGCCGGTGCCATGGGGCAAACCCAGTTCATCCCCACCACCTACAACACCCATGCCGTGGACTTTGACGGTGACGGGCGCCGGGATATCTGGAGCAGCTCTGCCGACGCCCTGGCCTCCACCGCCCACTATCTGCAAAGCTCGGGCTGGAAACGTGGCGAGCCCTGGGGCTTTGAAGTGCAATTGGCGCCAGGCTTCGACTACTGGTTGGCCGACGGTGCGCAACGCAAGACGGTTTCAGAGTGGATGCAACTGGGTCTGAAACTACCGGTCGGCACTACCCTGCCAGCCGGTAGCGAACAGCTGTCTGCTGCCCTACTGCTGCCGGCAGGCTACCGCGGCCCGGCGTTCCTGGTGCTGGATAACTTCCGCGCCATCCTCAAGTACAACAACTCGTCCTCGTACGCCATGGCGGTCGGCCTGCTTAGCCAGCGCTTCGAAGGCTCCGGCTACATTGCGGGCAGTTGGCCCAAGGATGACCTGCCTCTGAGCCGTAGCGAGCGCGTCGACTTGCAGACGCTGCTTAGCGCCAAAGGCTACGACGCCGGTAGCGCCGACGGTATCATCGGCGCCAATACCCGCAAGGCCATCCGCAACGCCCAGCAGGCAATGGGCTGGCCGGCTGATGGCTACCCGACGCATAAGCTGCTGGAAAGCCTGCGTCAGCGTTGACTCTTGAGCGCGGGGCAAGCCCACTCCTACAGAGCTTATCCAACTCTACGGGAGTGGGCTTACCCCGCGATTGCAATCAAGCAAACAAATCTTGCGTCAGACGCAAACAGCGCTGATCCGCATCCAGGTACACCTGCGCTCCCAGCGGCAAGGTGATATTGGGGTCGCAATGACCACTGCGCCATCCCGCCAGCACAGGAACCTGCAACGGCTCGAAGATCTCCCGCAATAGCGGTGTGAGCATCTGCACGGTCAACCCGGCAAAGTCCCCGACCAGCACCCCGCGCAGCCCTTCGAACTTGCCCGCCAGGCGCAGTTGGGTGAGCAGCCGGTCGATGCGGTACAAGGGCTCGTTGACGTCTTCGATGAACAGGATTCCCTCTCGGCAATCAAATTCAGCGGGTGTGTTCAAGGTTGCGCAAAGCATGGCCAGATTACCGCCCACCAAGCGCCCTGAAGCCGCGCCTGGGAGGACTGCGGTCAAAGGATGGCTCTGTGAATGTTCCAGCTCGTCACCACGCTTCAAACGCCCGGTGAGCTGTTCGAAAAGAGAAGGCACAGTCGGCGCCTGCTTGTTTGCCAACAATTCAGACTTGAGCATCGCCCCGTGGAAGGTCACGAAGCCGGCATGTCGGGCAATCGCACTGTGCAGCGCAGTGATGTCGCTGTAGCCGACAAAGGGCTTGGGGTGTTTGCGCAGCAATGCGTAATCGAGCTTATCGAGCAAGCGCATGCATCCGTAGCCACCACGCAGGCAGATGATTGCATCGACATCATCGGCAGCGAAGGCCGCATGCAGATCCGCCAGGCGCACGGCATCGTCGCCGGCAAGATAACCTTGTGCCTCAGTCACTCCGGGATAAATACGGCACTGATAGCCGCGTGCTTCGAACCATAGAATGGCTTTCAACGTGTCGATCTGGGCCGGCCCCGCCGGGGCAATGATCGCGATACGGCCATTGCTCGCCAGTGCTGCAGGCAGCCTGGAATCAGCCCTACACGCATCCGCTTGATGATCTAAAACAGCGTTCACCCAGACAGCTCCTTATCTGAATTTGGCCTTCGACTCTAGCGCGGTTCACTCACGAGTTTAAGGCGCAAAAGTCCCACAAACAAAAATGCCGATGCCGCTTACAAGCAGGCATCGGCATTGTTCGAAGCCGGGATCAGAGCTTGATCTTGGCCTCATGCGCCTGCTGGTCGGCGTGGTACGAAGAACGTACCAAAGGTCCGGAAGCGACGTTCTTGAAGCCCATCTTCAGGCCTTCCTCGGCGAACCAGGCGAAGGTGTCTGGATGGACGAAACGCTGTACCGGCAGGTGGCTGCGCGATGGCTGCAGATACTGGCCCAACGTCAGCATGTCGATGTTGTGCTCGCGCATGCGCTGCATCACCTCGATCACTTCTTCGTCGGTTTCGCCCAGGCCCAGCATCAAGCCGGACTTGGTCGGAACATGCGGTACCAGCTCCTTGAACTTCTGCAACAGGGTCAGCGACCACTGGTAGTCGGAGCCAGGACGTGCGGCCTTGTACAAACGTGGCACGGTTTCCAGGTTGTGGTTGAACACATCCGGTGGTGTCTCGGCGGTGATCGCCAAGGCTACGTCCATCCGACCACGATAGTCCGGCACCAGGGTTTCCAACTGGACGCCCGGCGACAGCGCGCGAATTTCACGGATGCAGTCGGCAAAGTGCTGGGCACCACCGTCACGCAAGTCGTCGCGGTCCACCGAAGTGATCACCACGTACTTCAAGCGCAGGTCGGCAATGGCGACGGCGAGGTTCTTCGGCTCGTCCACATCCAAAGGTTTCGGGCGACCATGACCAACGTCGCAGAATGGGCAGCGACGGGTGCAGATGTCACCCATGATCATGAACGTGGCGGTGCCGCCGGAGAAACACTCACCCAGGTTCGGGCAAGACGCTTCTTCGCAGACGCTGTGCAGCTTGTGCTTGCGCAGCAATTGCTTGATACGGTCGACTTCCGGCGAAACCGGGATCCGCACGCGGATCCAGTCGGGTTTCTTCGGCAATTCGTCGGTAGGAATGATCTTTACCGGGATACGCGCGACTTTTTCCGCGCCACGCAGTTTTACGCCCGCCTCGACCTTCGGCCGGGGCGCTGGAGTCACGCTTTGCACTGGTTCTTGCACAACAGTAGTCATATTCAGAAGATTCCGCCCGTAAGGGTCGTCTGCTCAGCATAGTCGAGGTGCTTGACCAGCTGCCCGCGCAGCCTTGCCCTTACCTCAGAGAGTTCGATCGAGCCTGCCTGGTCGCGCAGCTGGGTCATAGCCAGCCCCGCATACCCGCAGGGGTTAATCCGGCGGAATGGCGCAAGGTCCATGTCCACGTTCAAGGCAAGGCCATGAAAAGAACAGCCATTGCGAATCCGCAGGCCGAGGGAGGCGATCTTGGCTCCATCGACATAGACACCCGGGGCATCGGCCTTGGCCGCTGCCTCGACGTCGTAACTGGCCAGCAACTCGATCAGGCAGCGCTCCATCCGGGAAACCAGATCACGCACACCAAACCCGAGCCGGCGAACATCCAACAATAAATAAGCCACCAGTTGGCCAGGACCATGATAGGTCACCTGGCCACCACGATCGGTCTGCACGACCGGGATATCCCCCGGCACCAACAGGTGCTCGGACTTGCCTGCCTGGCCCTGGGTGAACACCGCCGGGTGCTCTACCAGCCAGACTTCGTCACCGGTTTCAGGACCACGCTGATCGGTAAACCGGCGCATGGCCTCGAGCACCGGCTCGTATGGCAACAATCCCAAATCGCGAAAGCCGAGGCTTTTCGACATCAGAGCACCATTTTCACGATGCCGGTGGCACGCAGGGCGCTATTGATGTTGTGCAACTGGTCTTCGCCAGTGGCAACAATGTGCAATTGCACAGTGGTGTACTTGCCTTCCTTGCTCTGACGTTCAGCCAGGGTCTTGAGATCGACCTCGGCGTACTTCTTCAGAATTTCGATTACCGTGTCTTTGAAATTGACCACGGTGTCACCGATGACCTTGATCGGGTAATCGGCGCAAGGGAATTCGATTTTGTGCGATTTGTCAGCTTCAGTCATGGCAGTAACGGCCTCGTAAGCCGTGGCAACAACAACGCCCCCGCGTGAGTTGGCGGGGGCGTGGCAGGTCACGATATCAGTTGAACAGCCCGTAGAAGAATAGACGAATGCTATCCCACACACGGCCGAAGAAACCAGCTTCCTCAACGGCGTCCAGCGCGATCAGATCAGCACTGTGTACAACGTTGTCATCCAGTTTGACTTCCACTTTACCGATCACGTCACCTTTGGCGATGGGTGCGGTCAATTGTGGGTTCATGGTCATGCTTGCAGCCAGCTTCTTCAATTGGCCTTTAGGCAAAGTCATGGTCAGGTCTTGCGCCAGACCGGCCTTGACCTGGTTGGCCGCACCCTTCCATACCTGCGCCTGAGCAAGCTCGGTGCCCTTCTGGTAGAAGGTCTGGGTTTCGAAGAAACGGAAGCCATAGGTCAGCAGCTTCTGGGTTTCAGCAGCACGAGCCTGCTCGCTGTTGGTACCGAAAACCACGGCGATCAAACGCATGCCGTCACGTACTGCCGAAGACACCATGCAATAGCCGGCTTCGTCGGTGTGGCCGGTTTTCAGACCGTCGACGGTCTTGTCGCGCCACAGCAGCAGGTTACGGTTAGGCTGCTTGATGTTGTTCCAGAAGAACTCCTTCTGCGAGTAGATCGCATAGTGAGCCGGATCTTCGTGGATGATCGCGCGCGCCAGTACGGCCATGTCGTGAGCCGACGAGTAGTGCTCTGGGTTTGGCAGGCCCGTCGGGTTCATGAAGTGGCTGTTGGTCATGCCCAGATCAGCAGCAGTCTTGTTCATCATGTCGGCGAAGGCGTCTTCGCTGCCGGCGATGTGCTCGGCCAGCGCGACACTGGCGTCGTTACCCGACTGAATGATGATGCCATGCAGCAGGTCGCTGACGCTGACCTGGGTACCGACCTTGATGAACATACGCGAACCACCGGTACGCCAGGCGTTTTCGCTGACGGTAACCGGGTCGTTCTCACCGATCTGCCCGCGACGGATATCCAGGGTCGCGATGTAGGCGGTCATCAGCTTGGTCAGACTGGCCGGCGGCAAACGCTCGTCACCATTGTTCGCGACCAGGACATTACCGCTGGAAGCTTCCATGAGCACGTAGGACTTGGCTGCCAGTTGCGGCGGCGACGGCATCATCTGCTCTGCCGCGAAGGCAGCAGGGGTGATCATCAGCGGTACAAGCAGGCAAAGGCGTTTGGCAAAGCTGGTTATGTTCATCCGTCTCTCGAAATGGCTAATGAGCTCATGCCCATAAGGGCAAAATGTCTTCAGGCACTGGGCCTTGCGAGCAAAACGACCATTGTACATGGCTGCTCTGCTCGCTTGCATGACAAACCGACCAGTCCCCCCGGTCAGTCTGCCGTCACAACTTTCGGCTGGCCAAGATTGGCCAGACGCACACTGTCCTGCATCTGCTGGGCTTCGCCCTGGCTATTGATCGGCCCCAGGCGCACCCGGTGCAGGGTCTGCTGATTGCGCACAATCGAACTGATGAAAACCGGCGCACTGACCATGCTGCTCAACTTGGAGCGCAATAACTCGGCTGCGTCCGGGTTGGCAAAAGCGCCGACCTGCAAGTAAAGACCATTACTGGCCTGGGCGTTGTTGCTGGCTACCTGCAAAGGCACCACTGCCGCAGCATGTTGTTGCGGCGGTGGCGTCCATTGTTCGACGGTTCCCGTGCTGGCAGACAAGGCCTGGGTTTGCGCAACCTGCGGCTGGTCCAGCACCATCGGCGCGGGCTGGCCACGCTGGGCCCACCATTGTTTCGGGTCGATGCCCTCGACGCGCACCCGCGCCGTGCCGGTTTCGGCATAACCGAGTTTCTTCGCGGCGGCATACGACAGGTCAATGATCCGGTCCGAATAGAACGGCCCGCGATCGTTGACGCGCAAAACCACGCTGCGGTGGTTGTCGAGGTTGGTCACCTTGACGTAGGCCGGCAGTGGCAAGGTCTTGTGTGCAGCGCTCATGCCGTAGAGGTCGTAGACCTCGCCGTTGGCGGTGTTCTGCCCGTGGAACTTGGTGCCGTACCACGAAGCGGTACCTTCAGCGCGGTAATTGCGCGACTCCTGGATCGGGAAATAGGTTTTGCCCAGCACCGTGTACGGGTTGGCTTTGTAGTTACCGGTGTGCACGGTCGGCGTGGCATCCGGGATCTTGGAGACATCGACATCCCACCACGGCGCACCATCCTTGTGGGCCCGGTTGATGTCCAGGCCCGGCTTGGCGCGCACCACATTATTGGTGCTTTGCGGGGCTGGCTTGCTCGAAGAGCAACTGGCCAGCATCAGGCCCAGGGCTGCACAACCGATCAGTTTCAGAGATGTAGCAGAAAACAATACGCGCATTACTTGGCGCCCCGTGCTTGAACCAGCAGGTCCGATAGCTGATGTACCGCCATCGCGTACATTACGCTGCGGTTGTAGCGAGTGATCGCGTAGAAGTTTTTCAGGCCCAGCCAGTATTCAGGGCCGTTCTCACCTTCAAGCCGGAAAGCGGTGACCGGCAGATCATCGCGCAGCGCATCATGACTTGACCAGCCCAGTGCCCGCAACTCTGCAACTGTCTTGACCGCCTCGATTCCCGGGGTCAGCCCCTCATCGACACGCTCGCCACTGACAGTAGCGCGGCTTACGACCTGCTCACCGGCAACCCATCCATGACGTTTGAAGTAGCTGGCAACGCTGCCGATGGCGTCGTCCGGGTTGTTCCAGATATTGATGTGGCCATCGCCGTCAAAGTCCACGGCGTAGGCGCGAAAGCTGCTCGGCATGAATTGCGGCAAACCCATGGCACCGGCGTAAGAGCCCTTCAGGGTCAGCGGATCGACCTGCTCTTCACGGGCCAGCAACAGGTACTCACGCAATTCTTTGCGGAAGAAGTCGGCACGCGGTGGGTAATCGAAGCCCAAGGTGGAGAGCGCGTCGATTACTCGGTAATTGCCGGTGTTTCGACCAAAAAAGGTTTCAACGCCAATAATCGAAACGATCACCTGGGCCGGAACACCGTATTCCTGTTCGGCACGAGCCAGTGTCGCCTCATGCTGACGCCAGAAATCCACCCCACGCGCCACACGGGCATCGGTGAGGAACATCGGGCGATAGTCTTTCCAGGGTTTTACCCGCTCGGCCGGACGAGAGATGGCATCGAGGATCGACTGCTTGCGCTTGACCTCGCGAAACACGTCCATCAATTGTTCATCGGCAAAACCGTAGTCGCGAGTCATCTGGGCGACGAACTCGGCTACCTGAGGCGATCCGTCATAGTCCCCGGCCGACGCTTGCTGGACACCACCGAGCAGACCTAGCAGGCCAACCCAGGGCATACAACGAGCAGCCCAGCCACGCATTGCTTGCATTTAATTTTTCACCTTATTCAAACCTGCGCAATCCATTTGCGATGCGTATGGATCGACATTAAAACTCCAAACGCTGACAGCAGCGTCACCAACGAAGTTCCACCATAACTAATGAAGGGCAGCGGCACGCCCACAACCGGCAACAGGCCACTGACCATACCGATATTGACGAATACATAAACGAAAAAAGTCATCGTCAAGCTGCCAGCCAGCAACTTGCCGTAAAGGGTTTGCGCCTGCGCGGTAATAACCAGGCCACGACCGATCAACAACAGGTAGATGAGCAGCAGCGCACAGATACCCACCAAGCCAAACTCTTCGCCCAGCACGGCGATGATGAAGTCGGTGTGGCTTTCCGGGAGAAAGTCCAGGTGCGACTGGGTACCCAGCAGCCAACCCTTGCCAAACACCCCGCCCGAGCCAATGGCTGCTTTGGACTGAATAATGTTCCAGCCGGTGCCCAAGGGATCGCTTTCCGGATCGAGGAAGGTCAGGACCCGCTGCTTCTGGTAGTCGTGCATGACAAAGAACCACATGGCCACCGCCACCGGCACCGCTGCAGCAATTACGCTGAGAATCCAGCGCCAGCGCAGCCCCCCCATGAACAGTACAAAAGCGCCTGAAGCGAGAATCAGCAAGGCAGTGCCCAGATCGGGCTGACGCACGATAAGAATGAACGGCACGCCAATCATGATCAGACTGATCATTACATGCTTCAGGTGCGGCGGCAGTGAGCGCTTGGCCAGGTACCAGGCAATGGTCGCCGGCATGATGATCTTCATGAATTCCGAAGGCTGGAAGCGGATCACCCCGGGAATGTTGATCCAGCGTGTAGCCCCCATGGCGTTATGGCCCATGACGTCGACGACCACCAGCAGGATAACCCCACAGATGTACGCCAACGGCACCCAACGCGCCATGAACCGCGGCTCCAACTGGGCAATGACGAACATCGAGACCAGGCCGATGCCAAAAGAGCTGGCCTGCTTGAGCAGCAAATCCCAGTTCTTGCCGCTGGCCGAATAAAGCACGAACAGGCTGCCAGCCGCCAGGGTCAGCAGCAGGATCAGCAAGGGGCCGTCGATATGGATGCGCTGAAGGAAGCTGGCGCGACGGCGCATCACATCCTCACTGGAGAGCATGCGATCGAAATTACTCATCACGGGGCCGGTTCCTGAGCGATGGACGGGTTGGCGTATTCAGGTTTCAGGCGGCCGTCGGGACCCAGCAGCCAGGCATCCATGACCTGCCGCACCACGGGTGCAGCAACGCCAGAGCCAGACTCACCGTTCTCGACCATCACCGATACCACGATCTTCGGATTGTCTGCCGGGGCGAAACCAACGAACAGGGCATGGTCGCGGTGACGTTCCTGAAGCTTGTTGCGGTCGTACTTCTCGCCCTGCTTGATCGCCACCACCTGAGCGGTACCACTCTTGCCGGCGATCCGGTACTGCGCACCGATGGAAGCCTTGCGTGCAGTACCCCGGGCACCGTGCATCACCTGCTCCATGCCGTGGGTGACCTTGTTCCAGTCGGACTTGTCACGCAGGACGATGTCTTCCATCGGGTTTTCGTCCACAGGCGGCAAACCCTCGATGGTCTTGGCCAGGTGCGGACGGTTCCACTTGCCCTTGCTGGCAATCAGTGCAGTTGCCTGGGCCAATTGCAACGGTGTGGTCTGCATGTAGCCCTGGCCAATACCAAGAATCAAGGTTTCACCCGGGAACCAGGCCTGACGACGGGTCGCACGCTTCCATTCGCGCGAAGGCATCAGCCCCGGTGATTCCTCGAACATGTCCAGCGAAACCTTCTGACCAATACCGAAGCGATTCATGTAGGCCGACAGGCGATCGATGCCCATCTTGTGTGCCAAGTCGTAGAAGTAGGTGTCGTTGGAACGCATGATCGCGGTGTCGAGATCGACCCAGCCGTCACCGCTACGGTTCCAGTTACGATACTTGTGATCGTAATTGGGCAGTTGATAGTAGCCTGGGTCGAACACCCGACTCGTCGCCGTGATCACGCCACTGTCGAGCCCGGCGATGGCCACGGCCGGTTTGATCGTCGAGCCTGGTGGGTACAGTCCGCGCAGCACACGGTTGAACAGCGGTCGATCGATTGAATCGCGCAATTCGGCGTAGGCCTTGAAACTGATGCCCGTCACGAACAGGTTAGGATCGAAACTCGGCTGGCTGACCATCGCCAGGACCTCACCCGTATTCGGATCGAGGGCCACAATGGCGCCACGACGACCGGCCAGCGCATTCTCGGCGGCTTCCTGCAACTTGATGTCCAGGCTCAGAACGATGTCTTTGCCTGGAATCGGGTCAGTACGCTTGAGCACTCGCAACACGCGGCCGCGGGCGTTGGTCTCGACCTCTTCATAGCCGACCTGGCCATGCAGTTCGGGCTCGTAGAAGCGTTCCACCCCGGTCTTGCCGATATGATGGGTGCCGCTGTAGTTGACCGGATCAAGGGTCTTGAGCTCTTTCTCGTTGATTCGCCCGACATAGCCGACCGAGTGAGCGAAATGCGCACCCTGAGGGTAATGCCGCACCAACTGGGCCACCACCTCAACCCCGGGGAGGCGGAATTGATTGACCGCAATGCGGGCAATCTGCTCCTCGGTGAGTTCGAACAGGATAGGTACCGGTTCGAACGGCCGGCGCCCCTGACGCATACGCTTCTCGAAGAGGGTACGGTCGTCTGGGGTCAATTCCAGCACTTCGACGATCACATCGAGCACCTGCTGCCAATCCCCGGAACGCTCGCGGGTCATGCTCAAGCTGAAGCTTGGCCGGTTATCGGCGATGATCACCCCATTTCGATCGAAAATCAGCCCACGCGTAGGCGGAATCGGCTGCACGTGCACTCGGTTGTTTTCCGACAAGGTCGAGTGGTACTCGTACTGGATCACCTGCAGGTAATAGAGGCGAGCGATCAGCACGCAGATCAGCAGGACGATTGCCACGGCACCGACCACGACGCGACTGCGCACCATACGGGCGTCTTTCTCGTGATCCTTGAGGCGAATCGGCTGCGTCATTGAAAGGCTTACAGGTCTATTTGTGGTAAGGGTGCCCGGACAACACGGTCCAGGCGCGGTACAGCTGTTCGCCGATCAGTATCCTTACCAATGGGTGGGGCAGGGTCAGCGGCGACAGCGACCAGCGCTGTTCGGCCCGCGCACAGACTTCCGGCGCCAGCCCTTCCGGGCCGCCGACCATAAAGTTCACCGTGCGTGAGTCCAGCCGCCAGCGGTCGAGCTCGACCGCCAGTTGCTCGGTACTCCAGGGCTTGCCATGGACCTCCAGGGTGACAATCCGTTCCCCTGGCTGGACCTTGGCGAGCATAGCCTCACCCTCCTGACGAATCAGACGAGCGACATCGGCATTTTTGCCCCGGGTATTGAGCGCAATTTCCACCAGCTCAAGCGAAAGCTCCGAGGGCAGGCGCTTGGCATATTCATGCCAACCGTCCTCGACCCACTTGGGCATGCGCGAGCCGACCGCGATAAGACGCAGACGCACGAGCCTTCCTTATTCCCGGTCTTTGAGATTGTCGGAGTAGGCGTGGGTGTTTTCCGGGCTGTGGTGCTTGCCATCGGCGGCGCGGCTTTGCTCGGCACCCATCCACAGACGCTCAAGGTCGTAGAACTGACGGGCTGCAGCAGTCATCATGTGCACGATAACGTCGTTGAGGTCGAGCAGGACCCAGTCGCTGTCGCCCTTGCCTTCTTCGCCCAACGGCTGAATGCCCTTGGCCTTGACCTGCTCGCGAACCTTTTCCAGCATCGCCGAGATCTGGCGGTTGGAGGTACCGGTGGCAATGATCATGTAGTCGGTCAGACTGTGCTTGTCGCGCACGTCAATGACCTGGATGTCCTGGGCCTTGACGTCTGCCAGGGCGGCCTTGGTCAGTTCGACCAGTTCTTCGGCACTTACGGCACTGTGTTTTTGCTTGGTCATATAAAACTCATTCAACTCAATAGTGTGAGGCGCTTCGCAGCACCTTCAGTTCGGCGCACGGTACAGGTTGTGCGCATCGATGTAGGCCAGTACTGCGTCCGGCACCAGAAACCGCACCGACTTGCCGCTGGCCAGCAGCTGTCGGATCTGCGTGGCTGACACCGCAAGCGGCGTCTGCCAGACGAATGCAATATTTCCCGCTGGCCCAACCAGGGCCTGCGGGTCACTGACTGAGCGTGCGGCCAACAGGTTGCGCAGGGCATCCGGTGGCTCGACGTCGGCATCCGGGCGTTGCAGTACCAGGATGTGACAGTGTTGCAGCAATTCTTCCCAACGATGCCAACTGGGCAGGCCGCAAAATGCATCCCAACCCAGTAGCAGAAACAGTTGATCCGTAGCGGCCAGTTCAGCACGCATCAGCTCTAGTGTCTCGATGGTATACGACGGCGTGTCGCGCGCCAGTTCGCGCGCATCCACCGACAATGTCCGCACGCCTTCCACCGCACAGCGGACCATCGCCAGACGGTCCTGCGCCGATACCTGCGGCGTATTGCGGTGTGGCGGGCGAGCATTGGGCATCAGCCGCAGCTCGTCCAACGCCAGTCCTTCGGCCACCTCGAGCGCACTGCGCAAATGACCGATGTGCACCGGGTCGAATGTCCCGCCGAGCACGCCAATGCGCCGGGCGGTCGACATCGTCATGACTGGGGCGAGCGGTTTGCGCTCAGCCAAGTCAGATCGACTCCTGTCCACGCAGTTGACCGTCACCGATCACTACGTATTTTTCGCAGGTCAGGCCTTCCAGGCCGACCGGGCCGCGAGCATGCAGCTTATCGGTGGAAATACCGATCTCTGCGCCCAGGCCGTATTCGAAACCGTCTGCAAAGCAGGTTGGGGTGTTGATCATTACCGAAGAGGAATCGACCTCGGCGGTGAAGCGCCGGGCCTGGCCCTGGTGTTCGGTAACGATGGAATCGGTGTGGTGCGAACCGTAGCGGTTGATGTGCTCGATAGCCTGGTCCAGACCGTCTACCACGCGAATCGACAGGATCGCGGCGAGGTACTCGGTGTTCCAGTCTTCTTCAGTGGCCGGCAGCGCTTCGATAATTTCGCGTGTGCGCTCGCAACCACGCAGTTCGACACCTTTTTCCCGAAATTGACTCGCCATTTCCGGCAGGAAGTCCGCGGCGACCCGCTGATCGACCAGCAAGGTTTCCATCGCACCGCAAATGCCATAACGGTAGGTCTTGGCGTTGAAAGCGATGCGTCGGGCCTTGTCCAGCTCGGCATGTTCGGCGACATAGACGTGGCAGATGCCGTCCAGATGCTTGATCACCGGCACACGCGCATCACGGCTGACCCGCTCGATCAGGCCCTTACCGCCTCGCGGCACGATCACATCGACATACTCAGGCATGCTGATCAGCGCGCCTACTGCCTCTCGGTCGGTGGTTTCTACCACCTGCACAACCGCAGCGGGCAGACCGGCTTCGGCCAGGCCGCGCTGGATGCAGGCAGCAATGGCACGATTGGAATGAATCGCTTCGGAACCGCCGCGCAAAATAGTGGAATTGCCCGACTTCAAGCACAGGCTGGCCGCATCGATGGTCACGTTTGGGCGTGATTCGTAGATGATCCCAATCACCCCCAGCGGTACGCGCATCTTGCCGACCTGGATACCCGATGGCCGGTAGCTCATGTCACGAATGGCACCGACCGGATCAGGAAGACTGGCCACCTGGCGCAAGCCGACGATCATGCTGTCGATGCGCGCAGGCGTCAGCGCCAGACGCTCGAGCATGGCAGCTTCCAGTCCGTTGGCGCGGCCAGCGGCCAGATCCAGTTCGTTGGCAGCGGACAATTCGTCGCGAGCAGCGTCCAGCGCATTGGCAGCAGCCTGCAAGGCGCGATTTTTCTGCGCGGTGCTGGCACGACCGATGACGCGAGAAGCCTCGCGGGCAGCGCGACCCAGGCGGGTCATGTAGTCAAGAACGGACTCAGTCATGGGCTCAGTGGTCTTGGCGAAGGGGAAAATCGGCTGAGTATAACTGTCACGCCGCCCGACGCCCAGCGGTGACAGGCGGATGGTCGAAAACACTTATACAAAACCTGTAGCAGTGGGCTCGCCTCGCGCTGCCAGATGGCCGGGGACCAGCGACCGTTGCGCAGCTCACCGCCGGGCAAGCTCGCTCCAAGCCGGGAAGAAATTGCTATTATCGGCCACTAACTACTGCGAAACCGCCAGCATGCCCGACTCCGCCCCCTGCCCGCCCCGGGCCTTGCCCGACAGCTTCTTCGACCGCGACCCGCAGGAACTGGCCAAGGCATTGCTGGGCAAGGTCATCCGCCATCGTCATGGCCCTTACTGGCTATCGGCGCGAATCATTGAAACCGAGGCCTACTACCTCAGCGACAAAGGCAGCCACGCATCGCTGGGTTACACCGAGAAGCGCAAGGCGCTGTTCCTCAATGGCGGGCACATCTACATGTACTATGCTCGCGGCGGTGATTCGCTGAACTTCAGCGCTCACGGGCCCGGCAACGCTGTACTGATCAAATCTGCCTTTCCATTTGTCGACGCAATCTCCGACGACAACAGCCTGGCACAAATGCAGCTGAACAACCCCGACGCCAGCGGCGAACCGCGCCCAGTCGAGCGCCTGTGCGCCGGGCAGACCCTGCTATGCAAGGCCCTGGGCCTGAAGGTGCCGAACTGGGATGCCAAACGCTTCGATCCTGAACAACTGTTCGTCGAAGACTGCGGTATCAATGTGAAACACATTATCCAAACAACCCGCCTAGGCATTCCCACTGGCCGCGATGAACATCTGCTGTTTCGTTTCGTTGACGCCGACTTTGCCCGCCAGTGCACACGGAACCCGCTGCGCCGGGGGCAAGTCGAAGGCCGGGACTATTTTTTACTGACACAAGGAAACTGACACGATGGGCCAATGGCTCGACAGCCTTACCGGTTGGCTAGGTGCCAACCCGCAATGGCTAGGCTTGGCGATTTTTCTGGTGGCCTGCGTGGAATGCCTGGCGATCGCCGGCATCATCGTGCCCGGCACGGTGTTGCTGTTCGCCGTGGCTGTATTGGCCGGCAGTGGCGCCCTGTCGCTGGGTGAAACCCTGCTGCTGGGATTCTTTGGCGGCCTGCTGGGTGACGCCATCTCTTATACACTGGGGCGCAAGTTCCATCAGAACATCCGCCGACTACCGCTATTGCGCCATCACCCGGAATGGATCGGCGGCGCAGAAAGCTATTTCCAGCGCTACGGCATCGCCAGCTTGTTGGTCGGTCGCTTTATCGGGCCGCTACGGCCCATGCTGCCGATGGTCGCCGGTATGTTCGACATGCCCCTGCCACGCTTTATTGCCGTCAGCCTGCTGGCTGGCGCCGGATGGTCGGTGGCCTACCTGCTACCCGGCTGGGCGACAGGTGCGGCGATGCGCCTGCCGCTGCCCGAAGGCTTCTGGCTCGATGCCGGGATGATTTCTGCCGGCCTGGCATTGCTGGT
This sequence comes from Pseudomonas auratipiscis, assembly GCF_036324085.1. Taxonomy (NCBI): domain Bacteria; kingdom Pseudomonadati; phylum Pseudomonadota; class Gammaproteobacteria; order Pseudomonadales; family Pseudomonadaceae; genus Pseudomonas; species Pseudomonas auratipiscis. The sequence goes on from NZ_JAZDCU010000013.1 coordinate 38,015, forward strand.
GGGTGTGAGCATCAACTGCAGTCTGCGCAGCATGCGTTACGGCACCCGGGTAATTGCCGCGCTTAGCCTGGTGGCACTGGCAGCCTTGTTTCTCGGTTGGCCATACCTGCACGAGTTCGACCAGGGCTTGATGACCCTGATCCAGGAGCATCGCAGCACCTTCATCGATGGCAGCGTGGTACTGATCACGCGCATGGGTGATTTTCGCACCCAGTTCATCCTTGGCGGGCTGTTGACCGGGTTATTGCTATTGGCGCGACAATGGCGACCAGCGATTTTTGCCGGCGTTACGCTGATTGGTACGGCACTGGCCAATGGCAGCCTGAAATGGCTGTTTGCCCGCGCCCGCCCAGAGGTCTTGAGCGATCCGTTGACAACTTACAGTATGCCCAGTGGCCACAGCTCGGCAGCATTTGCGTTCTTCCTGGTGCTGGCGGTACTGGCAGGACGCGGCCAACCGGCGCGCATGCGCCTGACCTGGATTTTGCTCGGCTGCTTGCCGGCATTGGCGATTGCACTTTCTAGGGTGTATCTGGGTGCGCATTGGCCAACCGATATTCTCGCTGGCGCCATGCTTGCCTGCTGCATCTGCGCTACCAGCCTGACCCTGATCCAGCGCCGCGAGCCTCTTACCGCCCTGCCGTTGAAGGTCTGGTGGCTGATTCTGCCGGCGTGTGTCGCCTTGCTGGCGTTCTTCAGCCTGCATTCGCTGCCACACGCCCTGCTGCGCTACCAATACTGACGGATCAGGCGAACAGCTCCCCTTGTAGCCGATCAAGCAATGCCTGGATGGCGTCCAGGCGTTGCTGCGGGGAGTCGATCTCGAGCAGTTCGAGCTTGTCTTCCTCGACAAAGGGCAGCAAGTAGGCCAGCTGGTTGGCCAGCGCCTGCTGACCCGCAACTGTCACCGGCATACCCAGGGCCTCGACCATCGGGTGCTCGCCCAAGGCCTGCAGCAGTGCGAGCAGATCGTGGTGATCATCCTCCAGGGGGCTGTCCTCCAGCTCAGGCAACCAGGACACATCGGCCATCAACAGTTGGTCCTTCTGCACCTCGAACGGCCCCACGCGAAAACGTCGGGTGCCCTCGACTCGGATGCCGAGCAAGCCGTTGTCCTGCTGCTGGAAATCGCGAATCACCGCCTCGCAGCCGATCTGCGAAAAGCCTGTGGGCGCTGTGCCAACCTGCTGCCCCTCGAGAATGCACACCACTCCGAAGCCGCCACCCTGCTTCATGATGCGGCCGATCATGTCGAGATAGCGTGCTTCAAAGATCTGCAAATCAAGGAAGCATCCTGGGAACAGCACGGTATTGAGCGGAAACAGGGGTAACGTCATTGCAAGTCCTCAAGCTACCAGGCTGACTGCCAACGGCAGGAACACCGCGGTGGCAACCCCCATCAGGCTCATCGCCAGTGCCGCAAAGGCACCACATTCATCACTTTCCTGCAGGGCTACCGACGTTCCCACCGCATGAGCGGTGACACCCAACGCCATGCCCCGGGCTTCGGGACTGTGCACCCCGCAGCGCGATAACAGGCCGGGGCCGAAGATCGCGCCGATAACACCGGTAATCAGCACGAACACCGCCGCCAAAGCTGCGACGCCGCCGATCTGCTCAGCCACCAGCATGGCAATTGGCGAGGTGACCGACTTGGGCGCCATGGTCATCAGGATCATGTGCTCGGCACCAAACCACCAGCCAAGCAAAACGCAGGCCCCCGTCGCCACCACCCCTCCGATTACCAGCGTAGTAAAGGTAGGCCAGAACAGCTGACGAATCCGTCGCAGATTGAGATACAGCGGCACGGCCAGCGCAACGGTCGCAGGACCGAGGAGAATGCTCATGATCTCGGTACTTTTTCGATACTCATTGTAAGAAAGGCCACAAGCGAGCAGTACGCCAATGACTACAAGCATCGAGACCAACACCGGCTGCAAAAAAATCCAGCGGGTTTTCTCATAGGCTGCCAACACCAGTTGGTAAGCCCCGAGAGTTATGCCGATGCCGAACAGTGGGTGGTGAATGACAGCGTTCACGGCGCCGCTCCAGTCCAGGCTCATGGCTGCCCCTCACGCTTGCCCTGGCGGGCGATAAGCTTTTGCATCAGCACGCCGACAAAGGCCAGGGTGATCAGGGCAGACAGCACCAGTGCGCCGACGATGGCCCAAAAGTCCGCGGCGATGTCCGCCGCATACACCATCACCCCCACCGCTGGCGGCACCAGCAGCAATGGCAGGTAGCGCAGCAAGCTGTTGGCTGCCTCGCTCAAGGGCGCACCGACTTCACCACGCATCATGAGAAACACCAGTAGCAGCAAAAGACCGATGATCGGCCCAGGCAAAATGGGCACAAACAAATGGTTGATCGCCGTTCCAACCAACTGAAACAGCACCAGCCAGGTCAAACCACGCAACAGCATAACTTTCTCCTTCGGGCCTGGCGGCCATTATAAGCACGCTAACGAGCTGCCTATGTCCTGATATTCGCCTAAAACATGGCGACTTGACCGCTCTGTGCAGGCGTGATGATCTTAGACTTTCGAATCTGCCAAAGTCATAACAAAACCAAAAACAATCTGGAGAGTCACGATGCCCTATGTACCTGTTGCAGAGCTTTCGCAGTACGTTGGTAAGGAACTGGGACGTTCCGAATGGCTGACCATCGATCAAGACCGCATCAACCTGTTCGCCGAAGCCACCGGCGACTTTCAGTTCATTCACGTAGACCCCGAGAAAGCGGCGAAAACACCCTTTGGCAGCACCATCGCCCACGGCTTTCTGACCCTGTCGCTGATCCCCAAGCTGATGGAAGGCATCCTGGTACTTCCTGAAGGGCTGAAAATGGTGGTCAACTACGGCCTCGACAGCGTGCGTTTCATCCAACCCGTGAAAGTCGACAGCAATGTCAGGTTGAAGGTCGACCTGGCCGAGGCTATCGAAAAGAAGCCCGGCCAATGGCTGCTGAAGATTACCGCAACCCTGGAAATCGAAGGCCAGGAAAAGCCGGCCTATATCGCCGAACCGTTGACGCTCTGCTTCGTCTGAAGCTGCCTTATGCTGAAACAGCTCTGTGGCTGTTTCAGTCAGCACATTGTGCGGCATACTCGGGGTCTTACTCGTCCGGACCCCGTCATGCGCCCACTCGTTCCGCTTGCCCTGACCCTACTGCTCACTGCCTGTGGTGATGGCGAGCCGCTGCTCCCCCCTGACGCTCGGTTGCCGGATGGCGGGCGTTACCGTGGGCAGATGGTCGATGGTCTACTCCAGGGCGAGGGACGCATCGATTACCCCAACGGCAGTTGGTATGCCGGTAATTTCCAGGCTGGCCAATGGCACGGCCAGGGTGAGTGGCACGGCAGCAATGGCGAGGTTTACCGCGGTCAGTTCCAGCAAGGCCTGTTCCACGGCCAAGGCACCCTGAAAACCACGGGCAGCAGCTACACCGGCGGTTTCAAGATGGGGCGCCGCGATGGCGAAGGTACCCTCAAAGAAAACGGCCTGCTGTATCGCGGCCAGTTCAAGGACGATCAGTACAACGGCGCCGGACAGCTGGAGTTGGCCGACGGTAGCCAGTACCAGGGCTTGTTCGCCCACGGCAAGCCCAATGGCGAGGGCATTCGCAGCGACATCAGCGGCAACCAGTTCAGCGGTCACTTCAAGGACGGCCAGCTTGAAGGCAGCGGAACCTTCAATAGCGCCGAAGGCGACCAGTACATCGGGGCCTTTCGCGACAATCACCTGGAAGGACGTGGCCGGTATGAAAGCACAGACGGCGACGTCTGGATCGGCCAGTTCAAGGACGGCACCCTCAATGGCAAAGGCGAACTGATCGGCGCCGACGGCAGCCATTACAAGGGCAGCTTCGACGACTGGCGCTTCTCGGGCCAGGGACGCCTGCAACTGGCCGATGGTAGCCTGTATGTCGGGGGCTTCGAAAACGATACTTATCACGGCCATGGCCGCCTGACCTCAGCCGATGGCAGCAGCCAGAGTGGCTACTGGGTCAATGGCCAACGTGTGCGCGACGAACAGGGCCGACTGCTACCCGATCCATTGGAGCTGGCGTTACTCAATCAAGGTCACTTGCTGGAGCAAGCACTCGCCAAAGTGCCCGCCTCGACGCCTGAGATCGAACTGTACAGCCTGGCTCTGGCCGGTGACGGCAAACAAAGTGTGTTTCTGCGCGAAGCCAACTATGTCAGCGCACTGCTGAAAAGTCGTTTTGGCGCGGTGGGCCAGATAAACCTGCTCAACCACCGCGATCATCTCGATGACAAGGCCCTGGCGACCCGTGAGAACCTTGCCCGAGCGGCGCGCACGCTGGCCGAGCGAACCGGCCCTGAAGATCTGGTCTTTATCTACCTGACCAGCCATGGCAGCCCAGACCACGAACTGGTGCTCGACATCCCACGCCTGCAATTGGCCGACCTGCCTGCCGACGCGCTCGCCAATTCACTGGCGCCACTGAAGGATCGCGACAAGATCATCGTAATCTCCGCCTGCTACTCCGGTGGGTACATCGATTCGCTCAAAGACAGCAAGACCCTGATCATGACGGCATCGCGCGCCGACCGCGTGTCCTTTGGCTGTTCGGAAGAAGCCGACTTCACCTATTTCGGCGACGCGCTGTTCGCTCAGGCTCTGAACCAGACAGACGATCTGCGCCAGGCCTTTGAACTGGCCAAGGCCAGCGTTGCCGAACGTGAGGCAGCGGAAGGTTTTGACCCTTCCGAACCGCAAATCTGGGCGCCCAGCGAGGTGCTCGAACACTGGCAACGGCTGCGCCAGCAACAGGCGCGCAAGGCGTTGCAAAGCAATGCAGGCAAAGAGACAGTGCATGCAAAAAGTGTCAGCAACCACTAAGCTGACTGTATCAAGGGAGAGACATCATGTACTTGACGCCTCAGCACATCCTGCTTGCCGGAGCCACCGGACTTACCGGTGAACATCTACTCGACCGGTTGCTCAACGAGCCTACCGTCAGCCGCGTCCTGGCCCCTACACGGCGCCCCCTGGCCGAACACCCGCACCTGGAAAACCCGGTCGGCGATCCTGCCATTTTCTTGCCGCAGTTGGCCGGTCGCGTCGATATCGCCTTTTGCTGCCTGGGAACCACGATCAAGCAGGCGGGTTCGGAACCTGCCTTTCGCGCGGTCGATCTGGACATGGTGGTTGCCTTCGGCAAGCGTGCTCGCGAGATGGGCGCGCGCCATCTGCTGGTGGTGAGCGCCTTGGGGGCTGACTCGAAATCCTCGGTTTTCTATAACCGCGTCAAAGGTGAGATGGAAGAAGCCCTGAAGGCACAGGACTGGCCACAATTGACCATTGCCCGACCTTCGTTGCTGCTTGGCGACCGGGTAGAGCCGCGCCTGGCCGAGCGCGTGGCCGGTCCGCTGTCAAAGCTGATTCCCGGCAAATACCGCGGCATCGAAGCCTGCCAATTGGCCCGCGCGCTGTGGCGCCTGGCGCTGGAAGAGCAGGATGGGATTCGCATTGTCGAATCGGACGAGCTGCGTAAGCTCGGAAAATAATCGCGGGGCTTGCCCCGCGTTACAACCACCCGCTACAACCCTCCAGTCGCCTGAAACCCCACGCCCAACGCGGTCAAAACCGACAAGGGCAACAACAAGGTATCAAGCAAGACGCTCCCTGGCAGATCCAACCCCGGATAACTCGGGGCCTCGGCGCCAAAGCGGTCCATGGCGCAACAACCACCTTGCATCGCGTACAAGTCCAGACGCGTGCCACTGTAGACCAGCGGCGCACCCGGCTTGGCCGCATCCAGCGTACGCACGGTCGCGCAGCCGCTAACCAACAAACCCAGCAAGGCGATAACCAGCAGCCGCTTCATTCATCCGCGCCGAGGTGATACTCGCCCCAACGTGGCAGCATGTCCTGGGGAATGTTCAGCAGGTTGAGAATTCTGGCCACCACAAAGTCGATCAGGTCATCGATCGTCTGCGGCTGGTGATAGAACCCAGGCGCCGCTGGCAGGATCACCGCCCCCATGTTCGACAACTTGAGCATGTTCTCGAGGTGGATGGTCGAAAATGGCGCCTCACGCGGTACCAGAATCAATTGCCGACGCTCCTTGAGGGTGACGTCGGCAGCACGCTCGATCAGGTTGTTGCAGGCGCCGGTGGCAATTGCCGACAACGTACCGGTAGAACACGGCACCACCACCATCGCGGCCGGTGCCCCGGAGCCGGAGGCCACCGGAGACATCCAGTCTTCTTTGCCATACACCCGGATCTGCCCATCGGCAGCGCCGGTGTACTCAGTAAGAAACGCCTGTATCGCCTGAGGCTTGGCCGGAAGCACCACATCGGTCTCGGTGGACATCACCAGTTGCGCTGCCTTGGAGATCAGAAAATGCACCTCACGGTCTTCGCGCACCAAGCAATCGAGCAGGCGCAGACCATACTGCGCCCCCGACGCCCCGGTCATCGCCAGGGTGATGCGTTCCGGCCCGCTCATTTCAGCGCCTCGGCCAACTTGCCGTGCAGACCGCCAAAGCCACCGTTGCTCATGATCACCACTTGGGTGCCGGGCTTGGCCTGGCTCTTGACCCGCTCGATGATCGCTTCAAGGCTGTCGGCAACCACGGCAGGCACCTTGCACTGCGCGGCAGTGGCGGCCAAATCCCAACCAAGGTTGGGCGGCGCGTACCAGATCACCTGATCGGCGTCGTTGACGCTTTCCGGCAAACCATCGCGGTGGGCACCCAGCTTCATCGAGTTGGAGCGCGGCTCGATTACTGCAATCAGCGGGGCATCGCCAATGCGCTTGCGCAAACCGTCGAGGGTGGTGGCAATGGCCGTAGGGTGATGGGCAAAGTCGTCATAGATAGTAACGCCTTGCACTTCGGCGACTTTCTCCATGCGCCGCTTCACGCTTTTGAACGCACTGAGCGCAGCAATACCCATGGCTGGCACTACGCCAACATGACGGGCTGCCGCCAGGGTGGCCAAAGCGTTGGCCACGTTGTGCTGACCGGTCAACTCCCACTCGACAACACCCTGCGGCTCGCCGTCAAAGCTGACTTCGAAACGCGAGCCGTCTGCGCTGAGCAACTTGACCTGCCACTGCCCGCCTTCACCGGTGGTCTGCACCGGGGTCCAGCAACCCATCTTGATCACGCGATCGAGGGCAGGTTCGGTAGTTGGATGAATGACCAGGCCTTCACTCGGGATAGTCCGCACCAAATGATGGAACTGTCGCTCGATGGAAGCCAGGTCTGGGAAAATGTCCGCATGATCAAACTCAAGGTTATTGAGGATCGCGGTACGCGGGCGGTAGTGAACAAATTTTGAGCGCTTGTCGAAGAAGGCGCTGTCGTATTCATCGGCCTCGACCACGAAAAACGGCGTACCGCCCAACCGCGCAGACACCGAGAAATTCTGTGGCACACCACCGATCAAGAAGCCGGGGCTCATGCCCGCATGCTCCAGCACCCAGGCCAGCATGCTGCTGGTGGTGGTTTTGCCGTGAGTACCGGCCACTGCCAACACCCAACGCCCCTGCAAAACGTGATCAGCCAGCCACTGCGGGCCCGACACATAAGGCAAGCCCTTGTTGAGCACATACTCAACCGCAGGGTTGCCGCGTGAGAGCGCATTGCCGATTACCACCAGGTCTGGTGCCGGGTCCAGTTGGGCGGCGTCATAACCCTGGGTCAGTTCGATGCCCTGGGCTTGAAGCTGAGTGCTCATGGGAGGATAGACATTGGCGTCGGAGCCCGTTACCCGATGCCCCAGTTCTTTGGCCAGCACTGCCAGAGAACCCATGAACGTGCCGCAGATACCAAGAATATGAATGTGCATTATCGACCTCACAAAACGTCGAGGCAGGGTAGCCCAGGGCGCAGGAATTCGCATCCTGTGTTTCGCTCAAAGGCGCCTGGCGATGCCGTGCTTGCGAAGTTTTCGATACAAGGTATTGCGGCTAACCCCCAACTGCGCGGCCACATGCGTCATGTGCCAGCGCTGTTGCTCCAGCGCTGCCAACAGAGCCCCACGCTCCGCATCCTCCAAAGGCGCCGCCCCTACCCCCGGTGAGACCGGGCTTGCCCCGCGCAGTGCCCGCTCCGCCCGAATAACGGCCGGAAGCTGCGCATGTTCAATACAACCATCATCACAAAGCGCCACCAAGGTGCGCAGAACCGTACGCAACTGACGCACGTTTCCCGGCCAGGCAAACGCCAGTAACGCGCGCCGTGAGTCTGCAGCCAGGCTCACCACCTGCTCACCCGCCTCCTGGGCCAGAATGAAATCCAACAATTGCGACTTGTCACTGCGCTCACGCAAAGCCGGAAGTGCGATCTCCAGGCCGTTGAGGCGGTAGTAAAGGTCTTCGCGAAAACTGCCATCCTCAACCCGCTCCAGCAGGTTGCGGTGTGTGGCGCTGATAATGCGCACGTTGACAGCCTGGGGTTCGCCCCCAATCGGCACCACCATGCGGTCCTCCAGCACCCGCAACAATCGGGTTTGCAGGGCCAAAGGCATGTCGCCAATCTCATCGAGCAGCAAGGTACCGCCGTCTGCCTGCTGAAGCTTGCCGCGCATGCCCTCCTTGCGCGCACCAGTAAAACTGCCACCGCGATAACCAAACAACTCGCTCTCGATCAGGCTTTCCGGAATGGAGGCACAGTTCAGAGCGACAAACGCCTGGTCGCGGCGCTCACTGGCCTGATGCACTGCTTTGGCAAAGGCTTCCTTGCCGCTACCGGTTTCACCATTGATCAGCAACGGCACATCACGTTCGAACACCCGTATCGCTCGGCGAAACTCGTTTTGCAGCAACGGGTCGAGCAAGCAGATGCTCTCAGCTTTTTCTATCTTTTTACCCGGCAACGGCGTTGGCACCAACGGCCGCGCCGGGGCACGCACCTGCCCACGCAAACTGGCGAACAACAGACGACCATCGCGGGTGCGCAGCGGCCAACTGGTGCTGGCCTGCACGGTCGCACGACTGAACAGCTCATCCAGGGCACAATCGAAAAACATCTCTACGGGCTTGCCCAGCACACCACCACGAATGGCCCCAAGCAGATTCAATGCGCTCTGGTTGACGGCACAAATACGCCCGTCACCATCGAAGGCCAGCAAACCCTCACTGAACAAGCCGACCGATTCGGCCTGCAGATGAAAGCGCAGCAGCCACTGATTTTCGAAATAGCGCAGGAAGTAACAACTCTCGATCATCTTCGCCGAGAGATTGACCAAGGCCATGGTATGAAACTGGCTTTGCCGCGATACATCCGGGCGAGCCGATGAAACATCGAGCACCGCCAGCAGTTCGCCATGAGGGTCGAACACCGGGCTGGCGGAGCAAGTAAGGCCGGTGTGGCGGCCGCGAAAATGTTCGTCCTGATGGATGGTCAGGGCCTGGCGCTCAACCAGGCACGTGCCAATGCCATTGGTACCTTCGCAGGCTTCACTCCAGTCAGCGCCAAGCCATAACCCGGCACGCTCGAAGATACGTCGTTCGGTGGGGGCGGTGACGCAATTGAGGATCACCCCACGGGCGTCGGTGAGCAACACCGCATGCCCAGCCCCTGACAATTGCTGATGCAAACTGCTCATCTCGGTGCCCGCGATCTGCAACACCTGTTGCAAGCGCTCGCGACTTTCGAGCACGCGGCCATGCTCAAGAACGGTCGGCGCAACGCTCAGGGCCGGATCGAGATGGTAGTCCTCAACGCAACGCAGCCACGAACGGGCAATAGAAGGATCACTGCCGGGGCCTTGGGTCTGGGCCTTGCCCTGAGTCACCGTCAGCACTTGCCGGGCATGCCGGCTGAGATGATTGTTCTGCACTTTTTATTGTTCTCCGCAGACGAGATAGACCCAGCATCCTCCACCCGCCCGCGCATTGCAATGTTGAGGTGACCGCCAGGTCACCGTCTGTGCCATTAGCGGTACAAACTGTCACTCCCCTTGTACCGACACTGCTACAGCAGCAACCGGGATCGTCACACAAAATCACGTAACCCACTGATTTCATTAGGCCCAGCAACACTGGCCCAAGCCTTGCTCTATGCTCTATGTATCCTCCCAACAAACACAATAGCCAGGAGACACACCATGCGTTATGCACATCCCGGTACCGAAGGTTCCAAGGTTTCCTTCAAGAGCCGTTATGGGAACTACATCGGTGGCGAGTTCGTTGCTCCGGTCAAAGGGCAGTACTTCGAAAACATCTCGCCAGTAAACGGCCAACTGATTGCTGAATTCCCCCGCTCCACTGCCGAAGACGTTGAAAAGGCACTGGACGCAGCCCACGCGGCTGCTGACGCCTGGGGCACCTCCTCGGTCCAGGCGCGCTCGCTGATCCTGCTGAAAATCGCCGACCGCATCGAGCAGAACCTCGAACTGCTGGCGATTACCGAAACCTGGGACAACGGCAAAGCCATTCGCGAAACCCTCAACGCCGACATTCCCTTGGCCGCCGATCACTTCCGCTACTTCGCTGGCTGCCTGCGCGCCCAAGAAGGCGGCGCCGCAGAAATCGACGGCAATACCGTTGCCTACCACCTGCACGAACCACTGGGCGTGGTCGGGCAGATCATTCCATGGAACTTCCCCATCCTGATGGCGGCCTGGAAACTCGCACCTGCCCTGGCGGCCGGTAACTGCGTCGTGCTCAAGCCCGCCGAGCAAACCCCGCTGGGTATCAGCGTGCTGCTGGAAGTAATCGGCGACCTGCTGCCAGCCGGCGTGCTCAACGTGGTGCAAGGCTATGGCCGTGAAGCCGGTGAAGCCCTGGCCACCAGCAAACGTATCGCCAAGATCGCGTTTACCGGGTCTACCCCAGTTGGCTCGCACATCATGAAATGTGCCGCCGAGAACATCATTCCTTCCACCGTCGAGCTGGGCGGCAAATCGCCGAACATCTTCTTCGAAGACATCATGCAGGCCGAGCCTGCCTTCATCGAAAAAGCTGCCGAAGGCCTGGTGCTGGCGTTCTTCAACCAGGGCGAAGTGTGCACCTGCCCGTCCCGCGCGCTGGTTCAAGAGTCCATTTACCCGGCGTTCATGCAGGAGGTAATGAAGAAGATCAAACAGATCAAGCGCGGTGACCCGCTGGATACCGACACCATGGTCGGCGCCCAGGCCTCCGAGCAGCAGTTCGACAAGATTCTCTCGTACCTGGAAATTGCCGAGAAAGAAGGCGCCGAACTGCTGACCGGCGGCAAGGTAGAAAAACTCGAAGGCAGCCTGGCGACCGGTTACTACATCCAGCCGACCCTGCTCAAGGGCACCAACGAGATGCGCGTGTTCCAGGAGGAGATCTTTGGCCCGGTAGTGAGCGTCACCACCTTCAAGGACGAAGCCGAAGCCCTGGCAATCGCCAACGACACCGAGTTCGGCCTGGGTGCTGGGGTTTGGACCCGTGATATCAACCGCGCCTACCGCATGGGTCGCGGCATCAAGGCTGGCCGTGTATGGACCAACTGCTACCACCTGTACCCGGCACACGCCGCGTTCGGTGGCTACAAAAAGTCCGGCGTCGGTCGTGAAACGCACAAAATGATGCTCGACCATTACCAGCAAACCAAAAACCTGCTGGTGAGCTACGACATCAATCCTCTGGGCTTCTTCTAACCCGCAAGAACAGAGCGGTTTCACCCCGGAACCGCTCTGGCTCGCTTCATGCAAGACCATCACCACAGAAACCGGCATCCGCCGGTGACGATAAAAAAAACAGGTGAACCCTATGCCAAGCGATCACTCCGGCAGCGTGCCGGCTGGTTCTTCTGTCGACTTCGAAAAGGTCGGCACCGACTACTTCCAACAACGTGAACTGAAAAAAGGCGCGGCAGGCTGGGTGCTGCTGGTGGGCCTCGGCGTTGCCTATGTGATTTCCGGCGACTACGCCGGCTGGAACTTTGGCTTGGCCCAAGGTGGCTGGGGTGGGATGTTCCTCGCCACCTTACTGATGGCCACCATGTACCTGTGCATGTGTTTTTCCCTGGCCGAACTGTCTTCGATGATTCCCACCGCCGGTGGCGGCTACGGCTTTGCCCGCAGCGCATTCGGCCCTTGGGGTGGCTTTTTGACCGGCACGGCGATCCTGATTGAATACGCCATCGCACCCGCAGCGATTGCGGTGTTCATCGGCGCTTATTGTCAGTCACTGTTCGGCATCGGTGGCTGGATGATCTACCTGGCCTTCTACATCATCTTCATCGGCATTCACATCTTCGGTGTCGGTGAAGCACTGAAGCTGATGTTCGTCATCACTGCCGTCGCCGCCATTGCCCTAGGCGTGTTCCTGGTCGCCATGGTGCCGCACTTCGATGTGAACAACCTGTTCGACATTGCCCAGACCGACGCCGTTGGCGCCAGCAGCTTTTTGCCATTCGGCTATGTTGGCGTATGGGCGGCAATCCCCTACGCGATCTGGTTCTTCCTCGCGGTAGAGGGCGTGCCACTGGCGGCTGAAGAAACCAAGAACCCCAAGCGCGACCTGCCACGCGGGCTGATCGGTGCCATGCTGGTGCTGCTGGCCTTCGCCTTGCTGATTCTGGTGGTGGGTCCTGGCGGTGCGGGTGCCGAAGCCCTGAAAAGCTCGGGCAACCCGTTGGTCGAAGCACTGGCAAAAGCCTACGGCGGCTCGACCTGGATGGGCAGCTTCGTCAACCTGGTAGGCCTGGCCGGTCTTATCGCCAGCTTCTTCTCGATCATCTATGCCTACTCGCGGCAAATTTTCGCCCTGTCCCGCGCGGGCTACCTGCCACGCAAACTCTCGCAGACCAACAAAAGCAAGGCACCGGTGCTGGCCCTGGTCATTCCCGGCATCATCGGTTTCGGCCTGTCGCTGACCGGCCAGGGCGACCTGCTGATCCTGGTTGCCGTGTTCGGCGCTACGCTGTCTTATGTACTGATGATGGCTGCACACATCACCCTGCGTATCAAACGCCCTAAAATGGAGCGTCCGTATCGCACACCGGGCGGGATCTTCACTTCAGGCGTGGCGCTGGTGCTGGCTTGCATCGCCGTAGTCGCCGGCTTCCTGGTTGATCCGCGGGTTGTGATTGGCGCCGCTGTCATCTATGGCGTACTGATTGCGTACTTTGCGTTTTACAGCCGGCACCACCTGGTAGCCGGAACACCGGAAGAAGAGTTCGCCGCGATCCAAAAGGCCGAAGAGGCCTTGCACTGATCAACGCCACCCGCGCCGCAGGCCAGGCCTGCGGCGTTCTGGAGATTCTGTATGGCAAGTTTTGTACACACGGCAGGTCAGCAGACTTACCGTTTTGAAAGCCTTAAAGAGGTCATGGCCAAAGCCAGTCCGGCACGTTCGGGCGATTTTCTCGCCGGAGTCGCTGCCAGCAACGATGGCGAACGGGTGGCGGCGCAGATGGCACTGGCTGACATACCGCTCAAACACTTTCTCAGCGAAGCGCTGATTCCCTACGAAGAAGATGAAGTCACCCGGCTGATCATCGACACCCATGACGCCAATGCCTTTGCCGCGGTCAGCCATCTGACCGTGGGTGGCCTGCGTGATTGGCTGCTCAGTGAACACGCCGATGAACACAGCCTGCGCGCCCTGGCGCCTGGGCTGACGCCGGAAATGGCCGCTGCTGTATCCAAAATCATGCGCGTGCAGGACCTGGTGCTGGTGGCGCAGAAAATCCGCGTAGTCACCCGTTTTCGCGGCACCATGGGCCTGCGCGGACGCCTGTCCACCCGCCTGCAACCCAACCACCCCACCGATGAGCCGGCCGGGATTGCCGCAAGCATCCTCGACGGATTGTTGTACGGCAACGGCGACGCCATGATCGGCATCAACCCGGCCACCGACAGCATCGCGTCCATCTGCGCCATGCTGGAAATGCTCGACGCGATCATCCAGCGCTACGACATCCCTACCCAAGCCTGCGTACTGACCCACGTAACCACCTCGATCGAGGCGATCAACCGTGGGGTACCGTTGGACCTGGTGTTCCAGTCGATTGCCGGAACCGAGGCGGCCAATGCCAGCTTCGGCATCAACCTCAATGTGCTGAGGGAAGGCTACGAAGCAGGTCTTAGCCTCAATCGCGGCACCCTGGGGCAGAACCTGATGTACTTCGAAACCGGCCAGGGCAGCGCACTGTCAGCCAACGCCCACCATGGCGTCGACCAACAAACCTGTGAAACCCGCGCCTATGCCGTGGCCCGGCATTTCAAGCCGTTTCTGGTCAACACCGTGGTGGGCTTCATTGGTCCGGAATACCTGTACAACGGCAAGCAAATTATCCGCGCCGGCCTTGAAGACCACTTCTGCGGCAAGCTGCTTGGCGTGCCCATGGGCTGCGATATCTGCTACACCAACCATGCCGAAGCCGATCAGGACGACATGGACACGCTGCTGACTCTGCTGGGGGTTGCCGGGATCAACTTCATCATGGGCATCCCAGGCTCCGATGACATCATGCTCAACTACCAAACCACCTCGTTCCACGATGCGCTCTATGCCCGCCAGACCCTGGGCCTGAAACCGGCACCGGAATTCGAAAGCTGGTTGGCACGCATGGGCATCTTCACCCAAGCCGACGGCCGCGTGCGATTTGGCGACAACCTGCCACCGGCCTTCCGCCAGGCCTTGGCACAACTGGGATAAGCGAGGCGCTCATGGCCAACACCCCACAGGACACCAGCAGCAATCCCTGGTTGGAACTGCGCCGACTGACCCCGGCGCGCATTGCCCTCGGTCGCACCGGCACCAGCCTGCCGACCAGCGCCCAACTGGACTTTCAATTTGCCCACGCCCAAGCCCGCGACGCCGTGCACTTGGCGTTCGATCATCAAGGGTTGCGCTCACAGTTGAGTGAGCGCCAGCGCGACAGCCTGCTATTGCACAGCGCCGCGGCCGACCGCCACAGCTACTTGCAACGGCCCGACCTGGGTCGACGCCTGCATCCGGACTCGGCCCAGCAGTTGCGTGAACACGCCGCGGCCAACCCGGGTGGAGTCGATCTGGCTATTGTCGTCGCCGATGGTCTGTCGGCCTTGGCGGTCCACCGTCACACCCTGCCGTTTCTCGCCCGTTTCGAAGAACAGTCCACTGCCGATGGCTGGTCGGTGGCACCGGTGATACTGGTGGAACAAGGTCGAGTAGCCGTGGCCGACGAAGTAGGTGAGCTGCTCGGGGCAAAAATGACCGTGATTTTGATCGGCGAACGCCCGGGTTTGAGTTCCCCTGACAGTCTCGGCCTGTATTTCACCTACAACCCCAAAGTGGGCCTGACCGACGCCTATCGCAACTGCATATCCAACGTGCGCCTTGAAGGGCTCAGCTACGGCATGGCCGCGCACCGCCTGTTGTACCTGATGCGCGAAGCCTGTCGCCGACAACTGTCGGGGGTCAACCTGAAGGACGAAGCACAGGTGCACACCCTTGAGTCAGACACCGACATATCGAAGAAAGGAAACTTCCTGCTAAGCAAACCTTGAAAGGCAAACGCTTCGTAGATTGCACTTTCTAATTATCTTCAGGCAGCATCTGCCGAGGCGGCCGGCGACTAGCCGCGAATTCCCATGGACCCTGAGGCCTGCTAATGCGGATTATCAAAGCAACCCTGGAACATCTGGACCTGCTCGCCCCGCTGTTCGTCAAATACCGCGAATTTTACGGTCAGCTGCCCTACCCGGACTCCTCCCGTTCGTTTCTGGAAAAACGCCTGGACCGAGGCGAATCGATCATCTACCTGGCGCTGCCCGACGATGACGACAACAAATTGATGGGTTTCTGTCAGCTCTACCCAAGCTTCTCTTCACTGTCGCTCAAGCGCGTATGGATTCTCAACGACATCTACGTTGCTGAAGACTCCCGCCGCATGTTGGTGGCCGACAACCTCATGCGCGCAGCGAAAAAGCTGGCAAAAGAGACCAATGCCGTACGCTTGCGGGCCTCCACCAGCCTCGACAACGATGTGGCGATGAAAACTTACGAATCCATCGGTTTTCGCGAAGATCAGGAATTCAAAAGCTACATTTTGCCGATCAGCTCAGACTGAACCAGTGGCGCGGGCTTGCCCCGCGATTGCAGATGTCAGCCATGTTGCAATCGCGGGGCAAGCCCACTCCTACGGAATTTGATATCGCTACCTTCCTATCTTGGTAACCCGCCGCTACAAACTGCTCAGGCACAATCTCGTCGCCTCCGTATAATGCGCCCTCCTAAATGTGTGAAACTTTACCCATCACTCGGGTAGCGGCTGATCGCATCCGCACTGCCAGCCATCGCATGCCCTCGACCGGGTTCAAAGAACACAGGTGCTGTACATGGATTTCAACCCGCTAGACCTTATTCTGCATCTCGACGCCTACCTCGATTTACTGGTCAACAACTATGGCCCATGGATCTACGCGATTCTGTTCCTGGTTATTTTCTGCGAAACCGGTCTGGTAGTTATGCCATTCCTGCCCGGTGATTCCCTGCTGTTCATCGCCGGTGCAGTGGCGGCTGGCGGCGGTATGGACCCGGTACTGCTAGGCGGTCTGCTGATGGTGGCGGCGATACTTGGCGACAGCACCAATTACGTCATCGGCCGAACAGCCGGGGAACGATTGTTCCGCAATCCCAACTCGAAAATCTTCCGCCGCGACTACTTGCAGCAAACCCACGATTTCTACGACCGCCACGGCGGCAAAACCGTAACCCTGGCGCGGTTCCTGCCGATTCTGCGTACCTTTGCCCCATTCGTGGCGGGTATCGCGAAAATGCATTACCCACGTTTCCTGGGGTTCAGCGTTGCTGGCACCGTGCTTTGGGTTGGCGGCCTGGTAACCCTCGGCTACTTCTTTGGCAACGTCCCGTTTATCAAACAGAACCTGTCATTGATGATCGTCGCCATCATCCTGTTGTCACTGGTGCCGATGATCATTGGCATCGTGCGCAGCCGCATGCACCGCCCCGCCAAGGTCAACTAAGCCCTGGCCATGTGGTCATTGAGCGCCTGGCGCCGTCGCCGTACCCTGGCACGCCATCCCATCGACCCGCAGCGCTGGCAGCGGGTTCGTGAGCGCTTGCCGATGCTTGACGGCCTGACATCTGACGAAGACCACTGGCTGCGTGAAGCTTGCGTACTGTTTCTGCATGAAAAACACCTGAGCGCCCTGCCCGGCGTAGAACTGGATGGCGAGCAGCGGTTGTTTCTGGCTGCCCAGGCCCAACTGCCGTTGCTGCACCTGGGTGAACTGAACTGGTATCAGGGCTTTCACGAAATAGTGCTTTACCCCGACGACTTCCTCAGCCCCCAGCGCCATCGCGATGCCAGCGGCGTTGAGCATGAGTGGAACGGCGAGCACAGCGGTGAAGCCTGGCAACAGGGCCCGGTCATCCTGGCCTGGCCAGGGGTGCTGTCCAGCGGTGGCTGGGAAGGCTACAACCTGGTCATCCACGAACTGGCGCACAAGCTCGACATGCTCAACGGCGACGCCAACGGTCTGCCGCCGCTGCACAACGACATGCGCGTAAGCGACTGGGCCAAGGCCATGCAAGACGCGTTTGACGACCTCAACCGTCAACTGGACCGCAACCCCGACGCCGAAACCGCCATCGACCCGTACGCTGCGGAAAACCCTGCGGAGTTCTTCGCCGTCACCAGCGAATACTTCTTCAGCGCCCCCGACCTGCTCGATGCCGCCTACCCCGCGGTGTACCAACAGCTACGCGGTTTTTACCGCCAGGACCCGCTAGCGCGCCTGCAGCAATTGCAGCACAACCACCCTCACTACCGGCAGCACCAGGACTGACACTGCCGGACATCAGGGCGAACGTGGCAAGCACGGCGGAATGTGCCTATAATCGCGACCAATTTTTGGCCAAACATGGGGGCACTGCCCAATGAGCTACAGCAAGATTCCGGCTGGCAAAGACCTGCCGAACGACATCTACGTCGCCATCGAGATTCCAGCCAACCACGCCCCGATCAAGTACGAGATCGACAAGGACAGCGACTGCCTGTTCGTTGACCGTTTCATGGCCACCCCGATGTTCTACCCGGCCAACTACGGTTACATCCCCAACACCCTGGCTGACGACGGTGATCCCCTCGACGTGCTGGTTGTTACCCCGTACCCAGTAGCCCCAGGCTCGGTCATCCGTGCCCGTCCGGTCGGCATCCTGAACATGACCGACGACGGCGGCGGCGACGCCAAAGTTATTGCTGTACCGCACGACAAACTGTCGCAGCTGTACGTCGACATTAAAGAATACACCGACCTGCCAGCCCTGCTGCTGGAGCAAATCAAGCACTTCTTCGAGAACTACAAAGACCTCGAAAAAGGCAAGTGGGTCAAGATCGAAGGCTGGGAAGGCGCTGACGCCGCCCGCGCCGCGATCACCAAGTCGGTAGCTGCCTACAAAGGCTAAGCAACCCACTTAACAAAGAGCCCCGCCAATGCGGGGCTTTTTGTTGGCCGCTGTCTCGGGAGGTGCGGGCTCAAGCCTGGTTAATCCCCAATCCCGCATCATCAACAAGCGCCTTGGCGAATTCACTCAGAAAATAAGCGGCCCACATCATCTCGCCGTCTTCATCCAGCAGCCCCGCCTGAATCAGCTTATGCACGCATCCAAGCACGGTTGAAGCCTGCTCCAACGCGTAGTCACAGGGCACCCCCGGGCTGATGCGAAACAGCCCCATAGGTGCTTGCTCGCTGCAGATGAAATTAACAACGCCTACTGTTTCCCCCGTCTCCGTGCTCATGGCTCTCCCCTCGCGTCCATGGCTTGCAGGGTGCTCAGCGCGTGCTCGACCAACGCCCTGGCCATCTCGGCCGAATGCAGCACGCTCATCAGCATGCCTTGGCCCGGTTCATTGGCGTGGGCTCGGCAGAATTCGTCGGTAGTTTCATGGATGCCGCGCAGCAGTTCGCTGGCGAAAGCCAGGGAGTCGGGAGGGATCAGGTCGCTGTGGATGGAAAAGTAGGGGGTGGTGATGAGGGAGGCAGGCGGGTCTGGGACTATTTTTTTCATGGCGTAACTCCTAGTCGGTTTAGGAGCCTCCACCTCAATCCTTCTCACAGAATTAGGGTGGCAGCTGCACGCGGGGTGAGAAACCGAGGACATAGGAAACTCGGCCAGACCGAAGTCTGCCCGCGCACAGCCGCCATAACAGCGCTGCCTAAATGTCATCGGGTTTCTCACTCCCGGTCGCCAAAAAGACGACCCGAGGAAATTAGCCCCGATGCCCAGTCGAAACAACAGTGAAAAGGCAGCAGCGCGCGTAGGATAGATCCGAACGCCATCCAAGTTGAATTTTTTTACAAAGAAAACTCCTACGCCACCCAAGGCAATGCCTGTAAACCCTGCCCAATTCCAGGCTAAAAAATGAACCTCGCGTTTATAGCCCCACCCTTTGAAGGCCTTTAGACTCAGGCCTCATGAATACATCCGGTGATCGACTCAAAACCCTTCTGCACGAGTGCAACCTGTCGCCTTCCGACTTCGCGGCGCAGCGCCAAGTGACTCCGCAGCACGTCAACAACTGGTTCAAACGAGGCGTACCCTTGGCGCGTCTCGATGAAATCGCCGATCTACTGTGCGTTTGCAGCAAGTGGTTGCGTATCGGCGAAGGCCCCAAACATCCAACCCCCTTACCGCGCACCCATGCCGCCCTGCGCAAACCGGGCACCGAGCCGACAGACCCCAGCCTGCTGGCCGCCAACACTGCAGAAGACATCCAACTGCCGTTCTACAGCATCCAATCCAAGCAACTACGACCCATCACCAGCCGCTACCTGCGCCTGCCCGTACGTGCGCTGAGTGCCGTTGGCGTCGACCCCGCCCAAGCGATATGCGTCACCATGCCCACCAACAACATGAGCCCCTTACTGCCGCGCGGCAGCACCTTGGCCATCGACAAAGGCATGACCGACATCGTCGAAGGCGAACTCTACGCCCTCCTGCACAACGGCCGCCTGCGCATCCACAGCATCACCCAACGCGCCAACGGCACCCTGCGCCTGCACAGCCATGATAGCGACGAACACCCCACAGAGACCTACACCCAGACACAACTGAAAAATCAGCGGCTGATCATCCTTGGCTGGGTATTCTGGTGGTCAAGCCTGCGCGACAGCCGCCCTGGTTGAGCGGTTGCGGGTGAATTTTTGCTGGGCAACGGCAGCGATACTCAGTATGCTACGCCGCACATTTAGCCCCGGCTGCTCAGCACGCCAGCGGGTCTGGCGCGGCACACACTGCCTGCAGCCACCTCCCGGCCCCAGCGCCGGAGCAACGATTTTAAGGCGGTTGCGGCTTACCATAAATTAGCCAAGACCGTCCCCTAGGAGCCGGCCACAAGCCGGCTTTTTAATTGTCCAAAATAATCCTATCCCATTCGAAAATCCTGCCGATAGCCTAGCTGTCACGGGCGTTTCAAGCGTTCCCCTATCCGATGGTGTTCAACGCCAACTGACCTCATCCGACGATGAGATGGGGGTAGTCCACATTGCGTAACGCTTTTCAAACTCTACCGGTGACAGCTGATTGTTGAAGCCATTGCGACCTCGCTTCTGCTACCTAGTCTTCAGGGCGCAATCTGTCACTGTTAGATCCTGGCGCCTGAAGCGAGCCCCCCATCACGACAGTAAGGGATGGTGGAATCGATAAATTCTGCCGCGTTCGTTTAATACACTCAGGCGATGTAGCGACTCAGAATCGCTGAGACCGGCTCGCCGAAGTGTGGCGTATAGAAGATAGAACTCTGTTTCGAGATCGCTCGCGAAGATCCCTGGATCGTCGGAACCGAGGCACACCTTAATGTCCGGATCTCCATCCTCAACGTGGCCGGGGACCCGCATCCAGCGTAGCGAGTGATGCTCGCCAATGTGGTGGTACTGACTGATCCGGACGTTACTAGACGGCAGTGTCTCAATGAGGATCCCCCGAACGGCAATCTGTTGCATTAATGCTTGCTGCAGTCGGAGGTAACCTTGGGCATCCATGAAGTCAGCCTCTTTCTCGGTCAGTTCGCCTGCACGTTCGTGAACCCCTGCGTCGTTCAACCACTCCCAGAGCAGTCCCACTGCCTGAGGCTGGTTCTGGCATGCTGACCTAACCCTCAAAGTTTCCTCGCGCCAGAGGTCGCTCAGCGGTTCGTGCTGCGAGCTTTCGTCACCGGTTAGCTGGCGCATCAGGTCAAGGCGACTCAAACCGCGAAGCGCCATCGCGCGCTCGATGTCGAACGCTACCAGCGAACGCCCGAAAATTTGGTGAGCAACCAACTCCAGTTCGCGATGAAGGCGGTGGACGCAGGCTTGCATCTCTGGCACATCCCGCAACAATTGCCACGCGGCAAGCACACTCAGCAACCACTCACCTCGAGGCAGGGTGATTTTACCTGGCATACGATCAAGCCACAGGCTTGGGCGGATCCCCATTGCTGTTCCATGTCCGATACGGTCGCCGTTGCGCAGATCCAGTAGTTCCAGTGCATCCCACATGGTGGCTATACCCGACAGAAGGTGCCGGAAGTCTTCACCTGCGTGATAGGTGCGCCGATCCAAACCGGCTCGACGGCAGACACGGAAAACAGGGGCGAAAACGTCAGGGGGCGCGTGTAACTCATTTGCGGCAGCATCGATGCCCCGTACCCATGTCCTTAGTCGAGGCCAGCGGGCAAGGACTGATAGCAGCACATTAGTAGTTCGACGTAGCTGCATGTCGAGTGGGTAGTGCCTATATGGGCCGGACTTGCCCTTTCCATTAGGCGACCAGTCTAGCTTGATAAAATGTGCGACCAGTGCCAGCCGATGAACGCTTCGATGAGGGAAAGTCGGTCGCTCAAAATAGCGGTCTAGCTCGCTCAACAAGGCAGAGAGAGAGCGTGGTTTGATGGACAATCTGCCAGTAGCAGTAGCATCGTTTAGATAATTGAGGTAGCCGCCCAGTATTGCCTGGAACAATCGGCAAGCTTTTAGCGGATCGACTTTGGGGGCGAAGCGTCCCTCCAGATATCCGACAGTACTACGTGCTAATCGAGGCCCGTGCATGGCGTGAAAGCGCGCTCGAAACTCCCGTTCTGACGGCTCACGAAGCCCCGTCAGAGTGAACTTCTGAAACTGGTCGAACCCATACTGCGCCTCACTCTGCACAAGCAATCGATAGTATTGATTCAGCAGCAGCAGGTATGTATGAAACATCCGAGAAAGTTGGACGTTTGGGTGCTGCCAAAGTCTGGCAACGAGCGCTGCCATCCATGTGAACTCTTCTTCAACATCGGGTTCGTCACGCCACGACGGAGTAGGCACACTTAACCCTTCAGACCACTCGTCGTTGCCTGCGCTATACAAACTTTGACACGACAATGGCAGTAGTGCGTCCGGCGCGAGCTGGCCATTTGTAGAGCCGATGAGCCAAGAACGAAGCCGGCCTGCAGTCTGCAGGTGCTGGTGAAAGACCTGCGGAGTCAGTTCGGGATTCGTCTGTCCAACTAGCTCGCGAATACGGCCTCCGCTCTTCTCGCGGGTCCAGGCGCTCACAAAATCCCGAGTTTCCGCGCGCGAGTCGCGGATTGCACGCAGCCAGCAGATCTCGGCATGCGTACTGCCATTCAGATGTAGGTGTGATTCGTGCAAACCTTCCCGCTCAACATAGTCTGCGACCGGTGCCTCCTCTGGTCGAAGCAAGGGCACAACTTGGCGTCTCCACGGGGCTATCTCTCGATTGAATGAGTCGAGCCGCAAACGAAACGAACGGTCCGAGTTGCACTCCCCCGCGCGAAGAATCACATCAGCTGCTGCTTGGATTGGGAGCGAAGAAAGCCTGCTGGCAACGCCTTGCTGCCAGGAGCCGAATAGATCGCGATGGACACGCAACTCGCCATGCCGCAGGCTCAGGAACTCATCGACCAGGGCCTTGAGCGCATTGATTAGGACGCCATTTTCAGGCTGCTGCCCTGCCAGGAAGCGCCATGCCGAATCGAACACATGATCCGGAAAGCGTGCAGCCCAAGGCTGGTATGCGAGATAGGCGGGCTCCCGTAACTTAGACCAATCCAACTGCTGGGCGAAGGGCGTCTCCCAAGAGAGACGCAGGATCCTGTAGTCCGACAGCAGTAGCGTCGAGAGGAGCGAGCCGATGGAGGCGGCTTGGGCACTCATTCGTGAGTGGCCTCACCAGCACCACGAGATGCAGTTTGTCGGGACCGAGACTCGCCCGTTACGGAAACTTTCTGCATGAGCTCCTTAAGCTCTTTCGGGCACAACAAACCCTTGATCGCCGCTTCATTCATGTCATCAGGAAACAACGGTTTCAACGCTTGGGCATAATCCAGTTCAGTGTCCAGAAGCCCCAGGAGCAAGGGACATGTCGCCATGATTGCGGTAAATGGGAAATCAACTCTTTGAGGTTTAGCTGAGTTGAGCTTGTCGACAAACCAGCTAGCCGAGGTTCGGGGGTTGTTCCTGTCGATCCTCGAAATAGTCTTCGACGCATCTGACGTATCAAGCAGGTGGTGTTCAGCCTCCTCGACCAAGAATGCGTTGATGACGCAGAGTGAAAATATCTCCATCACCGTGTCGAATTTAGCGCTTGGTTTCAGATCCTCGGCCGCGTTCTGCAAACTGAAGAAGAGTCGTGTCCAGACCTTGCCTAGAAAAATGCCTGAAGGCATGGTCTTCTTAAACAAATCACGCACGCTTTCGAGCCAAGTATCAATGCTCCTCCATAGGGCTTCTTGTTTCGCCCACTCATTCGACTCAGCCAGTGCGCGTTGCTTATCTTCGTCGTCCTCATCTTCCGGTGTAGCGTCGCCTTGGCGCGACCAACTGGGGCCAGAAACGGTTAAAGACGGATAAGCCCGCTCAAAGACCGTCCGGGCTTCAAGATCACCCTGGTTATCTGCCGACAGCAATTTCTCGATGAGACCGATTAACGTAAAGATGGACCCATAGGTACGCGGATTGGTAGCACTCACTACGTTGACCATGCTTAGCGCAAACACGGGCAAATGCGGAATCGCTGTATTATCAACAGCACGTTGGATCACGGCCCGAGCGATTAGCTCGCCCTTTCTCCCTCTCGTACCTCGCCGCAGCCCCACAACACCGGGCAAAACGACACGGGGTTTGTAGTTCACGCTGTAGGGCATTGCGATGACTGCTGTCGCGCGCCGAGCCCAGTCAAGGCTGTCTTCTCTACGACCGATGCCCATGTAAGACTTAAATTGGTGGACGCGACCCAATGAAGACGTTGAGTCCTTATCGCTCAGGTGAGAGTTGGCAAGGTTGTAGAGCGACACACTGCCGGGCCCACGCAACAGATACCGAAGAGCTGTTCCCGGCTTGCCGGCGCAGAAATTCGGCACCTCCGCTGCCAGTGCAGCAAAACAAGCCTTGATGTCCTGTTCCGCCGACATTGGCCGGAGATATGGAGCCGTATCAATGTCCCCGTCCTCCAGTGAGAGGTCGAAAACGGCCAGCGTTAAAGCTGGCAACTCTTTTGCGGCAATCGCATCGGTATCGACGGAGAACTTATAGAGGCTTGTCAGCGCTAGAGCCTGTAAGGAGCGGCTGAGCTCACTGGTCAGATCAATTGACCAAACCCCTGACTTCAATTCGGCAGAAGACGATATCTCCAGATGCGGTGCGCAACTGGATAGCACCTGTAAAACTGAACGCAGAGGTTGCTTGAGCAGGAATTCGGTATATGTGGACACGTCAGAGCTGGCTTTAACACGCAGACCGCGCTGCACTATTGCTTGGACTACATCCTCTACCGATATCTCGTTCTGGCCCCAAGCAGGATGGGTAGCGTGGCAATTATCAAGAAGTTTGATATTCCACAATGGCTTCAACTGCATGCGCCGCCGTATCGGGAAGAGTTTGAGCAAGTACTGCTCTTCCATATGGTCAATCATGCGTAGATATTGGCCCGAACGGTCTCCTTGCTTTGAACTGCGCTGAAGGTCCAGAGCTGCCTCGGGCCTGCCTGCGACCGTTGTTGCGAAGTGTTGACGCACGAGCAGCGAATAGAGCTCCATGTCACCTGTTACCAGCACCAATAAACGGGGGGTATCTAAGTATTTTCGGATGCACTCCAGCAAATTAATTGCGTGCGTGGAGTCTGTGTCAGCATCGTCGAACCCGAGCATCAGCCCTTGCACACCGAGAATGCGACACGCAGTCTCGAATAGATGGTGCAACTTTGTTCTCAAGCTAGTGCTGTCGCTTGTGCGCTCTAGACCCCAGTCGAGAAAGAGCTCCGGATCCAGATCGTTGAGCGGGTGGTATTCTTTTGCGAATAAGCTGAGGCCGCCGGCGACGCCCTTGAACGCCCGGCGCCATTCGTCCCGAAGCTGTTCATTATGCATTTGGCGCAGCTCCTTGAGGGCCTCCTCGACCCGCTTGTTGAGATGCTGCAGGATGACGAGCAGGATGATCTCGCTATGCTCGATGCGACTTGGATCTATCAGAGCGATGAATGCCATCTGACTTTTCAGGTCAACATCGGCCTTCATGGCAGCCTTTACTGAGCTCAAGAAGGTTGACTTGCCTGCGCCTCGGGAACCATCAAGAAACTGCGTCCATCCACTGCCGTATGGGTAGTCCTGCTTGAGTGACTCTGCAGGCCTCAAGGTGGCTAGGTGTTCATTCACTTGATCCCGGAGAAGTTCGTAGTGCCGGCGCTGGACAAGCTCGTTGGCCGAGAGCGCCTTTGCGCTATCTCCTTGATCAAGATGAATAAGCACATCAAAGCTTCTCGTTGCGGGCGTTGGCTGGTTCAAGTTGGTATCTCCCTTGGTTTGCATCGTAAACATCGTCGGGAGCGCATTGTCGGGTGAGCGCGCTACTCGATGGTTCACACTACGAAATTGTTCGATTGTCCTGCCTTGGCCTTTAACTTTCAGCCCAAGCTGCACATTTCTGTCAGACCATATCCGAAAGTTGGTTAAAAGCTGAGCATCACTCTGCACTTGGGAAACACTCAACAGCCCCAGAACTACTGTCCACCTTCAACCAGTTTTCACGTTCCGGGGCACGAGCGCACTTCCGAGTTTCGGGCGTTTCCGACCGGCTGTTGGATTGCTAGGGCGTTTCAAGTTCAGTGCATGCTCGCGGTGAGTAACGAGGAGTAGAGAGCGCCAGCCGGCTTGCATTGCATGCATGGGGGCGCCGACTTCGGCCACGCGGAATACCATCGACTGAAATGACTTGATATAGCAGGTGAAGCCAATGCCCTCGGTGCCGTAATGCGAGAGTAGTACGTGGTCGATCTGCGTGGTGCTATCGGGCGTACTCAGGTTGACGTTGTGCAGATGGCGGTAGGTCTGCGCATCCAACTGCCAATGTGCGAACAGACGCACCAGAAGTTCGTCGGCCTCCCCCTTGGCCCAAGGCGACTTGAGCGTGCCGTTTTGCAGGATCAGCGGAATAAACCAGCCAAGCGCACCCCAGAGCTTGGCGATGATGGGGGTGAAGTCCATTTCCTACCTTCAGCGGTCCTGAGAGATTCCGGATATTACCGAAAGTAAGTGTAAATGGACGAAATTAATGCGTGTCTAGCTTGGGCCTTTGCCGCCAATGCGTGCATCGCCCCTGTTTTCGAAGATAGATGTGAATGGCTGCCTTTAGCCGTTACCTACCGATGCGAACGGCTGTTTGCGCTGGCCACGTCGAACGCCAATAGGTGGTCAAGTGGAATGCAAACGCCTGGGCAAGCGGGGTGCAATTCGTACCGCAGCCAGAATTTTAGGCAACTCCAGAAAAGTGGGTGAGTATTGAGGTTCCATATGGGTAAAAATTCTTGACGGTAAAGTGGCCAGCTTCCAAACCCGAAAGCTGAGCCCGATTCATTAGCGGACATGCGCGCCCGCACCGGCACTTCTCTGGCCAGAGTCGTGGCCATTGTCGTTGCAACGCAGCTGCATTGTGCTTACCCGTGGCGGGACTCAACGTATCATCGAACCCGGCCACTCAAATTGGCCAAAGGACCGAGGTCAACCAAGGACAATACAATGACATCCGCATTCCCCACCCTCGATGAAGCTCAAGAAAAACGAATTGCTGCTGTTCATGGCGGCTATCTCTATCAACATCTGTTCGCGGTCGGCTGCTTGCTTAAGGCTCAAACCGCGAACGTCGTTCAAGTGGTAATCGAGCGCGATGAGGATGTTGAAATTGTCCTATCAAACTGCCGCGTCTATGTTCAGATCAAGACACGTAGCAATCCACTCATACCCAGTGACATAGACACCGCCTTCGAACGATTCGAGAAGCTTCGCCTCGAACACACGGAAGGTCGGCGTCAAGGTAAAGCTCTTTTCGTAGTCGCCTCGAACCAACCGCCGGGGCCTAAATTGACACGCAGCATAGCAACAGGTGACATAGCTGACGACGTACAGTTTTTGTATCCCGGCCAACTGGCACCTCAGGAACTGACATGCTTGCCAGAGTGCTGGAAAGACCTTAAGGACGCGGTTGAAGGGTGCACCAAGCTGGCTTCGCAAGTCCCTCATGCGATGCTGATCCCTGACTCGCTGGTTTGGAAGTTGGCCGGCCGAGTATTGGCAGCTGCTACAGGCAGCAAAGCTCTCGGTGGATACGCTTTTGATTCGGAAATCTTGCCAGAGTTGTTTGAGCAGTTGCTGACACAACTGCAAGGTTTCCCTGCCCCGCTGCCTGGGTACCGACCACAGATTGATGAGCCTGCGTTCATCAGTGACCAGCGCATACGGATCGTTTGCGGCTTCTCGGGGGCAGGTAAAACGTCTTGGTGTGCGCATACAGCAATGCACAGCTCAGAACGCTGCATTTACTTCAATGCCAGTGAGACTGCTGGCGCCGCGGTAACCAGCTCTTTAGTACGTGAGATAGGAGGAAACCTCACCGATCGGCCTCATGAAATCAGGGAAATGTTTGCTCCCGGTGCATCCGGTGTGGATGGGCTGAATGCCCTTGATCGCTATCTCCAAGCACAAGGCATGCGGCCGATTGTCGTGATCGATAACGCTCACGAAATCCCAGCGAAGGATTTGCAGACGGTTTTCGCCAACACTGCGAGTCTGCGCTTCATCATCCTGTGCCAACCAACAGGGTCAACTCAGGAAATCGAACAGCTCAGTGGCGTACGAAGAGAGGTACTCCTGGGGTGGGATCTGGACACCTTGGCATCAGAGGCAGCCAAACTGGGAGCTTACGGCAACGTCGCAACGATGGAACGGCTGCGACAAATGACAGGAGGGCTGCCTCTTTACCTTCAGAGTGCATCTAGGCTCGCAGCCCAGGATTATGGCGGTGATCTCGATAGCCTCTGCGATGCTCTGGACGATCAAAGCACCCTCGACACCACTGCGCAGCAGATCATCCTTACGCGCGTGTTCGCTGGTCTACCAGAGGCAAGTCAGCAAGTAGTTTCTTTTTTGAGCATGGTGGACGTTGTCATCACGACCGCCGAACTGAACACCCTCATGCGTGACTATAAGCAGATGACCCCGCGTGAGGTTGCAGGCGCGATCCGTAGCCTTCGACCATTGGGTATTTTGGAAGTCTTTGGTAGCCAAGAGCTAAAGATTCACGACGCCATGCGGATCGTTGGAGCTAGCTGTTTGCTTGAGGCGCCTGAAGATACTGTCATCCGAGCAAAAACGGTACTGAAGGATTTCTTGCACGATTCGCTGGTTAATGAACAGAATCGCCACCGACTTTCCTTATACGTTCGTACCTTGGTTGACGTTGGTGAAATCGAAATCATCATCGATCTGGCAGGCGAAGAAATGTTCCAGGAAATGGGATTGGGAGAAATTTTCGGGGCGTCGTTGGAGGCAGCCTCGTCGTCACTCGACCTCTCTGCGGAGTCACGTTTTTGGGCACTGGACGCTCTTATTTTCATGATTCGGCCACCAAGCGACCCTCACAAGATCTTAGGATACCTCGCATGCATGGCTCAGTTGATGTCGGAAAATCAGCTATCAGATAGGGCTGTCATGTCGTATCACCAAAAAAATATGTCGTGGCACGGCTTTCAGAAAAACGTCAGTGGCGTCTACGAATCGATCGAACGAGCCAAACAAAGCCCGCTGCTATCCGCAGGACATCTGAGGATACTTTACTACAATGCTGCGGTCGCGCTCTGGCGGTCGGGTGAGAATTCTAAATCCGAGGCAATAGTGTCAGAGGTCATCCAAGAGTACCTAGACCTGCTGGGTATCAGCGAGACTTGGATCTTGGGACGGGCTGCGGACAAAGTCGCCCATTTTTTTGAACAGTCCTCAGCTGATTCGGACGACGTTAAACACCTCGCAGATGCCTTTGAAATGAAGTCCATTCTCATGAAAGAGCGTCGTACAAACCCAATTACATTCCGCCTTTTTGCTTTCAAACTCTACATCTGTATCAGTGCCTACAGTTCGGCCGTCAGGCTTGGACTTGATGCAGCACAGGATATGCTGGATCGACATGATTTTGATGCTGCTAGAGGAATGCTCGCTGACACAGTTCTACCGCTCATACGCCACGCTAAACTCCTCGACGAACTCAACAGCGCCAGGAGTTTTTACGCGGTCATTTTGGCTTATTGTTCGCAATTCGACGCTGCCGAGCAGGAGATGGCCCGCATTGAGCCTTACCGTGGCGGGTTTACGGAAGCTCAAAGGGAGGAGTTCGACGGTCAGGATGCGCTCATCAAAGAGCTTCGCAACGCGAGCCTGCCGATACGCTGAAACGACTTTCACCTGCTGCAATATAGGGGCAATCGAGGTATCAAGCTGGGCGCACTCGGCAATGATCAGGCCCTTGAAGGGCTTGGAATAGGAGCGGCGTTCTGCGGCATTGGCGTCTGCTCAAAAGGGCCGAAAAGGATGCCCACTAAAATCGGGCGGACACCATCGCCTCAAGCGAAGGGGCCAGGCAGGTATGTTGCCCGGACGGTTACATTGATACTTAGCTAAGTGAACGTTAAGCTCAGCGCTAGCTACTCCTGATGCTGCCCCTCAAAACCAACCACGCAAAGTCAGCCTGGGGGGACAGAAATATCAAGCCTTATAACACCCAGCAATTAAAGGCAAAAATCCAAAAACAAAGCCGGCCACAAACCGGCTTTTTAATGCCTGAACGCCCATGACTGGGCGGTGGGAATGACTAGGTGAAACAGGTGAAGGCTTGTCAGCCTGGACTTTGCCAAGGGCAACAAGCCCTAGCTACTTCAACAAGTCCGCCTATACCTGACAGCTCCCCTCAGAACCCACCCTCCTGAAAATCCTTGCAATAAAACCCCTCCATGTCTCGCTTTACGCCATGCGGCGAGCCGGGATGTTTGTGGCCACAGGGGCCCTTGGTATCGTGTTTCACGTACCACTCCCGCGTCACCGGATGGGGCGTGCGCTCACCGCGCCAATGGGTGCAGCTGGCGCAGCGATGTTGCGTCGTCAGTGGGCCAACTTTGCGATGTTTGAGCGTAAACGTGCCCAAGTCCACAGGCTTTGCTCTGCTGGAACGCTCTGTGCTTTGACTAGGCGTGTCTCGGTGGTCGGATGTAGGGCTGTAGCTGTAGCCACCTCCGGCACTGTGACCGTAGTTGTCTCGTGAAGACCCGGTGCTGGATGCAGGCGCATTGAGAAATGCCCGCCAAAGCGCGTAAAGACCACCGATTGCCAACAGGGCAACCACTATCTTGCCCAGCAGCGCCTTGATCAAACTAGGCCAGGATTCGGCCTCTTCCTTCGCCAGGCGAACCCGCTCGGCTTCTTCGGCCTTGCTTTGCTGCGCAGCAATCACTTGCCAACCTTGGGCAGTTATTGCCTGGAACGTCTCAGGCTGGAAAATCGCGTTTGAGCCGTCAAGGTTGAAACGGGAGATCTCCTGAAGGCATTGACGTGCCTGGTGGTCGAAGTTCGTCTTGGTAATGCTCAGGTTGCCAGGTGCGTTGACCACTTTTTCCAGGCAGGTGATGAATTGCTGCTTCTCTCTTTGCTGTACCTGCTCCAGGGTTAGCCCCTGAGCGGTGCGATACGGTGCTTTTTTCGCGGGGTACCAACTAAAGGGCGCAGCTTCAAGTTCGCTGAAACGCGCGTCCAGCGCCCGCGACAATTTGTCGAAGGAATAAGCGGTCGTAACGTTGGCTGAAGCGAATTGTTCGGCCAACCCTTTTGACAAGATCTGCACACGAACCGCTTTGTCGAAATCAATCCAACGCTGGCGCGCTTCCTCATAGAGGCGGTTCTGTTCTCCGGTAAACGTCACTGCAACGTAATCACCTTGGCGTAGGGATCGAACTGCCGGGAACTGCGTTCGGCATTCATCAATCGTTCGGCTGTGCCAGCGGTCGGCGTTGTAAGCATCCTGCACACACTGCATGTAACCGCGCACATCGCTTTGCGCCTGTTCGATCGGAGGGGTGCTGGCATGGGCGGGTGAAAAAATCATCCACACGCTGATGAAGGTGACGAATCGTCCTGGATTCAGTCGCGGAAGGTGCATGTAGAGGCTCCGGTAAAACAAGCTGTAGATGCGGGGCTGCGGGTGAACACTCAGGAAAGGTTATCGCCTAGGTTCCATTATTCCTTAGTACTCAATCGCATTTTGCCAGTATCACTTTCGATCCGATCTATTCTTGGCCGGAGGAGTCTTTGCGCGAGCTCACACCGTGCTGTCCTGTAAGTCGCTCAACGCTTCCTCAAGCTCTACCCGACGCTTTTGCTCAGCCCGCAGACTACGCTTCAGTTCCCGATTCTCGCTCTCCCAAATCCGTGCCCAGCGCAATGCTTCACGACAGTTACTGAGCCCCTGCCAAATCACTCGAAGGCGCAGGTATTGCAACAGCAGCACCAACAGAATCACTCCGATCAGCCCCAGCGCTCCTGCCGCAATCCATTCATTCATGCCCATCTCCTATAGCTCCTCGCATGGTCAATTTCGCCCTGATGTCAGCCACACGATATGTAGAGTTTAATTACAGATCTAGATTGTAGACTTATACAGGTAAAGTTATGGCTCATATGGAGGGGTCATGAAACGCACACAATCCATTGCCCAGGTTCGCTGGGACCTGGCACTTCGCTATCGTTTGATTGAAACAGTAGCCTGGTGGGAGGGTCGACTGACCACGGGGCACTTGATGCAGAGCTTCGGCATCAGTCGGCAGCAGGCGTCGAAGGACATCAACACCTACATAACCGATCATGCGCCCCGAAACTTGACATATGACAAACAGCTCAAGGGCTACGTGCCGGCGAAAGCTTTCAAGCCACGCTTTATCGACGACAGCGCCAGCGCCTATTTACAATTGTTGTTTCAAAACAATGAACGCGCCGAACATATCGAAGGGCTGAAACTCGCCTATGCCCACACGCAAGTGTTGGAGGTTCCAGACCGTTCGATTCGCCCAGAGGTATTGCGGCCGTTGCTCAAGGCATGCCGTGAGGGGCTCAGACTGGAAACCGAGTATGTTTCGCTGAAAAATCCTGAGCCAGAAGTTCGCCTGATTGCCCCACATACCCTGGTAAACACAGGGATGCGCTGGCATGTACGCGCCTATTGCGAAAAGAACCGTGAGTATCGCGATTTTGTACTTAGTCGCTTTCGCGGGGTGCCAGATCTACTCGACAAGACTGAGCATGGGATTGCGCTGGATGAGGTGTGGAACACTGAGGTCTCAGTGATTATTCAGCCCGATCAACGCCTGGATGCCGCGCAGAAGGCGATCATTCAGACCGACTTCGGCATGGTCGACGGCCAGCTGCAAATTCCAAGCCGGCGTGCGCTGGTGAAATATGTGCTGCAGCGTTATCAGATCGACCACAAAAACATGGACCCCAAACCTGAGGCCCAGCAGATTGTGGTGAAAAACCTGGCGGCGCTTAAGCCTTGGTTATATGACTGAGACGATTAATACCTCTTGCCCGGCTTTGCCGGGCATCGCCTGCAAGGCTGACTCCCACATCAAGGGATGTCACTCCCCGTCAAACACCACCGGTTTCATCGCCGCCGTGTTGACCTTAAGGCTGAACACATCCGGCCGCGCGTAATGCCCGCACACGTCGAAATCGAGATTACTGGCCTGCCCTACGGTCAAGTCGATATCGGCATACAAAATCGACTCCTGATCGAACACCGGTCCGGCAAGCACCTGTCCGGTCGCACTGACGATCATGCTGCCGCCGTGCATGATGTAGTCGCCGTCTGCGGCGTCCAGGCCAAAGTCTTCCCGGTAAGCTGGCGGGTACTCGCCAAGGGTAATCGCCTGGCACGCCGAAAGAACCGGCACCCGCCCTTCCAAAGCAATGTGGACCATGGACGCCGCCCAGGTCGGACGATCATCAGCCGTAGGCGCACAGTAGATTTCCGTGCCCTGCGCATACATTGCCTGACGCAGGGCCGGCATGTAGTTCTCCCAGCAGATTACCGTGCCCAGTCGGCCAAATGGCGTATCAACGGGTGCGATGGTTGAACCGTCACCAAAGCCCCAAATGATGCGCTCCTGACCAGTCGGCATGAGTTTACGGTGATAACCGGCCACACCCTGGCCCGGCGCCAATGTCACGGCGGTGCAGTACAGGGTGCGACCCAGGCGCTCGATAATACCCATGACCACATGTACGCCGGTTTCGTTGACCACCTCGCAAAGCCGGGCCAGTTCGGGACCCTCCAGGCTGACAGCGCCTTGTACATAGCGCAGGTATTGAGCGCGGCCAACGTCACTGCGGCTGCCTACCACCGTGCCGAATGCAGCACCTTTGGGGTAACCGCCAAGAAACGCTTCGGGAAACACTGCAAGTTCACTGCCTTGCTCCGCAGCCTCGCGAATCAGCCCCGCCGCTTTCTCGGCGCTGAGCTGCGGCTCGAATGGAATGGATGAAGCTTGAACTACCGCTACCTTGATCATGAGTCTTCCCTTGATGAGTATTGAAGAGCGTCTTAACCGCGAGTGATGTCCCGGTCCTTGGTTTCCGGAAGCAGGAACCACAGAACGATGAAACAGATCAGCGACACTGCCGCCAGATAGGCAGCGGGAATGTTCGGGTTATGGGTAGCCTGGATCAGCGCCACGGCAATGAAGGGGCCCGGACCGGCCAGCAGCGCCAAGGCGACGTTGTGACCGACGGCGGCACCTGTCGAACGAATCGAAGCGGGAAACACTTCGACCAGCAGCACCACATCCATTACTGCGGTAATAGCTACCAACACGGCCATGATCACCAGACCCAGCATGATCGCGGCAAAGCTGCCGGTGTTCATCAGCAAGAACACCGGGTACGCCAGCAGGGTCAGGCCCGCGGCCGCGGCCAACACGAAAGGACGACGACCAAAGCGATCGCTCAGACGGCCAACCAACGGGTTGAACAGGGTGTAGAGCACCAGGGCAAGACTACATAGCACCAAGGCCGTCGATTTGCTCAGGCCAACCGTCTGGGTCAGGTGCGTGTTGGCGTAGGTGATGAAGTAGTAAAGCGACACGCCGAACAGGGCGGAGAACGCAAACGAAATCACAAAGGCACGTTGTTTGGCCCGACGTGACACCTGCTCCAAAGCATTGGTAGCACGCTTGTGCTGTAGCGCTTCGTAGACCGGTGTATCGCCCAGTTTGCGGCGGATGTACATGGCAACGCCGGCCATGATGATCGAGGCAACAAAGGGTACGCGCCAACCCCATTGCATCAGGTCCTCGTCCGAAAGCGACGCGGTGATGATGGCCGCGATGGCCGTACCACACAGAAACGCAGCTCCCGCTGTGCCAGTGATAACGCTGGCTGCAGTGGCTCGACGGTTGGCCGGTGCACTTTCGACAATATAGATCCCGGCGCTGGACCACTCACCCCCGACCATCATGCCCTGCAAAAAGCGCAATGCAACCAGCAGGATCGGCGCGGCAATACCGATGGCGGCGTAACCGGGCAACAAACCGATCAGCGTTGTGGCCAAGCCCATACCGAACACGGTAATGATCAGTACTGCGCGGCGCCCCAGCTTGTCGCCAATCGGCCCAAGTACCACAGCACCAAGCGGCCTTGAAAGAAAACCCACCGCAAACACTGCCAGGGAAGACAACAGCGAAACGCCAGGGGCTGCGGAAGGGAAGAACAGTTGCCCGATAACCGCGGCGAAGTAGCCGTAGATCGCGAAATCGAACCATTCCATGAAGTTGCCGATACCGACGGCAATGGCGCGCTTGCGCAGCTCTGCCGCATCGTTTGGGGAGGCTACATGCTCACCCTGTTGCGTTTGCACTATCGATTCTTGCATCCCCAGCCACCCGTTTATTGTTGTGTTTGTGCAGGTCGAGATTAAGAATGTCAGGGCAAATTAATCAAACGAATATAAGAGATAGCCATGATTAGCATTGCTAATATCAGCAGGATCGATCTCAACCTGCTCATTGTTTTTCAATGTTTGATGAATGAGCGCAGCGTGACCCGCGCAGCGGCGGTGCTGCATGTAACTCAAGGGGCAGTCAGCTCTTCGCTCAAGCGCCTTCGTGAACAGTTTCAAGACGAGCTGTTCATCCGCACCGGCACCGGCATGGTGCCAACCAGGCGGGCGCTGGAAATAGCGCCGAAAATCACGCAGGCCCTGACAGCCGTCGCCACAATCGTGGAAAAACGCCCGCAATTTTCTGCCGAGTCTTCTAATCGGGTGTTCAACATTGCGCTATCGGACGATATCGAGAGCTACATTTCGCCAAGACTGGTCAACGAGGCAAAGGCTCGCGGTCTCTCAGTTAAATTCGCCTTTCATCAGAGCAATAGCTCGCTGTGGAAAACATCGTTGGCTGACCCCGACATCGACCTGGTCTTGTGCTCCGAACCCAAAGAGCTGACTTCGCACTACAGCTCTCAAGTGCTGTTCTCTTCGTCTTACTCATGCTTGTACGACGGCCCGCGGCTCAATCTGAAAAGCCCGCTTACCCGTGACGAATACCTGATGCATGAGCATGTAAGGATTTCCTTCGATGGCCGTCGAGGGTTTGTGGACGACCTGCTGGAAAGCGAAGGTGTCGCGCGCCGGGTGTCCGCCTCTTTCACCCACTTCAGTGGCGCGCTGGCTACCTTGGTGCACAGCGACGTGATCGCTACATTGCCTACTTTTGCAGCGCTGTCCTATGCCCGCATAGCGCGCTTGACCGTAAGCCCTGTGCCGATTTTCGTCCCCGCCTTTCGCGTATTCATGGTCTGGGATGTGGAGCACAACGACGACGCACATAACCGCTGGCTGCGCAGCTTTGTCATCGACACCACGCAAGCGTTGCAGCGTGGATCCCTGGCGTCCACCTGAAGAAAAGTACTGGTTTCACTGACGCCACTACATTGACATCACCCAACCAAGCATCGAGACTTCCCGCCTTGTCCACTCTCCAGAATGCTCATCGATATGGAACGCAACATGAGAAATCTACTTGCAGTCGCTCTGGCCGCCGTCTTTCTTACCGGCTGCAGCGCCGAAATCGACAACGCGCAAGTCGTGACTAAAAATGGTCTGATGTACAAGAGCGGAGATTCCGATCCTTTCACCGGTCGCATCGTTAATTTGCCAATCGGTCTGCCAGGCCTTACCGCGCTGTGTAACACGCAAGTGGAAAAGGGCCGCTTCAGCGGCAAGGGCGAATGTTTCTACGACGCTAAAAAAGTCTACGAAGTTGAATACGCCGCCGGCAGCAAGAACGGCACCGAGACGGTGTTCGACGCCAAGTCAGGCACCACGATTTCGGTGAAGAACTGGAAGAACGGCCGCCAGGACGGTGTTGCCGAAGAGTACCAGAATGGCGTGCTGACTCATCAGCAGACGTTCAAGGAGGGCAAGCCGGACGCCCAGGAAACTCGCTGGAACGCCGATGGCAGTAAAGTGATCACGCAACTGGTCTGGAGCAATGGCACTAAGTTCAGCGGTTTCGAGACCGACTCCAACGGCAAGCACAACTACGCCAACGGCCAACTGCACGGCCCGCAGATCAAGTTCGACTACTTCGCCGGTAGCCTGAAGAATTTCGTCGGCGCCGAAGAAAACTACAAAGACGGCAAGCTCGATGGCGTACAGAAAAAGTACAAGAACATCCTGCACACCGACATCGTGCTGCAAGCGTCGGAACTCATCTATGAAAACGGTGTTGCCGTTTCAGGCTGGGTTCGTAAATTCGACCCGCTAGACGGTGCGTTGCTTGAGGAAGTTCAGCTGGTGCGTACGCCACAAGCAGAAGATGAAGACTTTGAAAGTGATTATCCGGGCAACCTTGTGCCCGTCGTTGCAACAACCTCTAACGAAAGCTGCGAAGACGCTTGGATGAACGCGTATCGCGCAGAAGTCGGCGAAGACGCCTTGATCAACAGTGAGCAGATCGGCGAGTGGGAATCCTGGTGCGCCGAAGGCAAACGCCCTTAAGCGGCGAGCGCTTGGCAAACTTCCAACAAGGGCAGCTCAACAGCTGCCCTTGTTGTTTAAGCACAGCCTGAATGTTCAGCCCTTCACACACACCACTTGCCGCAAGGTGTGCACCACTTCTACCAGCTCCCGCTGAGCCTGCATTACCGCATCGATGTTCTTGTAGGCCATGGGGATCTCATCGATGACGTCTTTGTCCTTACGGCATTCGACATGGGCGGTGGCGCGCACCTGGTCGTTGAGGGTGAACTGTTTTTTCGCCTGGGTGCGGCTCATGGTGCGCCCAGCACCGTGGCTGCACGAGCAGAACGACTCTTCATTGCCCAAGCCACGAACAATGAAGCTCTTGGCGCCCATGGAGCCGGGAATGATGCCCAGTTGGCCTTTCTGCGCCGACACCGCGCCTTTGCGCGTAACCAGGATGTCCTCGCCGAAGTGGCGTTCGCGTTGCACGTAATTATGGTGGCAGTTGACTGCTTCAAGGTTGGCCTCGAATGGCTTTTTCAGCACCTGGCGAGCGGCAGCAATCACCGCCTGCATCATCAACGCGCGGTTTTGCCGGGCGAAGTCCTGGGCCCACTCAACTGCTTCGACGTAATCGGCAAAGTGACGGCTGCCTTCTTCGAAATAGGCCAGATCCTTGTCTGGCAAGTTAGCGATGTGTTGGCGCATATCAGCCTGGGCCAATTCGATGAACAAGTTGCCAATGGCGTTGCCTACCCCGCGTGAGCCACTGTGTAGCATGAACCAGACGCGGTCGGCTTCATCCAGACAGACTTCGATGAAATGGTTGCCGCCGCCCAGCGTGCCCAAGTGCTGACGGTTGTTGGTTTTCTCCAGTCGCGGGTATTTGCCGGTGATCACGTTGAAGCGCCCGACCAAGCCCCGCCAGGCATGGTCAGCCTGCGCCGGCACCTGATCCCAAGCGCCCTGATCGTGACGGCCGAAAGTTTTACCATGGGGTACGGCTTTTTCGATGGCGCTGCGCAGGCGATGGAGGTTTTCGGGTAGGTCGCTGGCCACCAGCGAGGTGCTGGCAGCGATCATGCCGCAGCCGATATCTACACCTACTGCTGCGGGAATTATCGCGCCAAGGGTGGGGATCACGCTGCCGATGGTCGAGCCCTTGCCCAGATGCACATCCGGCATGACCGCGAGATGCTTGAAGATAAACGGCATCTTCGCAGTGTTGATCAGTTGCTTGCGCGCCTCGTCTTCTACCGGTACGCCCTGGGTCCAGAGTTTGATCGGTTTGCCACCGGCCACTTCAAGCAGGTTCATGTCACCCCCTGGATATACGCACGTGTACTTACAACTAGACACATAATGCGTTCAGAAAATTTTACAGTACACCAGACAGCAACTAAGGTGTATTTCAGAGGACCGAATCACGACTGGCCGGATGCCAGTCGGCACTTGCTGAGCAGGTGCTCTCGGGCATCTGGATTGGCCTCTTCTTTTTGAGGGCCGGGTCGACGACTTCATGGGACGCCGCAAGCCACCCCAAAGTCGTCCCCGCCTCTCCTTTTCCTTGTCTTACTTCAATTTCAACTGTGTGCGCAGGTACTCATACAGGCCAGCCGCACTCTTGCGATAACCATCCGCTGTCAGGTGCACCAGATCTCCGCGCGCCAAACCTTGTGCCTGCCAGGCGACAACCGAGCACTGCCCGCCCATGTATGCCTGCCAATCCCAGAACAGGGCGTTGGCTTGCCGGGCTGCCTGGCGCTGGATGGCAATGATCGCTGCCAATTTTTGCGGCTGACGTGCGGCACAACTGTGTGCCTTGCGTTGCTTGATCGAGTCCGGCGGCCCGACGATCAGCACCGCTGCTCGCGGCAGGTCACGACGCAGACGCTCAAGGGTCTGCTTGAGCTGGGCCTGATACAGGTTGAGGTCAAGGGTGTCGTCGAAGGCTTCGTTGGTGCCATAGGCGAGAATAACCAGATCGGGGCGCAGCGACTTGAGGGTGTCTTGCCAGCCGGGCTGCCATTTGTCTTGGACTTCCAGGCGGGCGCCGTTGATACCCAGGGCCGAGTAGATGACACCGGCATTTTTCTGGTTCTGCAGGTACCAGCCACCCAGCACTGTGCCTGGACGCGTGTCGAGAGTCAGCTCCAGCGGCAATCCAATATTGTTGACCACCGGGCCGAATCGCCATTGTCCACCGGTCGCCGCCAGCAGCCGCCGGTTCTGGCCGCGGTTGTCGCGCAATAGCAGGCTGGTGCTCGCTTGTGCCTGGTACAGCGCTGAAACCCGGTAGCGCTGGGCGCTGGGTGTACGCGCTTCGATGCGCACGCTGGGTTTCGCTATCAAGGGCACCGACAGGTAGCCGCCGAGCGGAAACTGCGAACTCTGCTGGTTGCGCGCCGACACCAGCTCCCAGTGCCGTTTGGCAGTTTTGAGGATGACCTGCTCATAGCGGGTGCCAGGCACTGGGGTTGCAGCAATCAGACCGATCCCGCCATCGCCATATTGCCCTTGAAGCAAGCGGCGCATTTCACCGGTGAAGAGATCGGCCGCCGTGTGTGAGTCGCCGAACTGGACGATAGTAACCGGCGCACGACTTGCGCCCTTGAACTTGTTGGCCAGCACCATCAGGTTGCCGTTGCCCTGGCTTGCCTGCGGTCTGGCCGCAGCATTGGCCGCAGGCGTCGAGCCGCTGACTGCCGCCACCGGGCTGCAGCCCGGCAACGCACAGATCAGCAGGGCCAACCCCAGAATGTTATGCAGTCGACGCATCAGTGTCCCGTTACAGTGAGCCCCGGGAAGGCGATCATCGACAGTATCTGTTCGGCGATCAGCTTCTGCCCGGTAATGGTGAAATGAATGCCGTCATCGACACGTGTCTTGACCCGTTTGCCTTGACTGTTCTGCAAGGTATAGGAGAACGTCTCATCCTTGTAACCCAGCACAGGGTTGGCAGAGAGGTAGTGCTGTTGATAAAGCCCGGTCTGCTCTCGGTACAAGTTGCTGAGGTAGGCCATGGCGGTGGAGAGCTTGGGTTTTTGCATGTTTGGCGGCCCTACCCAGATCACCTGGACCTGATGTTCACGTGCCTCCTGCAAAATCGTATCGATACGCTGGCGATAGGCAGTTTCCCAATCCGGCGACTTGAAGCGCAGGAAGGGTTTGCCCTTGCCCTGCGGCATGTCCCACGGGTCATTAGGCCCGAGAAAAATGACCATCAAGCGAATGTTCGGCGAGCTGTCGAGGGTTTGCGCAACGGTTCGAGGCCAGTTGAAAAACCCTGGATACGCCAGCCCGGTACTTTGCCGGCTGAGGTTGACGCTTTTGATCTGGTAGCGCTTGCGCAGGCTGTTGGCCAGATGCGGCGCAACGCCTTGCATCAGCGAGTCACCAACAAGAAAAACCTCATCACCTGCCGCCAGTGACACGACTGTGGCCGACGGCAATACGCTGGCAGCAACGGACGCTGCCGGTTTGACCGGCGCCACGGCGACCGCTGGCGTGGCCACTTTGACGGCCACAGGCTTGCTCACCACCGCCGCTGCCGGCTGATGCGCAGTGACCAGATTGACCGATACCACCGGTATCGGCGCAGGCAGCTCGACGGTTTTCACTTCAGCTACTGCCGTCTGGCCAGGCTCCAGACTTTTTTCCAGGCTGACCACAAAGCTGTCGCGAGCCGCCCCCAGCGCCTGGGTCAGGTTGCCACCCAAGCGCCACGCCGGACTTTGTCCAAGCACTGGCAGCTCGCAGCTCTGATGGTATTTCTGCTGGCAATAGAGGCTGATCGAGTCCTGGTTCAACCAGAACAGCAACAGCGTGGTCAGGACAATTGCGTAGAAGGCTTTGGCTGCATCCAGTTGCACGCGCAATAGCTGGCCAGAACTAGAAACTTGCATAGATAAACCCCGGCACGCCTGACTGCGAAGCGAAGATAACCAGTGACACGAAGATCCCCAGGGGTACCGGGTACAACTGCCAGGGTAAACGGGTCGATGCGGCAAAGAACTGGCGCAGCAACACCAGCAATTGCGGATATACCGCCACATACACAACGCTGGCCAACAGCAGCAGACCGGTCGACGAGAACACGCCGTCCAGGCTCATGCCGGCAATGCCAGACAGGATGTCCATGGCTTCATCCAGATTCGCACTGCGGAAAAAGATCCAGGCAAAGGCCACGTAGTGGAATGTCAGCAAACGCGCTGCCACCCCCGCTCCCGGCCAACGCATCGGTTGCGGCAGGAAGTAGGTCGATGCTTTGTAGAGCGCCAGGCCCACACCGTGCAACGCGCCCCAAATGACGAAGTTGAGGCTCGCCCCGTGCCACAGGCCGGAAATCAGCATGGCCAGGAGCATATTCAGATTGCCGCGCCATACACCGCGACGATTGCCGCCCAAAGGGATGTACACGTAATCACGAATGAACAGCGACAGGCTGATATGCCAGCGTGCCCAGAACTCCTTGAGGTTGTGAGCGGCGTATGGGGCATTGAAGTTGTCGGGCAAACGAAAGCCCAGCAGCAGGGCGATGCCGGTTACCAGGTTGGTGTAGCCACTGAAGTTGAAATAGATCAGAAAGCTGTAGCCATACACACTCAGGAGTGTCTGTTCTGCCGTGTAACTGCCTGGCGTTTCGAATACTGGATCGACCCATTGGCTCGCCAACCAGGCGCTGCAGAAGAACAGTTTGACCACCGCCAGGGCGATCAGCCCGAGGGCACGCTGGGGCTCCAGTACCTGGCGCATGACCTGCGGGCGGATCTGCGGCAGCATATGCGCGGCGCGATTGACCGGACCGGCAATCAGACTGGGGAAAAACGCCAGGTACAGGGCCAGGTCCTGAGGGCTCGCGCTGGGCATCTCGCGTCGATTGATCGACACCAGGTAGCTGACCGAGTGAAAGGTATAAAACGACAAGCCAATCGGTACCAGCAGCTCCAGCACCGGTAACGACACGTCAATGCCGGCACCCAGCAATGCGCCTTGCACACTTGCGACAAAGAACTCTTGATACTTGAACAGATAAAAGCAGCCCAGCACCAACAGCAGTACCAGTAAATAACTGAAACGCCGCCCCGGATAACGCTCACCCAGCAAGCCCAACAGGTAAACCAGGGCACTGTAGCCGAGAAGGACGTACAGCGAATTGAGGCTGAAACTGGCGACCAGCGCGTAGCTTGCCCCTAGCAGTAGTAGGTTCTGAAGGCGAACGCTCCAGCACAAACTCCAGTAAATGACGAAAAACAGGGTGAAGCTAAGACCGAACTCGATAGAAAGGAAGCTCACAACGTAGTCCATTACGTGACGTCAGACAAAGGAGGCCCACCTTCGCGAATGCCGCGAGATAAAGCGGTCGCGATTATGGCAGAGAGCTGCAAGCGCCCACAATGCGAGCCCTTGAGTAAAAGCAAGTATTAGCCGTCGGTCTTTATGCAACAGAATGCGACGAAAGATCCGCCCTGCCGATTTGCTCCCCCCGCCCCGCTCTGCTAGTGTCGCGCCGTTTATACCGCCACCGAGACAGCCGCCATGGCCCGAAAAAAAGCCTCTATTGATTTCGAGCAATCCCTCGCCGACTTGCAAGCGCTGGTCGAGCGCCTGGAGAACGGTGAGCTGTCGCTGGAAGACTCACTGACTGCGTTCGAGCAAGGCATCAGCCTGACCCGTGATTGTCAGAGCGCCCTTGTCCAGGCCGAACAGAAAGTCCAGGTTTTGCTGGAGCGCGACGGCGAACTGAAGGCCGAACCATTCGACGCGGAACAGGCCGAATGATCACCACTTATCAGGCCAGTTGCCAGGCACGGGTCGATGCGGCCCTCGAGCAGTTGTTTGTTCCTCCTTCGGTAGAGCTGACCCGCTTGTACGCCGCCATGCGCTACAGCGTGATGAACGGTGGCAAGCGTGTGCGTCCGTTGCTCGCCTATGCCGCTTGCGAAGCGCTAGGTGGCGCTGCTGAGCAAGCCAATGGCGCCGCCTGCGCTGTCGAACTGATCCATGCGTATTCGCTGGTGCATGACGACTTGCCAGCCATGGACGACGATGATCTGCGCCGGGGCCAGCCCACTACTCACAAGGCGTTTGACGAAGCCTGCGCAATTCTCGCTGGCGACGGGCTGCAGAGCCTGGCGTTCAACGCCCTGCTCGATCCCGCGTTGAGCCCGCAAGCTGACGGAACCCGCCTGGCGATGGTGCGAACCCTGGCTTCGGCTGCAGGCCCAGCCGGTATGGTCGGCGGCCAGGCCATCGACCTCGGTTCGGTAGGCCTCAAGCTTGACCAGACAGCCCTTGAGTTCATGCACCGGCATAAAACCGGCGCCCTGATCGAAGCCAGCGTCCGACTGGGCGCCCTGGCCAGTGCGCGTGCCGACGAAGCACAGCTCAAGGCCCTGCAGACCTACGCCCAAGCCATTGGCCTGGCATTCCAGGTGCAAGACGACATTCTTGATGTTGAGAGCGACACCGAAACCCTGGGCAAACGCCAGGGTGCCGATATCGCCCGGGACAAACCGACCTACCCGGCATTGCTCGGACTGGAAGCCGCCAAGGCTTACGCCATTGAGCTGCGCGACCAGGCCCTGACCGCCCTGCGGCCATTCGACGCAGCAGCCGAGCCGTTGCGTGAACTGGCGCGTTATATCGTTGAGCGCCGTAACTAAGTACTGACTGCATCGCGGAACAAGCCTGCTCCCACCGTAATTGTGGGAGTAGACTTGCCTCGCGATTAGCTCAAATGGGCAGCTATTACCGCAATAAGGTAAACTGCCGCCACTTCATATCTATAACGATTCGCCTGATGCCCACGACGTTTCAAGAGATCCCCCGCGAACGCCCGGTCACGCCGCTGCTCGACCGTGCCGATACGCCTGCCGGCTTGCGTCGGCTGGCTGAAGCCGACCTGGAGAACCTGGCTGACGAACTGCGCCAGGAATTGCTCTATACCGTTGGTCAAACCGGCGGGCATTTCGGTGCCGGCCTGGGCGTAATCGAGCTTACGATTGCCCTGCACTACGTTTTCGACACCCCGGACGACCGGTTGGTGTGGGACGTGGGTCACCAGGCCTATCCGCACAAGATCCTCACCGGTCGCCGCCAGCGCATGAACACCCTGCGCCAGAAGGACGGCCTGGCCGCCTTCCCGCGTCGCGCCGAGAGCGAGTACGACACCTTTGGCGTCGGTCACTCCAGCACCTCGATCAGTGCCGCCCTGGGCATGGCCATTGCCGCCCGACTGCAGAATGATCCGCGCAAGTCGATTGCCGTGATCGGCGACGGCGCGCTGACCGCTGGCATGGCATTCGAGGCGTTGAACCACGCCCAGGAAGTCGATGCCGACATGCTGGTGATCCTCAACGACAACGACATGTCGATTTCGCGCAACGTGGGTGGCTTGTCCAACTATTTGGCCAAGATTCTCTCGAGCCGCACCTATTCGAGCATGCGTGAAGGCAGCAAGAAGGTACTTTCGCGACTGCCCGGCGCCTGGGAAATTGCCCGCCGCACCGAAGAGTATGCCAAGGGCATGCTGGTGCCTGGCACCCTGTTCGAAGAGCTGGGCTGGAACTACATCGGCCCCATCGACGGTCACGACCTGCCAACACTGATCACTACCCTGCGCAAC
Organism: Pseudomonas auratipiscis; assembly: GCF_036324085.1. Taxonomy (NCBI): domain Bacteria; kingdom Pseudomonadati; phylum Pseudomonadota; class Gammaproteobacteria; order Pseudomonadales; family Pseudomonadaceae; genus Pseudomonas; species Pseudomonas auratipiscis. The sequence continues at coordinate 82,915 of NZ_JAZDCU010000013.1, forward strand.
ATGCGCGACCTCAAAGGCCCGCAGTTCCTGCATGTAGTCACCAAAAAAGGTAAAGGCTTCGCCCCAGCCGAGATCGACCCGATCGGCTACCACGCCATCACCAAGCTCGAACCCGTCGATGCTCCGGCTGCCGCGCCAAAAAAGGCTGGCGGACCGAAGTATTCGGCAGTCTTTGGCCAATGGCTTTGCGACATGGCTGCTGCTGATCAGCGCTTGGTCGGCATTACCCCAGCCATGAAAGAAGGTTCTGATCTGGTGGCGTTCAGCGAACGTTATCCAGAGCGCTATTTCGACGTGGCCATTGCCGAACAGCACGCGGTTACCCTGGCGGCCGGGATGGCCTGCGAAGGTGCAAAACCGGTGGTGGCCATTTACTCGACGTTCCTGCAGCGCGCCTACGATCAGCTGATACACGACGTTGCGGTGCAGAACCTCGACGTACTGTTCGCTATTGACCGTGCCGGTCTGGTTGGCGAAGACGGTCCGACTCACGCGGGCAGTTACGATTTGTCGTACTTACGCTGCATCCCCGGCATGCTGGTGATGACCCCTAGCGACGAGAACGAACTGCGCAAAATGCTCAGCACCGGCCATCTGTACAACGGCCCCGCGGCCGTTCGCTACCCGCGTGGCAGTGGCCCGAACGCTACCATCGACAGCAGCCTCGAGCCGCTTGAAATCGGTAAGGGTGTAGTTCGCCGTAAAGGCAGCAAGATCGCCATGCTGGTGTTCGGCGTGCAGCTCGCCGAGGCCTTGAAGGTCGCCGAAAGCCTCGACGCAACCGTGGTCGACATGCGTTTTGTCAAACCAATGGACGAAGCCTTGGTACGTGAAATGGCCGCCAGCCATGAGCTGCTGGTGACCATTGAAGAAAACGCCATCATGGGTGGTGCCGGTGCGGCGGTAAGCGAGTTTCTTGCCCGCGAAGCCATACTCAAACCGGTACTGCATCTGGGCTTGCCAGACGTCTATGTAGAACATGCAAAGCCTGCCCAGATGCTGGCCGAGTGTGGCCTGGACGCAGCCGGAATCGAAACCTCGGTGCGTCAGCGGATGCAACTGCTCGGTCTTTGATGCCTGATTGCGGGGCAGCTCGCTTCCACCGTGGGAGCGAGCTTGCCCCGCGATTGCCACGGAACTGCCATGAAACTCTCGCGCCTGACCCCGCTCCTGCTGTGCCTGCCCACCTCGCTACTTGCCGACCCCATTGATCGCGACAGCGCCCTGAAGCTGCCCAACACCCTGATCAGCGCCAATCGCCAAGTGGAAGACCGCACGCAAACCAGTGCCGCCAACACGGTGTTCACACGCAATGATATCGACCGCTTGCAGCCTTCCAGCGTCACTGACCTGCTGACCCGTGTGCCGGGCGTGCAAGTGTCGCGAACGGGCGGGCGGGGCAGCCTGCCGGGTATTTATATTCGCGGCACCAAGTCGGCGCAGAGCCTGGTTCTGGTTGATGGCGTTCGCATCGCCAATACCTCCTCCGGCGACAGCGGCCTGCAGTTTCTGAACATCGACCAGATTGAACGCGTCGAGGTTCTTCGCGGCTCGCGTTCGGCGATCTACGGCAGCGACGCCATTGGCGGCGTGATTCAGATATTTACGCGCCGCGCCAACAAACCCGGATTGCAGCCTCGCCTGCACTTGGGCGCTGGAAGCAACCAAACCTGGCAGCGTGATATCGGCCTGTCGGGGGGAGATGAACGCACCCGCTTCAACCTTGCTGCTGGCCTTGAAGAAAGCGCCGGCATCAATGCAACCCGCGAGTCTTATCCAGCCAACGCCGATCACGATGCGTATCGCAACAAAAGCGTAAGCTTGAGCCTCAGTCATGTTGCCAGCGAGTCCCTGGAACTGGGCTTGAACCTGCTCGACAGCTGGGGCCGTAGCGAATACGACAATCTTTTCATCGACGCCAGCCAGCCTTATACCGATTTCAACGTCAGCAGCATCGGCACTTACGCCGACGCGCAGCTCAGCGACGCCTGGCATTCGCGACTGGAGCTGGGCCACAGCGAGAACCGCGACACCAAGCGCGATTCGTTGCAGCCCGGTGGTAGCGAATTCAATACCTATCGCGACTCAATCAATTGGCAGAACGATTTCAGCCTGGATGAACGCAATAACCTGTTGCTGGGCGGTGATTGGTACCAGGACCGATTACATACCAGCTCCCCGCTCAACGAGGACAGTCGCTGGAACCGCGCAGCCTTCTTCCAACACCGGTACAAGGGCGACAGTTTTTCTACCGAAGTTGGCATGCGCCGCGATCAAAACCAGCAGTTTGGTAGCCAAAACAGCTGGAGCGCCAGCTTGAGTCTGCCGCTGAACGCGAATAACGACGTTCTGCTGTCCTACAGCGAAGGTTTCCGGGCGCCTAACTTCAACGACCTTTACTACCCGGATTTCAGCGACCCCAACCTTAAGCCCGAACGCTCGAAAAGCTACGAGTTGCAATGGCGCAGCCAGCTGAGCGAGAGCACTCGCTTGGAAACGTCGTTGTATCGCACGGACCTTCGCAACGCGATTGTCTATGGCAGCAGCTTCATCCCGCACAACGTGGGTTCGGCCCGGATCAATGGGTTTGAGGCCAGTCTGCATCAGGAGTGGTTCGGCTGGCAAAGCAGCCTGGGACTGTCGCTGATCGATCCTCGCGACCGCGATTCCGGTCACACCCTGGAGCGTCGCGCACGCCGCACGCTCAGCCTGGATGTGGACCGTCAGTTTGATCGCCTGGGGCTGGGCGCCAGTTGGCAAGCGGTCAGCAGTAGCTATGCCGACGCAGATAACACCAGGACGCTGAGCGGCTACGGCCTGCTCGGTTTGCGCAGCAGTTGGAACCTCAGCAATGAACTGCGCCTGGAACTGAAGGCAGATAATCTGCTGGACAAAACCTACAGTCGAGCCCAGTACAACTACCGCTCAGGCTTCGCCGATTACCGCGAAGAAGGCCGCACCTGGCTACTCGGCATCACTTGGACACCGGCGCTTTAGTCTCCAGCAACTGACACAACCGCGCCGTTGCCTCGATCATCTGCCCACTGGGCCGTTCCAGGCCTTTGTCCGGTACCTGCAGCAAGCGATCATGGCGTACCGCATCCACCTGCGGCCAAGCCTTCCAGGCATCGAGCTGGGCCTGTTCGCTGGCGATGATCACCTGCGGATCCCGTAACAGCACTGACTCCAGGTTGACCTGCGGCGCCGGTATCGTTAGTTCGGCAAACACATTGCGTGCGCCACACACCGCCAGGGCATCGCTGACAATTTGCCCGCCGCCCACGGTATACAAGGGTTTGTCCCAGACTTGGTAGAACACCCGCAGCGGCTGCTCGCGGTGATAACGAGCTCGCAGCCCCTGCAACTGCACACGCAGTTGCTGCGCCCGCTCGCGCCCTTGCTCGGCTCGCCCCAGTTGCGCGCCGATAGCTTCGATCTGCTCGATCAGTTCGTCGATACCATGAGGTTCAGCCGTGTAGGTGGCGATACCCAGCCGCCGCAGCTGGTCGCGTTGGGCTGCCGGTACACTCCCCGGCCAGAGCAACAACAAATCCGGCTTGAGGCTGAGCAGACGCTCCATATCGATCTGGCCATAACGCCCTATTGAAGGCACGTGGGCCAACGCAGTCGGACGCTCGCCACCATCGAGCATACCCACCAGCAGGTCAGTAGCCTGCAGTTCGACAACGATTTCCGATAGCGAAGGCGCCAGGCTGACCACCCGCTGGGCTGCAGCGAGCGGTGCGGCCAGTATCAGCAACACCAGCAGCAGTATGCCGCGCATCAGCCCAACTGACGCGGAATACGATAAAGGTAGAGCAGTACCAGACTGGAAACAGCCAGGAGTATCCGCGGCACACCTTCCAGGCCCACGAACACCGACAAGGCGGAGATCCAAGCTGGCAGGCAGGCGAACAGCATGCCCTTGCGCAGCACTCGCGCCAGCTCGATCCAGGCTGCAGGCTCGGCGTCGCTGTCGAGGGACTTTTGGGTGGCAATCAGCGCATGCTTGTAGGCGCCGAAGCGCGACAGGCTGAGGAACATCGACGCCACGCCGGCAATGAACATCGGCATGGCCAGGACCGGAATCAAGTCCTGGCCGTCAGCAAAGACCGCGCTAAACACCAGCAAAGGCGCCAATGCGACAGCAAGATATTGCCACCACGACAGTTGCAAACGGCGGCGAACCTGAGCCCGGGTCACGCCTGGCCGGCCTCGCTCTGGTGCTCGTTGCCCATCATGTGGCCAAGCTTGCCAGCCTTGGTGGCCAGGTAGTGTTTGTTGTGCGGATTGTGACCGGTATGCAACGGCACGCGCTCCGCTACCGGGATACCCATGCTGGTCAAAGCCTTGACCTTGCGCGGGTTGTTGGTCATCAGCCGCAGCGACTTGACCCCCAGGTGCTCAAGCATCGGTTGGCACATGCCGTAGTCGCGTTGATCAGCCGCGAAACCGAGGCGCTCGTTGGCCTCGACGGTATCGGCGCCGCCGTCTTGCAATTCGTAGGCGCGAATCTTGTTCAGCAAGCCAATGCCACGACCTTCCTGACGCAGGTACAGCAATACACCGCGGCCCTCGCGCGCAATGGCCTGCAAGGCAGCTTCAAGCTGCGAGCCACAGTCGCAACGCTGACTGAACAGCGCATCGCCGGTAAGGCATTCGGAATGCAGGCGCCCCAACACCGGTTGCCCATCCGCTATATCACCCAGACTGAGCACAACGTGCTCGCGGCCCGTGGCCTCATCAAGAAAGCCATGCATGGTGAAAGTCGCAAACGGGGTAGGCAGCTTGGAAGCGGCAACAAAGACGACGGGCACTTTGTGCTCCTGAATTGAAAGCTTGAAGTGGGCCGATTGTACCAGCATGTGAGCAGGCTGCTCAGGTCGAATGTTTGCTCAAACCCATCGACAGGTACGATTTGAGCTACTTCTGGCCCTTCACCTTGTCGAAGGGATAGGGCTGGGACCAATGACTGAAGATCGCCCGCAACTCACCACTGGCGACCAGTACATCCATGCGCTGATCGAACAACGCCTTGAGCGCCCGCCCCTCTTCGGTGTTGCCAAACGCCAGGTACATCGGCAATTCGGCGATGTGAACGCTGCGGAACTTGTGACGCTCATTCTCGTTAGCCTGATTGAGCACGTAATCGACTTCAGTCTGCGCATCGATATAGAAATCCACCCGCCCACGCTCGAGCATCGGCAGTATCCCTTCGCGCCGCTGCACCTCGCGGTATTCGCCAACCTTGGGCAGGTAACTCTGGTAGTCGTAGCCACGAACCCAGGAAAGTTTGAACTGGCCGAGGTTATCCAAGGTAGGCAGCGGCTTGCTGGCCAGGCTCAGGGCGTAGATGTGGTCGGTATCGAAATGCCAGCGCGGATAGAGGTTGTCAGCGCTTTCTTCAAAATAGGAACCCACCCAGGCATCGGCTTCGCCGCGTTTGACCAGGCCAATTGCCCTGCTATACGGGACACTGACGCTCTGGACCTTGACGCCAGCCGGCTCGAATACCTTGCGCAGAATATCCCAGGCGATGCCGCTACCGTCGGCGTTGGTGTAGTCCTCCCAGATCTCGCTGGCCAGTCGTACCTGCTTGGGAATTGTGATTGTCTCGCTGGCATGAACGCCACTGGCAACCAGCGCCAGGATCAACAGGACTACTCGCCATCCACGCATTGCACCACTCCCTTAAGTGACACTCCATACAAGCACTTGCATACCCAACCAAGCGAAGACGCCCGCCAGCACATCGTCAAGCATGATTCCGACGCCGCCATGCACATGGCGGTCAATCCAGCGAATCGGCCAGGGCTTGAGGATGTCGAAGAAACGGAACATCAAAAAGCCCGCCAGTAGCCATTGCCAACCTTCCGGAACCAGCCAGAGGGTGATCCACATGCCGACCATTTCGTCCCAGACAATGCCTTCATGGTCGTGAACACGCAAGTCATCGGCAACTTTGCCGCACAGCCAGAAGCCGAACAGCATGGTCAGGCCCAGCATCAGCCAGTAGCCCCAGTCGGGCAGCATCTGCCACAGCGGAATGAAGGGTAACGCTACCAGCGAGCCCCAGGTTCCCGGCGCCTTGGGCAAGGTCCCGGAGCCGAAGCCGAATGCGAGAAAGTGCCAAGGATTGCGCCAGACCGAAGGCGGAACATTCTCCGCAGGCACCTGATTGGGGTGGTCGGTCACGGTTGCTCCCTAAAATGTTGATAACCCCGGGTTGTCGGGGTGATGTCCTTGCCCTGGTCATCTACCAGGGAAACGCCAGCGCCAGCGCCTACACGCCCCACCACATGGATCGGCCAACTGGCCTCCAGCAGGGGTGCAAGCTCCTCCTCAGGCAAGGTGAACGCCAGTACGTAATCGTCACCGCCGGTCAATGCGGCTTGTTGAGCCCCTTGATGACCGAATAACGTTTGCAGCGCCGGCGAGATTGGCAGCCTGCTCAGTTGCACTTGCACAGACACCTGCGACGCCTTGGCGATATGCCCACAATCGGCCAACAGCCCATCGGAAATATCCAACGCCGAAGTAGCCTTGCCGCGTAGCGCCTGCCCCAGAGCAAATTGCGGCTGGGGCGACCAGTAATGGGCCAGCAGCGGATCAGCCACCGCCGGGCCAGCCTGCTGCTGGCCAAGCACCAACGGCAAGGCACCGGCAGCATTGCCAAGCTCGCCACCCACGCACAGCAAGTCACCAGCACGGGCGCCGCTGCGGGTCAGGGCCAAACCAGAGGGCACGCGGCCGAACACGGTCATGGTCAAGCTCAGCGGGCCACGGGTAGTGTCACCACCGATAAGGCTGAGTTGGCAAGCTTGCGCCATCTGGTTCAGGCCGTGGGCATAGGCCTGCAGCCAGTCGGCACGCACCTCTGGCAGGGTCAGGGCAAGGGTAAAGCCAATGGGCGTGGCGCCCATGGCAGCCAGATCACTGGCAGCAACAGCCAGCGAACGCTGACCGAGCAAAAAAGGGTCGCAGACAGCCGGGAAATGCACCCCGGCCACCAGCGTATCGGTGGAGATCGCCAGCTGTTCACCCGGCGCCAGGCTGAGCAAGGCGCAATCGTCGCCAATGCCCAACGCAACCGCTTCGCCGCCTTGCGCGCAAGGCGCGGCGGCGAAGAAATGGCGAATCAGCTCGAACTCACCCATTGGCAATCAGCGCCGGAATCAGCGCTTGAACGCCTTTACTTCGGCTTCACGCAGCCGTGGAGCCAGTTTGTCGAGCACACCGTTGACGAACTTGTGGCCGTCGGTGGCGCCGTAGACCTTGGCCAACTCGACACCTTCGTTGATGACTACACGGTATGGCACGTCAACGCGCTTGATGAACTCCCAGGTAGACAGGCGCAAAACCGCCAGTTCAACCGGGTCGAGTTCTTCAAGGGCCAGGTCCAGGCACGGGACCAGAGCCTTGTCGATTTCTTCCTTGATTGCCGGAACCCCATGCAGGATTTCGCGGAAATAGGCACCATCGACATCGGTGAAATCGTTATCGACCCGGAACTGTGCTTCGATCTCGTTCAGCGAGTGCTTGGCCATGTGCCATTGGTACAGCGCTTGAGTCGCAAGCTGACGAGCTTCGCGACGCTTGGCGCTTTTCGATGGTTTGCCAGCATCCGCAGGTTTTGGATCGCGCGGGTTGAAACGATCGCTTTCGTCGCTAATCACTTGGCCTCCAACTGCGCCAGCAGGCTGACCATTTCCAGGGCGGACAGAGCAGCTTCGGCACCCTTGTTGCCGGCTTTGGTGCCGGAACGCTCAATGGCCTGTTCAATCGAGTCGACAGTCAGGACACCGAATGCCACCGGTACGCCGAACTCCATGGACACCTGGGCCAGGCCCTTGGTGCATTCGCCCGCCACGTATTCAAAGTGCGGGGTACCGCCACGAATCACTGCGCCCAGGGCGATGATTGCGGCATATTCGCTTTGTTGGGCAACTTTCTGTGCAACCAACGGGATCTCGAACGCACCCGGGGCACGAATGATGGTGATGTCGCTTTCGCTCACGCCATGGCGAACCAGGGCATCAACGGCACCGCTTACCAGGCTTTCGACTACGAAGCTGTTGAAGCGGCCAACCACCAAAGCATAGCGACCTTTGGGGGCAATGAAGGTACCTTCGATGGTCTTCAGGGACATTGTGGGGTTCTCATCTTAAAGAGCCAGGCCGCAACGGTGCGGCCTGTGGGAGTTTTGTTCCGAATCAACAGCGGGAATCGCCCCTGCTTTATTCGGAGGGCACGTATTCTACAACTTCCAGATCGAATCCGGATATCGCATTGAACTTCATTGGTGAGCTCATGAGGCGCATTTTGCGTACGCCCAGGTCCCGCAGAATCTGCGAACCGGCACCGACCGTGCTGTAGGTGGTCGGCGTTTTCACTGGAGAGGCATCAGCGCTTTCACGGATATGCGCCAGCAATACATCGCCTTCCAGCGGGTGACCGAGCAGCAACACCACACCGCTGCCGGCCTCGGCGACCGCGCTCATGGCGGCGCGCAGGCTCCAGCGACCTGGCTGCTTGACCATCAACAGGTCGCGCAGTGGGTCCATGTTGTGTACCCGCACCAGCGTCGGTTCTTCTGCACAGATGTTGCCCAGGGTCAGAGCCATGTGCACATCGCCTTCCACCGAATCGCGGTAGGTCACCAGGTTGAAACTGCCCAGTTCGCTGTCCAACGGCTGCTCGGAAATCCGCTGAACGGTACGTTCGTGGATCATGCGGTAATGAATCAGGTCGGCAATGGTGCCAATCTTGATGCCGTGCTCGGCGGCAAATGCCTCCAGTTCCGGGCGACGGGACATGGTGCCGTCGTCGTTCATCACTTCACAGATCACACCGCTTGGTTCGAAACCAGCCATGCGCGCCAGGTCGCAAGCCGCTTCGGTGTGGCCTGCACGGGCCAGGGTTCCGCCAGGTTGCGCCATCAGCGGGAAGATGTGCCCCGGGCTGACGATGTCTTCGGCCTTGGCATCACGAGCGGCGGCAGCCTGCACAGTGCGAGCGCGATCAGCCGCGGAAATACCGGTGGTGACGCCGGTTGCGGCTTCGATCGAGACGGTGAATTTGGTACCGAAACCGGAACCGTTACGCGGCGCCATCAGTGGCAGCTTGAGCGTTTCGCAGCGCTCACGCGACATCGGCATGCAGATCAGACCACGGGCATGCTTGGCCATGAAGTTGATGTGCTCGGCCTGGCAGCACTCGGCAGCCATGATCACATCGCCTTCGTTCTCGCGGTCTTCGTCATCCATCAGGATGACCATTTTGCCTTGGCGGATGTCTTCAACCAGTTCTTCGATGCTGTTGAGCGCCACGCGGCACCCCCTTTCAAATCAGGATTTCAGGTAGCCGTTGGCGGCCAGGAAACTTTCGGTAATGCCGCTGCCGTTGCTCGACTCTGCAGCTTTGTCACCCAGCAGCAAACGCTCCAGGTAACGGGCCAGCAGGTCGACCTCAAGGTTGACCCGACGACCTGGACGGTAGTCGGCCATGATGGTTTCGGCCAGGGTATGCGGGACGATGGTCAGCTCGAATTCGGCGCCATCGACGACGTTCACTGTCAGGCTGGTGCCATCGACAGTGATCGAGCCTTTGTGGGCAATGTATTTGGCCAGTTCCTTGGGCGCACGAATGCGGAACTGGATGGCGCGGGCGTTATCGCTGCGCGAGACCACTTCGCCGACACCGTCGACATGGCCGCTGACCAGGTGGCCGCCCAGGCGCGTAGTCGGCGTCAGCGCCTTCTCCAGATTGACCCGGCTACCGCTCTTGAGGTCGTTGAAGGCGGTGCAATCCAGGGTTTCGCGACTGACGTCCGCCCAGAAGCCATCGCCAGGCAGCTCGACAGCTGTCAAGCAAACACCGTTGACGGCGATACTGTCGCCCAGTTTGACGTCGCCCAGGTCGAGCTTGCCGGTTTCGACATATACCCGCACGTCGCCGCCTTTGGGAGTCAGGGAGCGGATACTGCCGATGGATTCGATGATGCCGGTGAACATGAGTCCTCCTCGAGAACAGGGCTGCGCGTAGCTAGCCTGGAATTATACGCCGGGTGTCGGCACAGGAACCGCAGTGACTCGCCAGTCATCGCCTACTGCGCGCATTTCAGTAATTTTCAACTGCACCGCCTCACACATGTGGTTCAGCGGCAAATCCAGCAAAGGCCGGGCGCTGGAGCCCAGAAACTTGCCGGCAACAAAGATCTGATATTCGTCGATCAGGCCAAGCTGGGCAAAAGCGCCTACCAATCCGGCTCCTGCTTCCAACAACACTTCACTGCTTCCGCGCGCCGCCAACTCGCGCAGCAGCGCAGGCAGATCCACTCGGCCGTTGACACCCGGCAAGTGCAGCAACTCATGACCGGCTTCGGCATAGGCCGGATCAACGGCCGCTGCGGTAATTACCAGTGCCGGCCCGGCCTTGAAGAACGGCGCATCGAGTGGCAGGCGCAAGCGGCCATCGACCAGCACACGCAACGGTGGGCGCTCGAGGGCAAGTGCGGTGGTTTGCGGATCAAGGCCCAACTCGTCACCGCGCACGGTCATTCGCGCATTGTCGGCCAGCACGCTTTGGGCACTGGTCAGCACCACGCTGGAGCGGGCACGCAGGCGCTGTACTGCTGAACGCGCGGCGGGGCCTGTTATCCACTGGCTCTCGCCGTTGGCCATGGCCGTGCGGCCATCCAGGCTCATCGCAAGCTTTGCCCGCACAAACGGCAGGCCGCACTCCATGCGTTTGAGAAAGCCTGGGTTGAGCGCGCGCGCTTCGGCTTCGAGCACACCGCTGGCAACGTCGATACCGACTTCGGCCAAGCGCTTGAGCCCTTGCCCCGCCACTTGGGGGTTGGGGTCCCGCATGGCCGCGACCACACGCGCTACGCCCGCCTTGACCAGCGCCTCGGCACAAGGCGGCGTACGCCCGTGGTGGCTGCACGGTTCAAGGGTGACATAAGCGCAGGCGCCACGCGCCAGCTCGCCCGCTTCACGCAACGCGTGTACTTCGGCGTGAGGCTCACCCGCTCTGACATGCCAGCCTTCGCCGACGATCTGACCATCGCGCACGATCACACACCCGACACGCGGGTTGGGGTGGGTTGAATACAAGCCCTTGCGAGCCAGTTCCAGGGCACGGGCCATGTAATGGGCGTCGAGTACTGCGCGTTCGTTTGACATGCCTACTCTTTAGCCGGCTCACGCGCCAGGCGATCGATTTCTTCACGAAACTCGTTGAGGTCCTGGAAGCGCCGATAAACCGAGGCGAATCGGATGTAGGCGACTTCATCGAGCTTTTGCAGCTCGTTCATCACCAGTTCACCGACTACCAGGGATTTGACCTCGCGCTCGCCGGTCGCTCGCAGCTTGTGCTTGATATGCGCCAACGCCGCTTCCAGGCGCTCGACGCTGACCGGTCGCTTTTCCAGGGCGCGCTGCATGCCAGCACGCAGTTTTTCTTCGTCGAAGGGTTGGCGACTGCCGTCCTGTTTGATCAGGCGGGGCAGAACCAGCTCGGCTGTTTCGAAGGTGGTGAAACGTTCGCCGCAGGCAACGCATTCGCGTCGACGGCGCACTTGCTCGCCCTCGGCTACAAGTCGCGAGTCGATGACCTTGGTGTCGTTGGCACCGCAGAAGGGACAGTGCATGGTGGCAGGCAACAAAAAAAGGGAGGGCCATGGTAGCGCATCCCACTGGCAAGACAAGCCAAAGGGGTTACCATCCACTGAGGAAATATGCCGCGAAGGAATTCCCCATGCCATTTCGAGCGCTCGTTGTGCTCTGTTTTGCTGCCTTGTTAGCCGCCTGTAGCAGCGATCAACCCACGTCTGCACCGGCGCCCAAGGCACCGGTTGCCAGTAAAACGCCGAAAAGTCTCGGTCCGCTGCCAGCCTACCAACGTGAATTGAGCGGAACCCTGCTCAATATTCCAGCAGGGGCCGAAGTCGAGCTGGCCCTATTGGTCATCGATGAACGCGGCCGCCCGCAAAACCTGCTGGCCAGCAGCACCTTGAGTGGCAACGGACTCGATTTGCCGTATCAACTGCGGTTTAACCCGCAGGCCTTTCCAGCAGGTGCCCGCGTTGAGCTACGCGGTCGCGCCAGCAAGTCCGGCCAATTGATTCTGCACCTGCCGCCCGTGCGGATCGCTCAGGCGCAAAGCCAGGCAACCGGTCCGCTGCGCTTCGAAAAGGCGCCATGATGGCGCCGGCGCCCCTGCAGCAGGCTCTGGGTGAACTACTCGGGGACGCTCGGCTGGTGGTAAGCGACCTGCCGGAGTGCTCACTCAAGCTCTGGCTGATTGACGCCGAGAACATGGACCGTGAATTCAGCTCCGAGGAAACCCGGCGCATCCTCCATGAGCCACCCTACTGGAGCTTCTGCTGGGCCAGCGGCCTGGCCATGGCGCGCTATCTGGATCAGCACCGGCACTGGGTGCAGGGTAAGCGTGTGCTGGATTTTGGCGCAGGCTCCGGCATTGCCGGCATCGCTGCCGCGCGGGCGGGCGCCCTCGAAGTGGTGGCCTGCGACCTCGACCCACTGGCGCTGCAGGCCTGCCGGGCCAACGCAGAACTCAATGGCGTGGAGCTGAACTATTCGGAGGATTTCTTTCAGGAGGATGATCGCTTTGATCTGATTCTGGTCGCCGATGTGCTCTATGACCGGGCCAACCTGCCGTTGCTGGACAGTTTTCTCAGTCGAGGCCAACAAGCCCTGGTTGCTGACTCGCGTGTACGAGACTTCAGCCACCCGCTGTACCAACCTTTGGGCGTGCTTGAGGCGCTGACCTTGCCGGACCTGGCCGAGCCCCACGAATTCCGTAGGGTCAGCCTGTACCACGCCAGCCGCCAGCCTTTATAGTGATGCCATTCACGGATTTTCGAGAGTCGCGATGAGCCAAGACACCCCTTATGTTTTCGACACCAGCGCTGCCGATTTCGATCAGCTGGTAATCGCCAACTCCCACCACAAACCGGTGCTGGTCGATTTCTGGGCCGAGTGGTGCGCCCCCTGCAAAGCGCTGATGCCGCTGCTCGCGCAAATTACCGAGAGCTATCAAGGCGAACTGTTGCTGGCCAAGGTCAATTGCGATATCGAGCAAGACATCGTCGCCCGCTTCGGTATTCGCAGCCTGCCAACCGTAGTACTGTTCAAGGACGGCCAGCCAGTCGATGGCTTTACCGGTGCCCAGCCAGAATCGGCGATACGCGCCCTGCTCGAGCCTCATGTGCAAATGCCAGCGCCGACTGCGGCTGATCCTCTGGAACTTGCCCAGGGACTGTTTGCCGAAGGTCGCTTCAGCGAAGCCGAAGCCACCCTCAAGGCGTTGCTGAGCGAAGATAACAGCAATGCCGGTGCGTTGATTCTGTACGCCCGCTGCCTGGCAGAGCGCGGCGAATTGGATGAAGCCCAGGCAGTGCTCGATGCAGTCAAAAGCGACGAGCACAAAGCGGCGCTGGCCGGTGCCAAGGCGCAACTGACCTTCCTGCGCCAGGCTGCAGACCTGCCCGAAGTCGCCGACCTCAAAGCGCGCCTGGCGCAAAACGGTGAAGACGACGAGGCGGCCTATCAACTGTGCATCCAGCAGTTGTCGCGCCAGCAGTACGAAGCCGCTCTGGATGGCATGCTCAAGTTGTTCATGCGTAACCGCGGCTATGAAGGCGGCCTCCCGCACAAAACGCTGCTGCAGGTGTTCGACCTGCTGGGCAATGATCATCCGCTGGTGGGTACCTACCGTCGCAAGTTGTTCGCGGCGTTGTACTAATTGCTCGACGACTGGCGGGGGCAGGTGGCTTGTTTAGCCTGGCCCCGCTGGCTGTGAACTCAGGCGCAGCTCAGCCCTTGGAGTCAACCCAGCCAGTGATAGATCGGCGCATCCACCCCGCTTTCAACTTTCACCTCGGCGCTGTGGCGCAGACGCACCAGTAACCGCTTACCGGCAGCGGTATTGCCCGCCAAACCCTCCAAATGCTCAAGCAACTCAGGTCCATTGAGCTGCCCGGCATTGCGCAGCACTTCCCGAGCGGCTTGCCAAAGCGCGTCATCCGGCCTGCTGCTTGCCATTGTGGAGACTGTCGCTGGCGCCTCTTGCGGTGCTGCTGCAGTAAGCTGCCCACCCAGCTGTGCCCACTCCGCAGGGTCCAGCTCCAGGGTCAAATCCACCGGCCAGTCGCCGATATGTCCACGAATTCGCACGGTCGTTTCCTCTGCTTCAGTGATGGGCACCATGCTCCCATGCTAAAGATCTGTCGCCAAGCAGACTGGTATCGGTGCAACAAGTTGTTATAACATAACCAAACAATCTCTTGTGCCCTCCTGGAGTCTTGCCCATGCGTCGCCTGTTCCTTGCGTTGCCGTTCGCCTTGTTGCCTCTGGCCGTTGCTCAAGCCCACGAGGATCACGACCATGATCATGATCACGCCCATGGCAGCCTTGGCGCCCATGAGCACGGCGTTGCCCGTCTCAATGTTGCACTCGATGGCAAGTCGCTGGAGCTGGAGCTGGAGAGCCCGGCCATGAATCTGGTCGGCTTCGAGCATGCCGCCAGCAGCGACAGTGACAAAGCCAAGGTTGCCGCCGTGCGCGCACAACTGGAAAAACCGCTTGCGCTGTTCACTGTGGATAAAGCGGCCAATTGCAGCGAAGCAGACCGGGACCTGGAAAGCCCATTGTTTGGCGACACGCCAGAGGCCGCTAAAGATCACCATGACCACAGCGAGATCCACGCTCACTACAGGTTTGACTGCGACAAACCCGAGCAGCTCGGCAAGCTGGACTTGAGCCCTCTGTTCAAGGCGTTCCCCGCCACCCAGAAAATTCAGGTACAACTGATCGGACCCAATGGCCAGCAAGGCATCGAAGCCACTGCAGCCAACGCCTCAATTCCTTTGTAAAAGCCCCTTTGCTATGAGCCAGGCATTGATTGAACTGACCGACCTGGGCTTTGCCTGGCCGGGCCAAGCCCCCCTGCTGGATATCCCTAGCTTGCGCCTTGAGGCGGGTGAATCCTTGTTTCTCAAAGGCCCCAGCGGCAGTGGCAAAACCACCCTGCTCGGTCTGCTTGGCGGTGTACAGCAACCTGGCCGTGGCAGCGTTCGTCTGCTCGGCCAGGACTTGAGCGAGCTGAGAATGGCCGCACGCGACCGCTTTCGAGTCGATCACACCGGCTACATTTTCCAGCAATTCAACCTGCTGCCATTTCTTTCGGTGCGCGAGAACGTCGAATTGCCTTGCCGTTTTTCACGCAACCGCGCACAACGTGCGGCGTCGCGTCATGGCAGTGTCGATCAGGCCGCTGCCAGCCTGCTTGCGCACCTGGGCCTGAAGGATCCGGCCTTGCTCGCGCGGCGCGCCGACAGCCTGTCCATCGGCCAACAACAACGAGTTGCGGCGGCCCGCGCCTTGATCGGCCAGCCGGAACTGGTAATCGCCGACGAACCGACCTCGGCGCTCGACGCTGATACCCGCGAAGCCTTCATCCGCTTGCTGTTTGCCGAATGCCGCGATGCAGGTTCCAGCTTGCTGTTCGTCAGCCATGACCAGAGCCTGGCAACCCTGTTTGATCGTCAGGTATCACTGGCCGACCTCAACCGCGCGGCTCAACCAGCCACCGACCTGGAGGTCTGATGTACCTGCTTCGTCTTGCCCTGGCGAGCCTCGCCAATCGACGCTTCACCGCTTTTCTCACCGCGTTTGCGATCGCCTTGTCGGTGTGCCTGCTGCTGGCGGTGGAGCGCGTGCGCACCGAAGCCCGTGCCAGTTTCGCCAGCACCATCAGTGGCACCGACCTGATTGTCGGTGCTCGTTCCGGGTCGGTGAATCTGCTGCTGTATTCAGTGTTTCGCATCGGCAATGCCACCAACAATATTCGCTGGGACAGCTACGAGCACTACGCCAGCGATAAACGCGTGAAATGGGCGATTCCAATTTCGCTCGGTGACTCTCATCGCGGTTACCGTGTGATGGGCACCACCGACAGCTACTTCGAACATTATCAATACGGCCGCAAGCAGCACCTGCAACTGGCTCAGGGTCGCCCCTTCGCCAGCGACCCGTTCGAGGTGGTTCTGGGCGCCGAGGTGGCGCAGGCCCTGCACTATTCGCTGGGTGACAAGTTGGTGCTGGCTCACGGTGTAGCCGCCATCAGTCTGGTCAAGCATGACGACAAACCCTTCACCGTCGTTGGCGTACTCAAACGTACCGGCACCCCGGTAGACCGCACGCTGCACATCAGCCTCGGCGGCATGGAGGCGATGCACATCGACTGGCACAACGGCGTACCCGCCCGTGGCGCTGGCCGCATCAGCGCCGACCAGGCGCGCAACATGGACCTGACGCCCGCTGCGATAACCGCAGTCATGCTCGGTCTGAACAACAAGATTTCTACCTTCAGCCTGCAGCGTGAAATCAATGAATACCGCAACGAGCCACTGCTGGCGGTTTTGCCGGGTGTGGCCCTGCAAGAGCTCTGGAGCCTGATGGGCACCGCCGAGCAGGCTTTGTTCGTGGTGTCATTGTTTGTGGTACTGACCGGGCTGATCGGCATGCTCACCGCCATCCTTACCAGCCTCAACGAACGTCGCCGGGAGATGGCCATTCTGCGCTCGGTTGGCGCTCGCCCTTGGCATATTGCGGGCCTGCTGGTGCTTGAAGCGATGGCATTGGCAGTGGTTGGCATTGCCGCGGGGCTGGGCTTGCTGTATCTCGGTATCGCTCTGGCCCAGGGCTACGTTCAAGCCAACTACGGACTGTTTCTGCCATTGGCCTGGCCAAGTGCGCATGAATGGAACCTGCTGGCGCTGATCCTCGGCGCCGCTTTACTGATGGGCAGCGTCCCAGCCTGGCGAGCCTATCGGCAGTCGCTGGCCGATGGCCTGTCCATTCACCTGTGAGAGTCTTGATGTCACGCGTTCTGCTTTCGATACTGCTGCTGGTAACGACTCCGCTGTGGGCCGATGAACCTCGCACCCTGGAATGGCCGCAACTGATTCCAGCGGGTGCACCGATCATCCAGCCGCAAATGGCGCCACTTCACGACCTGTCGCAGTTGAGTGATGCGCTGGCCGCCGAGTCAGCGCCCGCCGCCCTTCAGCAAGCGCCAAACGCCCCGGTGGTCAAGGCGCTCGATGGCCAGTTCGTGAAGTTGCCAGGCTATATCGTGCCGCTGGAGGTCAGCGAGGAAGGTCGGACCACCGAGTTTCTATTGGTGCCTTACTACGGCGCCTGCATCCATGTTCCGCCACCACCCTCAAATCAGATCGTGCACATCGTCAGTGAAATGGGCGTAAGGATCGAAGACCTCTATCAGCCTTACTGGATCGAAGGCCGCATGCAGGTAAAAAACACCAGCAGTGAGTTAGCCGATGCCGGTTATCAAATGGAGGCAGAAAAGATCTACGCATACGAACTGCAATGATCACCCAGCAACTTCGGCTTCTACGCTTTCATTGAGCTGGGTCAAATAGCCAGTCCCGCGGCTCTTTACCATTGGTCGTACTTAATTCTAAACGTCCTTTGGGAGCTTCCATGAACAAGACCTTGCTCAGCGCCTCGCTCATTACCTTGGCGCTCGCAGCCCCTGTTGCTCACGCCCACCAGGCGGGTGACTTCATTTTGCGTGCCGGCGCAATCACCACTGCTCCCAACGAAAACAGCGGTGACATCAAGCTCGACGGCACCAAGGTCTCTGGCACCAAAGCGACGCTGGATAGCGACACCCAACTGGGCCTGGCCTTCGCCTACATGCTGACCGACCACATCGGCTTGGAACTGCTGGCGGCCACTCCGTTTCAACACACCGTAGGTGTAAAAGGTCTTGGCGCAGGCCTGGATGGCAAGCTGGGCGACATCAAACAACTGCCACCGACCTTGTCGCTGCAGTACTACCCGATGGAACCTTCTTCCAAGTTCCAGCCTTACGCGGGTATCGGTCTGAACTACACCATGTTCTTTGACGAAGACCTGAGCAGCAACCGCAAGGCTCAAGGCTTCAGCAACCTGAAGCTGAAAGACTCGGTCGGTCTGGCGGGTCAGTTGGGCATGGACTACATGATCAACGAGCACTTCCTGGTCAACGCCGCGGTCTGGTACGTGGACATCGACACCAAGGCAACCATCGACGGTCCGAGCGCCCTGGGCGTCGGCAAGACCAAGGTCGACGTAGATGTCGATCCATGGGTCTACATGGTAGGTGTAGGTTACAAGTTCTGATTTAGCGTTTGATACACATCGCGGGGCAAGGCCGCTTTCACAAAGATCTCCTGGTCTTGTGGAAGCGGCCTTGCCCCGCGATGCATTCCGGCTCTAGCGCCCCAACAGTCGTGCCAACCCTTGGGCAATCGATGTCGGCTCTGGAAAGTTGAAGCGAGCCAGCAAACGCTGGTTGTTCGCACGCGAATGGCGGATATCGCCAGAACGGGCCGGCCCATAAGTGATGCTTGGCAGATCGCCCACCACCGATTTCAGCGCCGCCAGCAACTGGTTAAGCGAGGTGGCCTGGTTCAAACCGATGTTGACCGCCCCGTCCTCGACCTGCGCCTGCTCCAGGGCCTGAACCATGACGTTGACCAGATCGCCGACGTAGAGGAAATCCCGGGTCTGCTCGCCGTCCCCGAACAGTGTGATCGGCTGCCCGCTGAGCGCCCGCTCGCAGAAAATACTGATCACGCCCGAATACGGCGAGGAAGGGTCCTGGCGTGGTCCGAAAATGTTGAAGAAGCGGAACACCACCGGTTCCAGACCATGCTGGCGACGATAGAAATCCAGGTATTGCTCGCTGGCCAGTTTATCTACCGCATAAGGCGTAAGCGGTGCCTTGGGTGCGTCCTCTTCGATAGCCAGACCTTCGCCATTGTTACCGTAGACAGCCGCGCTCGAGGCAAATAGCACCCGTTTGATGCCATTCAGGCGCATGGCCTCGCATACATTCAATGTGCCGATGAAATTGCTTTGATGGGTTTTAACCGGGTCATCCACCGAGGCTTGCACCGAGGCAACGGCCGCCAGGTGAACCACTGCCTGACATCCCAGTGCCGCCCGCTTGACCAGCTCGCCGTCGGCAACATCGCCTTCGATCAGCTCAAGCTTGGGGTTGTCCATTTGCAGGTTGCCAGGTTTGCCAGTCGACAAATCGTCGAGGATGCGCACCGCGTAGCCTTGCTCCAGCAATGCATCACTCAGGTGAGAACCGATGAAACCCGCGCCACCGGTGATCAGAATTGGAGAATCAGCCATTTCGATAGAATCGATCCAGTAAAGGCGGCAAACCCGAGCGCCAGGCTCGAGGCTTGATACCGAAGGTATGCAGGATTTTCTTGCAGGCCAGCACTGCGTGTTGCGGCTCATCGCTGGCATCCGGACGTGCTGCATGGGCCTGCGCGGTAGGCGCGGTAACGGCCAGTTTGCGCAGTTGCGCCGCCTCGGAGAGGATAGCCTGGCCCAGCACCAACGGTGTGGTCGCTTCGTTGCCGGCGTAATGGTACGTGCCCCACAACGGCGCCGCGCAATCGAGTTGCTTGAGCACCGAGAGAATGACCCGCGCGGCATCGTCCACCGGCGTTGGATTGCCTCGACGGTCATCGGCCAACTGCAACTCCTGAGGCTGTTCGGCGCGGGTCAAAAAGCGCCCGAGCACGCCGTCGATACTTTCGTCGAGCAACCAGCCAAAGCGCAACAACACGTGCTGCGGGCAGGTTGAGCGCACGCTTTGCTCAATTCGCCACAACGCCTGACCACGCAAGCCCAAAGGCAATGGTTCATCTTTTTCGCTGTAGGCTGTGGCGCGCGAGCCATCGAAAACCCGGTAGCTCGAAGGCTGAATCAGAATTATGTTGTGGTGCTGGCACAGTTCCGCCAGGCGCTCCACCGAACGCTCTTGCTGAGCCAAGCGCTTTTCGCTGACCGACTCAGCTTGAAACCAGTCAAAGTAATAAGCCAGATTCACCAACGCGTCGGGGCGGGTGTCATCCAGCAACTGGGTCAAGCTGGCCGGATCCCAGCCGTTCTCTGGCGGGCGCGGTGCCAGAAAGCCGATATCTTCCTCGGCCCCGAGTCGAATCAGCGCTTGCCCGAGGGCATTTCCACCACCCAACAGCATCAGGCGCATTCGCATAGAGTCAGCAGATCCGAGCAAAGTGATTGAGATAAAGGACACATTTTGCGTTCTCCGGCAAGGGAAGTCCAACGCCAGCCTAGGTTACACAGCGTTTACGTGCCGATTTCCAGGCATTGTGTTGTCGCCGACACGAATCGGCAAACGGCATATAATCGGCCAGATACGCGCATTCTTCGCTTCTCAAGGCGGTGTCCATGGAACTTGAAGCAGCTTCGAAACAACGCTCTACCTGGCAATTCAATGAGCCCAGCCCCGGCGCGGAACACTTCATCACCGAACACTTCGATCACTATCAGCAACAGGCTCGACTGTTGCTGCCCGAGGTCGAGCGGGCCCCGCCGCTATTCGTCGTCGGTGGCGCACAATCGGATTTCACCCGGCTCAACCCTTTGCTGTATCGGTTACAGGCAATGGGTATCGGCTCGCTGACCGCCAATCTGTCCGGTCACAGCGTTGCCAGCGAGCCGGGGGCGGGCAAACCTTCGTTGCTTACCAACCGTGAAGAAGCGCTGCGTTTCCATCGTCATATCGCTGCGCGCTGCCAGACCATCATTGGTCACAGCCTCGGGGCCTCGATCGCCTTGAAGCTGGCAGCACAGCAAGCCGCTGTGGATAAACTGGTGCTGATCTGCCCAGCCGTCTATCCGGACAGTGCGCATGACGCCCCTTTCGGCCCTGCATTCAAGGCGGCCATTAGCAAGCCCTACAGTTTTCTCGATTGCGACAGCTTCGAGTTTCTACGCCGTTTCCAGGGACGGGTGCTGCTGGTGATGGGTGAATTCGACGGACTGAACTCTCAAACATTCGGACAAGGCGCCGGTACTTCGGCAGGAACCCAGTGGCTGGCCGGCGCTCAACGCTACAGCCCTATACCGGAAGAAGTTACCCGCACGTTGCTCAAGTCAGTGCCTCCACCGCATCTGGAATGCCTGTTACTGTCGAACTGCGATCACGGGATTGCCGCACATTTACGCAGCACACCGATGGTCGCGGATCAGGTGGCTCAGACAATCGCCGAGTTCATCGGCGCCGCATGATCACTCGATCTCGAACAGGCCATTGCTGATCGGCCCGACACTGAGGCGCTCACGCACATCATCATCGATACGCGGATCGTCAGGACGGTACAGCTTCACCTGGCGATACGCGTTGATGCGGTTGATCTGCGTACCGAGAAATTCCCAGACGACCCGGGTACAGGCCGGGGTTCGCCGATCGCCGCTGGAAACGCCAGTCTTCAAGCCGTTCAGGCGCGTGATGCGACTTTTGAAGCTGGGAATCAGGATGGTCTGGCTCATCTCGTTTACGGTCAGCGACTCGTAATCCATGAGAAACAGGCGGTCCTGCAACTGGAATGCCGCGCCCAGATAACGACAACGCACCCAGTCTTCGGCCTGCACATCGGTGCTGCTGGAGCGCTCCTGACGCTCCTGGCGCTCGAACAGGAACGTGCCTCGCTCCTCACGCAGATGTACCAGCGACAGCAGAATCGAGCCTGGCACCGACATGCAATTGGAGTATTCGAAGTAGTAACCGCAATAGCGCGACAGATTGCCGCTTTGCTCGCGTAACGGCCGCAACAGTTCGCTCAGCGGGTCTTCCTGGGTTGCGGTGACGGTGGCTGGATTGCGCACCCCAATCAAGCGCGCGAACTGCTCAGGTGGCAGGCCCAGCTCGTAACCCTCCACGCCGAAGAAATCACCGATGCGCTTGAGGTTGAAGGGCGTCGGCTGGCTTTGGCCGCTCAGGTACTTGTTGAACTGCGCCCGGTTGATCGAAAGTTGACGGCAAACCTCCGAGATAGAGCGGTAGTGACTGCAGGCCAATTTCAGGTTGATGCCGAGATTTTCGCTCATTCGAGCCGTTCCAGGTGATGCGCTAGATGCCAGTTTAGCATCAAGTCGCATCAATTCAGAGCAACCAGCGAAATTGTAACCATATTTATCTTGGCCAACCATGCGCGCCAAGGATGCGGCTCATCGGCGTCGCGTCAGTTGTCTTTCACGCAAAGAATAAGAATCGAGGGTTACTCCATGCTCGAAGCGCTCAATGATTTCCTTTCGGGGAAACTCCTTATCGTACTCATCGTCGGACTGGGCAGCTATTTCACCATCCGCTCCCGGTTCGTTCAGTTTCGCCATTTCGCCCATATGTTCAGCGTGTTCAAGGAGTCCTTGCATGGTCAGGCTGGGCAGCTGAGTTCGTTCCAGGCGCTGATGTTGAGCCTGGCCGGCCGCGTCGGTGCCGGTAACATTGCAGGTGTCGGTATTGCCGTGACCCTCGGAGGCCCTGGCGCCGTGTTCTGGATGTGGGTGACGGCGCTGGTCGGCATGTCCAGCAGTTTCTTTGAATGCACCCTGGCCCAGGTCTACAAACGTAGTGATGGCGACGGTCTGTATCGCGGCGGTCCGGCTTACTACATTCAGCACGGCCTGAAGCTCAAGACCATGGCGGTGGTGTTTTCGCTCCTGCTGCTGGTGACCTATGGCTTCGCCTTCAACGGCCTGCAGTCCTATACCGTGACTCACTCGCTGCAGAACGCTTTCGGTTTTGCCCCTGAGCGCACCGGTATCGCTCTGGCAGTGTTGCTGGCCATCGTGTTCATTGGCGGCATCAAGCGTATCGCCGCGGTTTCCGACCTGCTGGTGCCGGTCAAGACCTTGGCTTACATCGGTGTCACCTTGTACGTGATCGGCAGCCAGATCGAACACGTGCCAGCGATGCTGGAAACCATCTTCAAAAGCGCTTTCGGTCTTGATCCAGCCTTCGGCGGCTTGCTCGGCAGTGCGATTGTGATGGGCGTGAAGCGTGGCGTGTTTGCCAACGAAGCGGGCCTGGGCAGTGCGCCCAACGTCGCCGCCGTGGCAGCCGTGCGTCACCCTGGCGCGCAGGGCGTGGTCCAGGCGTTCAGTGTGTTCCTCGATACTTTCGTTATCTGCACCTGCACCGCGCTGCTTATTCTGCTCTCGGGCTTCTACACCCCAGGTTTCGAAGGCGATGGCATCGTCCTGACCCAGAACTCCCTGGCTGCTGTTGTCGGTGACTGGGGCCGTCTGTTCGTCAGTGTGGCGCTGTCGCTGTTCGTGTTCACCTGCATCCTCTACAACTACTACCTGGGCGAAACCAGCCTGCAGTTTTTGACCCGCAACCGTCTGGTCCTGCTGGCTTACCGCGGCCTGGTGCTGGCGCTGATTGTCTGGGGCTCGGTGCAGAACCTGTCCACAGTATTTGCCTTCGCCGACATCACCATGACTTGCCTTGCCTTCGTCAACCTGATCGCCCTGGCGCTGTTGTTCAAGGTCGGTCTGCGGGTGATGCGCGATTACGATGCGCAGCGCAAAGCGGGGATCAAGCAGCCGGTGTTCGATGCGTCAAAGTTCAGTGACCTGGACCTTGACCTGCAAGCATGGCCAGCGACGCCAGCGGTCAAGGATGAAGTCATCGCTGCCGTTGCGCAGCCGCAGCACTGAAATGCGCGCCGTTAACAACCTGCTAGTCCTTTATACCGGAGGCACCATTGGCATGCTCGAGACACCGAACGGCCTGGCGCCCGCCGGTGGCTTCGAGGCGCGCATGCGCGACTACCTGGCCGCTCACCCCCAGTCGCCCACGATCGGCTGGACCTTGCGCGAGCTGTCGCCTTTGCTCGACAGCGCGAACATGCAGCAGGCCAACTGGTTATCGATGTGCGAAACGATTGCCCGTGCAGTGAAACAGGATGGCCACGATGGCGTCCTGGTCTTGCATGGCACCGACACCCTCGCCTATAGCGCAGCGGCGTTGTCGTTTCTGTTGCTTGGGCTGCAGGTGCCGGTGGTTCTGACCGGCTCGATGCTGCCCGCTGGAGCCCCAGGCAGCGATGCCTGGGGCAACCTGTGCGGGGCCTTGAACTTGTTCGAAAAAGGCGTCGAGAACGGCGTGCACCTGTTTTTTGCAGGGCAGTTGTTGCACGGCGCTCGCGCCAGCAAATTACGCAGCGAAGCGTTCGACGCCTTTGTCGCATTCCCGCGGCATCGCAGCGGCCCCCAAGCAGAACAAATACCGGCGGTGCTCACCTATTGTCAGCCTCGTATTGCGGTGAATCTAGCTGTACTCCCGGTTTTTCCGGGGCTGCAGGCGGCGCATGTGCGCGCGCTGATCGACAGCGGTGTCAAAGGCTTGCTACTGGAGTGCTACGGCAGCGGAACCGGGCCATCCGACGATGAAGCCTTGCTCGACGTTCTGGCTGATGCACGTCGACGCGGTGTGTTGATCGTCGCCATCAGCCAATGCCCGCAAGGCAGCGTGGTGTTCGATACCTACGCCGCAGGCAGTCGACTGCGCGATGCCGGGCTGGTGTCTGCAGGCGGCATGACCCGTGAAGCAGCGCTGGGCAAACTGTTTGCCCTCCTGGGTGCGGGGCTGGATGCCGAGACAGCGCAGCATTGGTTTGCCCTGGACCTGTGCGGCGAGCGCGCATAGGCGAAATGGCGGAAGGCAGCGGGAGTCGAACCTGCCCGGGAACGGCTGCCGTCCCCAACCGGGTTTGAAGCCCGGCCGCGCCACCGGGCGCGATTGCCTTCCTTGAAATCAGTGCCCGGGCGATTGTGCCAGGGCATTGTCGGCACGCACCTGACGCCGGTCACCCATGCGCCTGGTCAGGCCTATCCGATCAAAATACTCCAGCACCTGAATACTGCGCTTGCGGCCAATGCCCAATCCATCCCGAAAGGCGGTTACCTGCACCACTGGATCGTCACTGGCCAGCTGCAAGAGCATAGCTGCCATTTGTCGGATTGTGCCCTCAGGATAGAACAGATCCCGCACGACCTGATGCACTTGCCCCAAACGCGCCAGCTTGCGCAGTAACAAACGAACCTGCGCCTCCTCTTGACCCAGCGACCTTGCCAGGTCGCGCACCCACGGCGGGTCGAACTGCCCTTGCGCCAGCAACGGCTGCAACTGGTGCCACAGCGCGTCGTCGGCTTCGCTCAGGCGAATCTGATGTTCAGGTAGATGCAACCATGGACCGCTGCCGATGATCGCTGCGCTGGCCAACAACTCGTCGAGCAGACTGATAAAGGCCGGGCGTTCCAGCGCCAGCGCTGCGAAACGACGCAGGCGGTCACGGTCAGGGCCAAGTTGGTCAGGCTCTTGTTCATGAAAAAGCGCCAGCTGAGCCAACACTGTCTTTTTCAAGGCCTGCCATCGTAGCGCGGTGAACATCAGCGGCCCCTGGCGCGTCGCGATCACCTGCACATTGGTGGGTAACGTCCAGCTACTGCGCAAGCGGTTGAACTGACGCTCCAAACGTTGTGGGTCGAGGCCGACTTCGTCGTTGGCCAACAACGCGGGCAAGGCTTGCTCCAGGCTGGAGGCACTGGCCAATGCCTGCAACTGTGCCAGGCGTGTCTCACTACGACGCTGCCGGGCTGGGGCGTAAGGGTCCAGTACCCGTCCACCACCGAGGGTGCGCTGCGCACTGTGATCACGCAGCACCAGACAGTCGCCGTGTACCGCCTGCAACGGCGCGTTGAGTTGCAACTGGGCGAACATGCGTGCGCCGGGAAGCAGTTGTTCGCCCTGCAGCAAAGCGACTCGAGCGCTGACATCCTGGGTGCCCAGGTGCACATGAACCGGGCTGAAATGAGTGAAACTGCGTATTTCACTGGCAAGCAACTGCAGTTCGATATCGACCCGTTGCGTGGGCCCATGCAGCCACTCGGCGAGCAGCCAGTCACCACGATGGATCTGCGCCAGCTCCAGACGCTCGGCGCTGATATTCAAGGCCACCCGTTGACCCGCCCACGCCTCGGCCACCGCCTGATTCTGAGCGTGTAACCCGCGTACCCGTACAGCTTTTCCGAGCTTGCCCAGCGCCAAGGTATCACCCAACTGAACCTGGCCATCAAGCGTCGTGCCGGTGACGACAATACCTGCGCCTGGCACTGCGAATGCACGGTCGATGGCCAGTCGAAAACCACCGCGGCGGCCACGTTCGCGAATTTCTCCTTGAGCCTCGATCAAGGCTTGGCGCAACGCATCGACCCCGTCACCGCTCACGCTCGATAGCGGATACTGTGCGGCGCCAGCATAGGGCCCGGCTGCCAGTAGCACCTTAATCTGCGCTTGCACTTCGCGAACCCTGCTCGCCTCTACCCGGTCGCACTTGCTGATCGCCACCAACGCCTGGGGAATGCCCAGCAATTGCACAATGGCCAGGTGCTCGCGAGTCTGGGGCATGACCCCATCATCAGCGGCCACCACCAGCAACACCAGATCGATGCCTTGCGCCCCGGCCAGCATGTTGTGGATGAACCGCTCGTGGCCGGGCACATCGATGAACCCCGTCAACGGTGCTCCCGGTTCCAGGCTCGCGTAGCGATAACCCAGGTCGATGGTCATGCCCCGTTCACGTTCTTCGCGGCGCTGATCTCCCGCTTGTCCGGTAAGCGCTTCAAGCAACGAGGTCTTGCCATGATCAATGTGCCCCGCCGTCCCGACAATCACCTCACCGTCTCCATCCGTTGCAGCTCGGGCAGTTGCGTCAGCCAGCCGGCCTCGTCATCCAGTTGGCGCAAGTCCAGCCACAGGGCGTCATCATCAATACGCCCGAGCACAGGAATCGGCAGCTTGCGCAGGGCCTCCTCCAAGCCGAGCAAACTGCGTCCGCGCAAGCGCTTGGATAACCGCGGACGCAAGCACAAAGCGGCGCTGGGCAAACGGGCGACCGGCTGACTGCCGCTGCCAATCATGCTCAATGCAGGCACCGCGGCAACCTCCCAGCGATCGCCCATGACCGTTCTGAGCTGTGGTGCAAGGCGTTCGGCCTGGGCAAGGATTTCAGTCTGCGCACGGGTCAGTAAGCGCAGGCTGGGCAAACGCTCGGCCAGCAGGTCCGGGTTACGGTACAGCCCTAAAACCGCTTCCAGCGCGGCGAGTGTCAGCTTGTCGACCCTGAGCGCTCGCTTCAGTGGGTTTTTCTTGATCCTGGAAATCAGCGCCTTGCTTCCAACGATAATCCCGGCCTGCGGACCGCCAAGCAGCTTGTCGCCACTGAACGTGACAATGTCCGCCCCATCGGCCAATGCCTGGCGCACGGTCGGTTCTGCAGGCAGCCCCCAACGGGTCAGGTCGAGCAGGCTGCCACTGCCCAGGTCTTCGAGCAGCGGCAGATCATGTTTATGCGCCAGTTGTGCGAGCTCTGCGGTGGGCACCTGGGTGGTGAAGCCCTGGATGCTGTAGTTGCTGCAATGCACCCGCATCATGAGTCCACTGCGCGGACCAATAGCCGCCTCATAATCGCGAGCATGGGTACGATTGGTGGTGCCCACCTCATGCAACTTGACCCCAGCTCTGGCCATGATGTCCGGGATACGAAAGGCCCCGCCAATCTCGATCAGTTCACCCCGGGAAATAATGCCTTCCTTGCGCGCGCCCAGGCTGTTAAGCGCCAGCAACACCGCAGCGGCATTGTTATTGACCACCGTGACCGCCTCGGCTCCCGTCAACTCACGAATAAGGCCTTCAATCAGGTCATCGCGGTCGCCGCGCTTGCCGGTAGCCAGATCAAACTCAAGGTTCAGCGGATAGCGCGCAGCGCGTTGCACAGCCTCGACCGCTTCTTCGGGCAACAGCGCCCGCCCCAGGTTGGTATGCAACACCGTGCCAGTGAGGTTGAACACCCGCCGTACCTGGCTTTGGTGCTGGGCCACCAGCCGTTCACCAGCGCGGCCGGCAAGCACTGCTGGAGCCATCTCTACGGCTTCAAGATGACCGAGCCGGGCCGGCTCGCGCAGATCATCGAGCAACTGGCGCAAGGTGGCCAATACAGCATCACGGCCATATCGGTCGATCAAGGCTTGGCAGGCAGGATGACGAAGCAAGGTGTCGATGGAAGGCAGGCGATTGGGGAGCTGGGCAAGATTCGAGGGCATTGAAGAGGTTACCTTCGGCAGTGTGGGCCACAGCGCGGAACATGCCTGCTCCTGAAATGAAGGAGCAGGCTTACCCCGCGCTGGCGGCGACGCAAAACCTGAGTGTAGACGCTCGGCTCACTCGCCTCCCGGGGCCAGCATCAGGTTCGGCGCCAGCCGCTGGTACCCCTCCTGATCCAGACGCAGATCCAGGGCCAGACTTGCCAGATCTGCCGACAATGCTTCAGCCTCAGGCGCGCACTCCAGATAGACCTGCTTCAGATAACTCTTGCACCCCGGACAGCATTCCGCACGTAGCGGCTCCTTGCCCGGCGCATGGCGATCATCTTCAAGGGTGAAGTAGGTCAACCCCTTGCTCTGCTCGCAGTAGATACACTTGACCCGCACCACATGCCACTCACATGCGCAGAGCGAACACACCAGATAGCGCAGACCGTTGTACTTGCCGCGATGACGAATCACGCCCGCCATCGGCGGCGATCCGCAGGCAGGACATTGGCAAAGGCTGTCGCCACCTTTGAGTCCGTTGCTCGGCAAATTCAGCAACCAATGGCTCCAGGCAGCCTGCAACGCTGCGCCAAGAAACGGCACCAGCGCTGCCGGTACCGCACTGAACTGACCTGTCAGCAGGGCGATACCCCACAGCTTGCGCTGCTCGGCACTGGATGTACTCAAGGTACTTAGCGCGGCGCTGAGCTCGGCGCTGCCAGGGCTTTGATAACGCTGTAGCAAGGCATCGAGATAAGCCAGCCAATGCCCCTCGCGCACCAGACTGTCGGCAGCCAGCGGTGGCAATCCATGCTCCACACACAAGCGCTGGCGCTCTGTCTCGGCTGGCGCGGCCACGGGCGGTTGATCGAGCAGGCTTTGCTGGGTTCGGCATAACCCAGCGATCAGGCGCAGGTAATCACCTAACGGATTCCCCTCGGCGAGCGCATCCAGGCGGGCCGCTCGCAAGGCGAAGATGTTGGCAGGTGGCAGGTAGAGGAACGGCGGCGTGGTGGCCGCCGCTTCAATCTGCCCAGGTTCAAGAATGGTGCTCAAGTGGTCATCCTTTTTTACTGATCTGCGAGTCCGGCGGATCCTCGCGCGTCACTTCCCGATACCATAGTTCATGGTGCTTTTTCGCCCAGGCGCGGCTCACCCAACCATGCAACATGGCACTGACCGAGCCCTTGATCCAGATCCCGGCATAGATATGCACAATGATGCTCAACACCAGCACAAAGGCCGCCAATGCGTGCAACAAGGTGGCCAGGCGAATTGCGCCAATGTCAAAGTACTGGCTGAACCAGGCTCGCCAGATCACCACGCCACTGATCAGTAGCACCAACATGCATAACAGCAAGGTCCAGAACAACAGCTTCTGCCCGGGGTTGTACTTGCCTATCGGTGGAACACCCTCCTCCTCGTTTAGCATTACCCGGTCAATACGCCTGAGCCACAGGCGGTCATTGGCAATGAAGTAGTTGGCCCGCCAGAAGCGCAGCACCAGGCCGAGGAAGAACACAAACATCAATACACCCATGAACGGATGCAAGATGCGTGTCCACGGCCCGCCTCCGAACAAATGACTAAGCCAGAACAGCGCCGGGTGAAACAGCGCCAGCCCCGATAGCGCAGCCATGATGAACAAGATCGCCACCAGCCAATGGTTGGTTCGCTCGTTGGCGTTGTAGCGCAGGATGGGTTTGTCTTTCATGGCCGTTCCTCCCCTTGCGCACCCGGTTTGTGCGGGTCGTACACATGCACTGTCGGGTCGACGACGTGCACGCTGGTGTCCGGCGCAGTCGGATGCTCGTCCTCCTCGACGCGTTGCGGGCCGATACGCACATAATGGAAAAAGCCGGCCAGCACCGCAGCGCCCATTGCCAGTAGCGCCAGCGGTTTGCTCACGCCCTTCCACAGTCCGACTAGCGAGCTAATCACCGGCTGATCCGGCAGACCCGCATACAGCTTCGGTTGATCGGCGTGGTGCAGTACATACATCACGTGGGTACCGCCGACGCCATCGGGGTCATACAAACCGGCCTGGTCGAAGCCCCGTGACTTGAGGTCGACGATGCGCTCGGCGGCATGCTCTTTCATGTCCTCCTTGGTGCCGAACACAATCGCCCCGGTCGGACAGGTTTTCACGCAGGCCGGTTCCAGACCTACCGACACTCGGTCCGAACACAGCGTGCACTTGTAGGCCTTGTGGTCCTTCTGCGAAATACGTGGGATGTTGAATGGGCAACCCGTAATGCAATAGCCGCAGCCGATGCAATGATCCTGATTGAAATCGACGATGCCATTGGCGTGCTTAATGATCGCGCCCGGGCTCGGACACGCCTTCAAGCAACCCGGATCGGCGCAGTGCATACAGCCATCCTTGCGGATGAGCCATTCCAGATTGCCCTCGGTGTTTTCATGCTCGGTGAAGCGCATCAAGGTCCAGGTCTGTGCGCTGAGGTCATGGGGGTTATCGTAAGTACCGTAGCTGTGACCCACCTCGTCACGCAGCTCGTTCCACTCCGAGCATGCCACTTGGCAGGCCTTGCAGCCGATACACTTGGTGGTATCGATGAGCTTGGCCACTTCCTCTTGGTGGCGGATTGACGAAGGCGTTGTGGTGGTGGCCGAACGGGCGATGATGTCTTGGCTAGCCATCAGATTTTCTCCACGTTGACCAGGAACGACTTCGATTCCGGCGTTTGGGTGTTGCCGTCACCGAGGAACGGCACCAGGGTGTTGGTCAGGTAGCCGTGCCGGGTGACCCCGGTAAAGCCCCAGTGCAACGGAATGCCGATCTGATGCACGGTCTGGTTGTTGACCTGTAGCGGACGAATGCGCTTGGTCACCACGGCCACAGCCTCAATGTGGCCACGCTTGCAGGTGACGCGCACCCGGTCTCCAGCGGCGATGCCCTTCTCTTTGGCCAGGACCTCACCGATCTCGACGAACTGCTCCGGCTGAGTCACCGCGTTGATCGGGCAGTGCTTGGTCCAGAAGTGGAAGTGCTCAGTCAGTCGGTAGGTAGTGGCGGCATATGGGAATTCCTTGGCCTGCCCCAACGTGTCCCATACAGAATCGAACACCCGACCGGCCGGGTTACTGGTGGCCTTTTTGTTGTTGGGGTGCAACGGATTGACCCCAATCGGCGTCTCGAACGGTTCGTAATGCTCCGGGAATGGCCCTTCGGCCATCTTGTCGAGGGCGAAGAATCGCGCCACTCCTTCAGGGTTCATGATGAACGGATTCATCCCCATTTCCGGTGCAACATCTGCCTTGAAGTCCGGCACGTCGGTACCACCCCACGCCTTGCCGTTCCACCACACCAGACGCTTGTTTGGCGACCAGGGATTACCTTGCACGTCAGCCGAGGCGCGGTTGTAGAGAATCCGCCGGTTGGCAGGCCAGGCCCAGGCCCAACCCAGGTTCTGCTTCATACCGAACGGATCGGCATTATCGCGCCGGGCCATCTGATTGCCCTGCTCAGTCCAACTGCCACAGAAAATCCAGCAACCGGAAGCGGTACTGCCATCGTCCTTGAGCTGGGCGAAAGCGGCTAACTGTTGCCCAGCCTTGACCGTCGCCCCCGTGGCATCGGTCACGTCTGTGACGGCATAGCCATTGAACTCCTTGGCGATCTCTTCCGGTGATGGTTCGTGAGGCACCTTGTACGGCCAACTGAGCTTCAGGATCGACTCGGCCCAGGCGCCGCCCTCGCGCTGGTATCGCTCGCGCAGACGCAGGAACAGCGCGCTCATGATCCACACGTCGGTACGCGCCTGGCCTGGGCCTTCAGCGCCCTTCCAGTGCCATTGCAGCCAGCGGCTACTGTTGACCAACGAGCCGTCTTCTTCGGCGAAGCAGGTGGTGGGCAAACGGATTACTTCCGTTTGCACATTCGCTGAATCGACATCGTTGAACGGCCCGGCATTGCGCCAGAACTCTGAGGTTTCGGTCGCCAAAGGGTCCATCACTACCAGCCATTTGAGCTTGCTCAGTGCGGCGGTGACGCGGTTTTTGTCAGGCAAGGCAGCAATCGGGTTGAAGCCCTGGCAGAAGTAACCGTTGACCTCTTCCTTGGCCATCATGTCGAACATCTTCAACACGTCGTAGCCTGGGATATCCAGCTTGGGCAGGTAGTCATAGGCCCAGTTGTTCTCGGCCGTGGCGTTGGCGCCATACCAGGCTTTCATCAGGCTGACATGGAACTTGCCGTAGTTCTGCCAATAGGACAACTGCCCAGGTCGCAGAGGCTTGGGTGCACGTTTGGCAATAAAGGTGGCGTAGTCCTGCTCGGCATCCCCTGGCAGGGTCAGATAACCCGGCAGCAGGTTGGAAAGCAGCCCCAGGTCCGTCAGCCCTTGAATGTTGGAGTGACCGCGCAAGGCGTTAACACCACCACCTGGCATACCGACGTTACCCAGCAACAACTGCACCATGGCGGCACTGCGAATAATCTGCGAGCCAATCGAGTGCTGGGTCCAGCCCAGGGCATAGAGGATCGTCATGGTCTTGCCCGGTTGCGAGCAGGTGGCGATCTCCTCCCAGACCTTGCGCATGTTCTCAAGCGGCATGCCGCAGATCTGACTGGCCAGCTCCGGTGTGTAGCGGCTGTAATGCTGCTTCATCAACTGGAACACGCAGCGCGGGTCCTGCAGGGTCGGGTCAACCTTGGCAAAACCATCCTCACCCAGCTCATAGCCCCAACCGGACTTGTCGGTGTAGCTGCGCTTGTCCGCGTCATAGCCACTGAACAGGCCATCTTCAAAGCCATAGCCGGCTTTGACGATAAACGACACGTCGGTGTAGTTACGCACGTACTCGTGCTGAATCTTGTCCTCTGTCAGCAGGTAATTGATCAGCCCGCCCATGAAGGCAATATCGGTACCGGTACGGATAGGCGCGTAATAGTCCGCTACCGAAGCGGTTCGGGTAAAACGCGGGTCGACCACAATCAGCCGTGCCTTGTTATGGGCCTTGGCCTCGGTTACCCATTTGAAGCCACATGGATGGGCTTCTGCAGCGTTGCCACCCATCACCAGAACCAGATTCGCGTTGGCGATATCAGTCCAGTGGTTGGTCATGGCTCCACGGCCGTACGTCGGGGCAAGACTTGCCACCGTCGGGCCATGTCAGACACGTGCCTGGTTATCGAACCCCAGCATGCCAAGACTGCGAATAACTTTGTGGGTCATGTAGCCCGCTTCGTTGGACGACGCCGACGCGGCCAAAAAGCCTACGCTCAACCAGCGGTTGACGGTCTGGCCTTGGGCGTTCTTCTCAATGAAGTTGGCATCACGATCTGTTTTCATCAGGTCAGCGATGCGATCCAGCGCCTCATCCCACGACACCCGGGTCCATTCCTGGCTGCCCGGCTTGCGCACTTGTGGATACTGCAGGCGATTGGGGCTGTGGATAAAGTCCAGCAGGCCGGCACCTTTCGGGCACAACGTGCCGCGATTCACCGGATGATCAGCGTCGCCTTCGATGTGGATGATGTTCTGGGCCACGTTCTTGGCCGCGTCCCCCTGGCTGTACATGATCAAACCACAGCCGACTGAACAATAGGGACAGGTGTTACGGGCTTCTTTGGTATGCGCCAGTTTGAAGTGACGCACCTGCTCGGCGAAAGCCGGTGTCGGGGCCATGCCCAACGCAGCCAAGCTCGAGCCTCCAAGGCCAATCGCGGCGACCTTGAAGAACTGCCGACGGTTGAGATCCATCGTGCGCTCCTGATCAGGTGGTGGACGCGCGGGACGTTGCCGGCGCCTCTTGAACGATCACGGTGGCGACTTTTGCAGCAGTCACCAGTTGATACTGTAGTCAAGATTTCAGGATGTACGATGAAAGCGGACTACCGGCACATAGCCATATCTGATCAGGCATAAAAAAACGCCCGGCGCATTGCGTCGGGCGTTTTGAAGATACAGCGTTCTGCGCTACGAATCAGAACGGAATATCGTCATCAAAGCTGTCGAAGTCCGGAGCGGGCTGCGGCGCGGCCTGTTGCGGCGCTGGACGCTGCTGGGGAGCCGACTGCTGAGGGCGCTGAGCCTGCTGGCGTGGCGCCTGGTTGTAGTTACCGCCCTGGTTGCCGCCTTGATTGCCACCCTGGTTGTACTGGTTGCCACCGTCCTGATTCTGTGGGCGACCGCCCAGCAGTTGCATGGTGCCCTGCATGTCGACAACGATTTCAGTGGTGTAGCGCTTGATGCCGTCTTTTTCCCACTCGCGGGTCTGCAGCTTGCCTTCGATGTAGACCTGCGAACCTTTGCGCAGGTACTCGCCGGCGATTTCCGCGACCTTGCCGAACATCGACACGCGGTGCCATTCGGTTTTCTCTACCTTCTGACCGGTCTGCTTGTCGGTCCACTGCTCACTGGTCGCCAGGCTCAGGTTGGTCACGGCATTACCGTTGGGCAGGTAGCGGACTTCTGGATCCTGACCGCAAGTACCGACCAGAATGACTTTGTTAACCCCACGGGCCATAACGTTCTCCTAGGCTTCGCACGCTGCGGAGGTCGGGTTTACCAAACGCTCCAGGGTCGTGCGATCCAAAATTTGTGTATCAAGTTTGATATAGATGGCGGCTTCATCGACCACCACCACTGCGTCGGTCACACCCGGTACGGCCAACAGCCTTTCGGTCAGTCCCGCCTCGCGGACCGCCTCGGCCGACAACGGCATGCGCAGGCTGGTCACGTACGGCGGCTCACGCATGCTCAGCGCTACGATCCACCACACTGCACACAAGACTGCGCAGCCCAGGAACACCGTACTCAAGCCACCGTGCTGGAACAACCAGCCACCGAGAATTCCTCCCAACGCGGCACCAAGGAATTGGCTGGTGGAATAAACCCCCATTGCCGTGCCCTTGCCGCCGGCGGGCGATACCTTGCTCACCAGCGAAGGCAAGGATGCCTCCAGCAGGTTGAAGGCAGTAAAGAATATCACGGTGCCGATCACCAGTTCGCGCAAGTTGTCTGCTGACAGCCAGAAGTACAGCTCGGTAAGCACCAAAACACCGACCGCGCCAAGCAGGACACGTTTCATCTTGCGCTTTTTTTCGCCGTAGATGATGAACGGGATCATTGCAAAAAATGAGATCAGCAAAGCAGTGAGATACACCCACCAGTGCTCTTCCTTCGGCAACCCGCCACGCTCGACGAAAGCCAGCGGCAAAGCAACGAAGCTGGCCATGAGGATTGCATGCAGGACGAAAATACCCACATCGAGGCGCAACAGGTCCGGGTGACGCAAGGTCGGGCCCAGGGCCTGCTTGGCGACGCCTGACTCACGATGCTGCAAAGCACCGTGGGACGCCGGCACGAGGAAAGCAATCAGAGCGATACCGATTACCGCCATGACCGCAGTGGCGAGGAAAAGCCCGGACAAACCAAAAGCACGCGTCAGCAACGGGCCAACGACCATGGCCACGGCGAACGACAAACCAATGCTCATGCCAATCATGGCCATGGCCTTGGTGCGATGCTGCTCACGGGTCAGGTCTGACAACAGCGCCATCACCGCCGCGGAAATCGCTCCGGCACCTTGCAGGATACGGCCAGCAATCACGCCCCAGATCGAATCAGCCTGCGCTGCGAGCACGCTGCCCAGGGCAAAGATCACCAAGCCCAGGTAAATCACCGGACGACGACCAATGCGATCGGAGATGATCCCGAACGGTATTTGCAGAAAAGCCTGGGTCAGGCCATAGGCACCAATGGCCAGACCGATCAGCGCCGGTGTGGCGCCCGCCAGGTCCATGCCATAGGTCGCCAGTACCGGCAGAACCATGAACATGCCAAGCATACGGAAGGCGAACACCAGAGCCAGGCCGCCTGCGGCGCGGGTTTCGCTAGCACTCATGCGTTCGCTGTGGGGATCGTGCATGGATAAACCTCGTGTGAACCGGCGGCGATTCTACCAGTCCCATCGCTTAACGGCATATACGTGACGCTTTGCCGCGTAATGGCATGGAGCCGTATACTCAACCGTTTATGTTACGCCCGCCAAGCGAGGCCGCAGTGGACAAGATCCTGATTCGTGGGGCACGGACCCACAACCTGAAAAACATCGACCTGACCCTGCCCCGGGACAAGCTGATCGTTATCACCGGCCTGTCCGGTTCCGGCAAGTCTTCGCTAGCGTTCGATACTCTTTACGCCGAAGGCCAGCGCCGCTACGTCGAATCGTTGTCGGCGTATGCACGTCAGTTCCTGTCGATGATGGAAAAGCCTGATGTAGACACTATCGAAGGCCTGTCTCCGGCCATCTCCATCGAGCAGAAATCAACCTCGCACAACCCGCGGTCGACCGTCGGCACCATTACCGAAATCTACGATTACCTGCGTTTGCTCTACGCCCGCGTAGGTACGCCGCGCTGCCCGGACCACGATATTCCCCTGGAAGCACAAACGGTCAGTCAGATGGTCGACCTGGTGCTGGCGCAGCCCGAGGGCAGCAAGCTGATGCTGCTGGCCCCGGTGATTCGTGAGCGTAAAGGCGAGCACCTGGCTGTCTTCGAAGAGCTACGCGCCCAGGGCTTCGTGCGCGCCCGGGTCAATGGCAAATTGTTCGAGCTCGATGAACTGCCGAAGCTGGATAAACAGAAAAAGCACACCATCGAAGTCGTGGTCGATCGCTTCAAGGTTCGCGACGATCTTCAGCAGCGCCTGGCCGAATCCTTCGAGACCGCGCTGAAACTGGCCGATGGCATCGCTCTGGTTGCTTCGATGGACGACGAGCCATTCGAAGAGATGATTTTCTCGGCTCGCTTTGCTTGCCCGATCTGCGGCCACGCCATCAGCGAGCTGGAACCCAAGCTGTTTTCTTTCAACAATCCAGCCGGCGCATGTCCGACGTGTGACGGGCTGGGCGTTAAACAGTTCTTCGACATAAAACGCTTGGTCAATAGCGAACTGACCCTCGCCGAAGGGGCAATTCGCGGCTGGGACCGGCGCAACGTCTATTACTTCCAGATGCTCGGCTCGTTGGCCACGCATTACGACTTCAGCCTCGAAGTGCCCTTCGGCGAGCTGCCTGCCGACCAACAGAAAGTCATTCTGCACGGCAGCGGCAAGCAAAACGTCGACTTCAAGTACCTGAACGATCGGGGCGACATCGTTAAACGCTCGCACCCGTTCGAAGGCATTGTGCCGAATCTGGAGCGTCGCTATCGCGAGACCGAATCGGCAACCGTACGCGAAGAGCTGGCCAAATTTCTCAGCACCCAACCATGCCCGGACTGTCGCGGCACGCGCTTGCGCCGTGAAGCACGTCATGTGTGGGTCGGCGAGAAAACGCTGCCTGCCGTAACCAACCTGCCAATTGGTGATGCCAGCACTTACTTTGGTGGTCTCAAGCTGACGGGCCGCCGTGGCGAAATCGCCGACAAGATTCTCAAGGAAATTTGCGAACGCCTGCAGTTTCTGGTCAATGTCGGCCTCGACTACCTGACCCTGGACCGCAGCGCCGACACGTTGTCGGGTGGCGAAGCCCAGCGTATCCGCCTGGCCAGCCAGATCGGTGCCGGCCTGGTAGGGGTGATGTATATTCTCGATGAGCCGTCTATCGGCCTGCATCAGCGTGACAATGACCGCTTGCTGGCGACCCTCAATCACCTGCGCGATATCGGCAACACAGTCATCGTCGTCGAGCACGACGAAGATGCTATTCGCCTTGCCGACTACGTGGTGGACATCGGCCCCGGTGCTGGCGTGCATGGCGGCCAGATTGTCGCGGAGGGTACTCCCGCCGAGGTCATGGCCCATCCGGACTCACTGACGGGCAAGTACCTGTCGGGGCGCGTGAAGATCGCCGTACCGGCCAAACGTACTCCGCGCAACAAGAAGCTTTCGCTCAAACTCAAAGGCGCACGCGGCAACAATCTGCAGAATGTCGACCTGGAGATCCCGATCGGCCTGCTGACCTGCGTGACCGGGGTATCCGGATCGGGCAAGTCGACCCTGATCAACAACACTTTGTTCCCCCTCAGTGCCACCGCTCTCAACGGCGCCAGCACCCTGGAGGCGGCGCCACACGACAGTTGTGATGGCTTGCAGCACCTGGACAAGGTGGTGGATATCGATCAAAGCCCGATCGGTCGCACTCCGCGCTCGAACCCAGCAACCTACACAGGTCTGTTCACCCCCATCCGCGAACTGTTCTCTGGGGTGCCAGAGTCCCGTTCCCGTGGCTATGGCCCTGGCCGCTTCTCGTTCAACGTCAAAGGTGGACGCTGCGAGGCCTGCCAGGGCGACGGGCTGATCAAGGTTGAAATGCACTTCTTGCCGGATATCTACGTACCCTGCGACGTGTGCAAGAGTAAGCGCTACAACCGCGAAACCCTGGAGATCAAGTACAAGGGCAAGAACATCCACGAAGTGCTGGAAATGACCATCGAGGAAGCCCGCGAGTTCTTCGACGCGGTGCCGGCCCTGGCGCGCAAACTACAGACCTTGATGGATGTCGGTCTGTCTTATATCAAGCTGGGGCAATCGGCAACGACGCTCTCCGGCGGCGAAGCGCAGCGGGTAAAGCTTTCCCGTGAGCTATCCAAGCGCGATACCGGCAAAACTCTGTATATCCTCGATGAGCCGACCACGGGCCTGCATTTCGCCGATATCCAGCAGTTGCTTGACGTCCTGCACCGCCTGCGCGACCACGGCAACACTGTGGTGGTGATCGAGCACAACCTGGACGTGATCAAGACCGCCGACTGGATCGTCGACCTGGGCCCCGAGGGAGGCTCCAAAGGCGGCCAGATCATCGCCTTCGGTACGCCTGAAGAAGTGGCCGGGATGAAACAGTCCCACACCGGACACTACCTCAAGCCACTACTGGAGCGTGACCGCGCCTGAAACCTTTCGGCTAGAACGGCGAACCCAACGGGTTTCGCCGACTCTGCAGATGCAAAAAGCCCCGCACTGGCGGGGCTCTTTTTTACACGGGAAAATTACATCTGCGATTGCAGGTAGTTCTCCAGACCGATCGACTTGATCAGGCCCTGCTGCTTCTCCAGCCAGTAGGTGTGATCTTCCTCGGTGTCGGCCAGTTGCACGCGGAGAATGTCGCGGCTGATGTAATCTTTGTGCAGCTCGCACAGCTCGATGCCTTTGCACAGCGCAGCACGGACTTTGTACTCAAGTCGCAGATCGGCAGCAATCATTTCCGGGACAGTCGTACCCACGTCCAAATCTTCCGGACGCATGCGTGGAGTACCTTCGAGCATGAGGATACGACGCATCAGGGCATCAGCGTGTTGGGTCTCTTCCTCCATCTCGTGGTTGATACGCTCGTAGAGCTTGCTCAAGCCCCAGTCTTCGTACATCCGCGAGTGAATGAAGTACTGATCACGCGCCGCCAGTTCGCCCGTCAGCAACGTGTTGAGATAATCGATTACGTCCGGGTGACCTTGCATCGCCTTGCCTCTCCCTGTGTGAAAGTCATAGTTTGAACCAGGATCGTCGACAGGTCACTTGAAATCAGGCAAAAAAGTGCAAAAAAACCGGTAAACAGTAGTGATATTCATTGAAAAACCGCCCAAATGAGGGCGGTTCTTCTTATCACTTCGACTTAGGCGAGATTTATGCCCAAAGCCTTGGCGATGCCTTCTCCATAGGCCTGATCGGCCTTAAAAAAGTGCTGCAGTTGCCGCTGTACCACCTCTTCAGATACACCCGCCATAGCACCGGCGATGTTGCTGATGAGCAGCGCCTTCTGGTCGGCGTTCATCAAGCGGAACAACGCGCCGGCGTGACTGTAGTAGTCAGTGTCTTCGCGGTGATCATAACGATCAGCCACACCATTGAGGGCCAATGCCGGCTCGGCAAATTCCGGCGCCTGCTTTGGCGCACTGCTGTAGCTGTTAGGTTCGTAGTTCGGCGCCGCTCCACCATTGCTCCCAAAGGCCATGGCACCATCACGCTGGTACGTGTTTACCGGGCTGCGTGGTGCGTTTACCGGCAATTGCTGGTGGTTGGTTCCCACCCGATACCGATGAGCATCTGCGTACGCGAATACGCGTCCCTGGAGCATACGATCAGGCGACAGACCAACACCTGGAACCATGTTGCTCGGGCCAAACGCAGCTTGCTCGACTTCGGCGAAATAATTGAGTGGATTGCGGTTGAGCTCCAGCTCACCAATTTCGATCAATGGGTATTCTTTCTGCGACCAGGTCTTGGTCACGTCAAAAGGGTTCTCGTCGCGGCTTGCCGCTTCTTCTTCGCTCATCACCTGAATGCACACCGCCCACTTAGGGAAGTCACCACGCTCGATGGCTTCGAACAGATCACGCTGGGCGTAGTCCGGATCGGTACCTGCCAGGCGCGCTGCATCGGCGGGCGCCAAGTTTTTGATGCCTTGCTTGGTCTTGAAGTGCCACTTCACCCACGTACGCTGGCCTTGGGCGTTGATCAGGCTGTAGGTGTGGCTGCCAAAACCGTGCATATGACGGTAACCATCAGGAATACCGCGGTCTGAAAAGAGGATGGTGACTTGGTGCAGTGCTTCAGGCGAATGCGACCAGAAGTCCCACATCGCTTGCGCGCTCTTCAGGTTGCTTTGCGGCAGACGCTTTTGAGTGTGGATAAAGTCAGGAAACTTCAATGGATCTCGAATGAAGAAGACTGGCGTGTTATTGCCAACGATGTCCCAATTGCCCTCTTCGGTGTAGAACTTCAGGGCGAAACCACGCGGGTCGCGTTCGGTGTCCGCCGAGCCTCGCTCGCCGCCGACAGTTGAAAAGCGCAGGAAGGTCTCGGTCCGCTTGCCAATGGCATTGAACAGCTTGGCACAACTGTACTGGGAGATGTCCCTGGATACAGTGAAAGTACCGTAGGCTCCCGAGCCCTTGGCATGCACGCGACGCTCAGGAATGTTCTCGCGATTGAAGTGAGCGAGTTTCTCAATCAGGTGAAAGTCATCCAGCAACAACGGCCCCCGCGGCCCAGCAGAGCGTGAGTTCTGGTTGTCTGCTACCGGTGCACCGCTGGCGGTGGTCAGTATTTTGGTCTGGCTCATGCGCTATCTCCCTATCGGTCTCAAACTGCCGGCTAATCGGCTTGGAGTGAGTATCGACCAGAACTATGACAACAACAAATTCATTGCCTGACTCAGATCAATAGATTGCTTCAATGCATGAACACACAAAAAACCGGGCACGAGGCCCGGTTTCTTGTTTCAGACTGTCGCCTTACTCAGCAGCTTCTACCGAGCCACCGACAGGACGATCAACCAGCTCGACGTACGCCATTGGTGCGTTATCGCCAGCGCGGAAGCCGCACTTGAGGATACGCAGGTAGCCGCCCTGACGGGTGGCATAGCGCTTGCCCAGATCGTTGAACAGCTTACCGACGATTTCTTTCGAGCGAGTACGGTCGAAAGCCAGACGACGGTTAGCTACGCTGTCTTCCTTGGCCAGGGTGATCAGCGGCTCGGCAACGCGGCGCAGTTCCTTGGCTTTCGGCAGGGTAGTTTTGATCAGCTCGTGCTCGAACAGCGACACCGCCATGTTCTGAAACATGGCCTTGCGGTGAGAGCTGGTACGGCTCAGGTGACGTCCACTTTTACGATGACGCATGATTCATTCCTTACCAAACACTACGTTCGGTGATTACGACGATCAGGCAGTCGCCTTGTCGTCTTTCTTAAGACTTGCAGGCGGCCAGTTGTCGAGGCGCATGCCGAGGGACAGACCACGGGAGGCCAGAACGTCCTTGATTTCAGTCAGGGACTTCTTGCCCAGGTTCGGAGTCTTCAACAGTTCTACTTCGGTGCGCTGAATCAGATCGCCGATGTAGTAAATGTTCTCCGCCTTAAGGCAGTTGGCCGAACGCACGGTCAATTCCAGATCGTCAACCGGACGAAGCAGGATCGGATCGATCTCGTCTTCCTGTTCGACTACCACTGGTTCACTGTCACCTTTGAGGTCGACGAACGCAGCCAACTGCTGTTGCAGAATGGTTGCAGCACGACGGATAGCCTCTTCAGGATCCAGAGTACCGTTGGTTTCCAGATCAATAACCAGCTTGTCCAGGTTAGTACGCTGCTCGACACGGGCGTTTTCCACCACGTATGCGATACGGCGA
This sequence comes from Pseudomonas auratipiscis, assembly GCF_036324085.1. NCBI lineage: Bacteria > Pseudomonadati > Pseudomonadota > Gammaproteobacteria > Pseudomonadales > Pseudomonadaceae > Pseudomonas > Pseudomonas auratipiscis. The sequence continues at coordinate 125,033 of NZ_JAZDCU010000013.1, forward strand.
ACCGGGCTGAACGAAGAGTCAAGCTGCAAGCGACCAATGCTGCGGCTTTCGTCTTCATCGCTCTGACGCGAATCGGCCGGCTCATAACCACGACCACGAGCTACGGTGAGCTTCATGTTCAGGGCGCCGTTAGACGCCAGGTTAGCGATTACGTGATCGGGATTAACGATCTCGACATCATGATCCAGCTGAATATCGGCAGCGGTAACCACCCCCGAACCCTTTTTCGACAAGGTCAGCGTAACTTCGTCACGACCGTGCAGTTTGATAGCCAGGCCTTTCAGGTTCAACAGGATTTCAATGACGTCTTCCTGTACACCTTCGATTGCCGAGTACTCATGGAGCACACCGTCAATCTCGGCCTCGACTACTGCACAGCCGGGCATTGAGGACAACAGGATGCGTCGCAGCGCGTTGCCCAGGGTATGGCCAAAGCCACGCTCGAGAGGCTCGAGCGTGATTTTAGCGCGGGTTGGACTGACGACCTGCACATCAATATGGCGGGGCGTCAGGAACTCATTTACCGAAATCTGCATGGATGCACCTATTTTCTAGCCCTTACTTGGAGTAGAGCTCGACAATCAGGCTTTCGTTGATGTCGGCGGAGAGATCACTGCGAGCTGGAACGTTCTTGAAAACGCCCGACTTCTTGGCAGCATCCACATCTACCCACTCAACGCGGCCACGCTGGGCGCAAAGTTCAAGGGCTTGAACAATGCGCAGCTGGTTCAGCGACTTCTCGCGAACCGCGACCACGTCACCCGGACGAACTTGGTAGGACGGAATGTTTACAGTCTTGCCGTTAACGCTGATCGCTTTGTGCGAAACCAGCTGACGGGATTCGGCACGAGTAGCGCCAAAGCCCATACGATAAACGACGTTATCCAGACGGCACTCGAGCAGCTGCAGCAGGTTCTCGCCGGTTGCACCCTTCTTGGAGGCTGCTTCCTTGTAGTAACCGCTGAACTGACGCTCGAGAACGCCATAGATGCGACGTACTTTTTGTTTCTCACGCAGCTGGGTGCCGTAGTCGGACTGACGGCCACGGCGCTGGCCGTGGATACCTGGGGCTGCTTCGATGTTGCACTTCGATTCCAGAGCGCGAACGCCGCTCTTCAGGAACAGATCGGTGCCTTCACGACGAGACAGTTTGCATTTTGGACCAATGTAACGTGCCATTTATCTGTCTCCTGATTACACGCGGCGCTTCTTCGGCGGACGGCACCCGTTATGCGGGATTGGCGTCACGTCGGTGATGCTGGCGATCTTATAGCCACAACCGTTCAAAGCACGAACAGCGGACTCACGACCTGGACCTGGACCCTTGACGTTAACGTCGAGGTTCTTCAGACCATATTCCAGCGCAGCTTGACCAGCACGCTCAGCAGCTACTTGAGCAGCGAACGGGGTGGACTTGCGAGAACCGCGGAAACCCGAACCGCCGGAGGTAGCCCAGGACAGAGCGTTACCTTGACGATCGGTGATGGTCACGATGGTGTTGTTAAAAGACGCGTGAATGTGGGCGATGCCATCAACCACTGTCTTTTTGACTTTTTTACGAGGACGAGCAGCAGGTTTTGCCATTTCTAAATTCCTGTCGATTCGCTGGTGCGATTACTTGCGGATCGGCTTACGCGGGCCCTTACGGGTACGCGCGTTGGTCTTGGTACGCTGACCGCGTACTGGCAGACCCCGACGATGACGCAGGCCGCGGTAGCAACCCAGGTCCATCAACCGCTTGATTTTCATGTTGATGTCACGACGCAGATCACCTTCGGTGATGTACTTCGCAACTTCAGTACGCAGCGATTCAACCTGCTCGTCGCTCAGATCCTTGATCTTTGCGGCTGGGTTAACCCCAGTGTCTACACAGATTTTCTGTGCAGTAGTGCGACCAACACCATAGATGTAGGTCAGCGAGATAACAGTGTGCTTGTTATCTGGAATGTTGACGCCTGCAATACGGGCCATTCAGTGGGACTCCAATTGACAGCTACCTACGCCCCGGAAGCCAAGAAATAGGGCGCGAGATAATATCGCTGTAGAAACAATTAATCAACCCAGCAGCGCACTAGCTGCTGGGTTTGTAGCGCAGATCACACTCAGCCTTGGCGCTGCTTGTGACGTGGTTCCGCGCTGCAAATTACTCGAACGACACCTTCGCGGCGAATAATTTTGCAGTTACGGCACAGCTTTTTCACCGATGCACGAACTTTCATCACCAACTCCTCGAACCTTAAGGGTCTCTCAGCGCAGCAAACCGCTGCCGCCGTAGCCTTTCAGGTTGGCTTTCTTCATCAGGGATTCGTACTGGTGCGAAACGAGGTGCGATTGTACTTGGGACATGAAGTCCATCACAACCACTACCACAATCAGCAACGAGGTCCCGCCAAGGTAGAACGGAACGTTTGCCGCAACCACCAGGAACTGGGGAAGCAGACAGACGGCCGTCATATAAAGAGCACCGAACATGGTCAAACGAGTCAGAACGCCATCAATGTAGCGCGCCGATTGTTCACCAGGACGGATACCCGGAATAAAGGCACCGGACTTCTTCAGGTTCTCCGCTACGTCTTTCGGATTGAACATCAACGCCGTATAGAAGAAGCAGAAGAAAATAATCCCTGCACTAAACAGCAGAATATTCAACGGCTGACCAGGAGCGATCGACTGCGAGATGTCCTGCAACCAGCCCATACCTTCGGACTGACCGAACCAGGCACCCAGCGAAGCCGGGAACAGCAAGATGCTGCTCGCGAAAATGGCAGGAATAACGCCCGCCATATTCACTTTCAGCGGCAAGTGGCTGGTCTGCGCAGCAAAAACCTTACGGCCCTGCTGACGCTTGGCGTAGTGAACGGCGATACGACGCTGACCACGCTCAATGAACACCACAAAACCGATAATCGCTACTGCCAGCAAACCGATAGCAACCAGAGCGAAGATGTTGATATCGCCCGTACGTGCAGACTCGAAAGACTGCCCGATTGCTCTCGGAAGACCGGCGACGATACCTGCGAAGATCAACATCGAGATACCGTTGCCTACACCGCGTTCAGTGATCTGCTCACCCAGCCACATCATGAACATTGCGCCAGCCACAAACGTGGACACCGCAACGAAATGGAAGCCAAAGTCAGCAGAAAACGCCACGCCCTGACCGGCCAGACCAATGGACATGCCAATGGCCTGGACCAGCGCCAGGACTACGGTGCCGTAGCGGGTGTACTGGCTGATCTTACGACGGCCAGCTTCACCTTCCTTCTTCAACTGCTCCAGCTGCGGGCTGACGGCGGTCATCAGTTGCATGATGATCGATGCCGAAATGTACGGCATGATCCCCAGTGCAAAGATGCTCATCCGCTCCAGCGCGCCGCCGGAAAACATGTTGAACAAGCTAAGAATGGTCCCCTCATTCTGTCGAAACAGTTCCGCCAGCCGGTCCGGGTTGATACCTGGAACTGGGATGTGTGCGCCTATCCGATAGACGATGATCGCCAGGAACAGAAAACGCAGACGAGCCCAAAGTTCAGACATCCCGCCTTTGCCGAGCGAAGAGAGAGCACCTTGCTTAGCCATTTATTCCTCGAACTTGCCGCCAGCTGCTTCGATAGCCGCACGCGCACCTTTGGTGGCTGCGATACCCTTGATGGTGACTGCGCGAGTAACTTCGCCCGACAGCATGATTTTCACACGCTGAACGTTCTGGTTAACCACGTTGGCATCCTTCAAGGATTGCACGGTGACAACGTCGCCTTCCACTTTGGCCAGCTCGGACAGACGCACTTCGGCGCGGTCCATGGCTTTCAGCGAAACGAAGCCGAACTTCGGCAGACGACGGTGCAGCGGCTGTTGGCCGCCTTCAAAGCCTGGAGCGATGGTGCCACCGGAGCGGGAGGTTTGACCTTTGTGACCACGGCCACCAGTCTTACCCAAACCACTACCGATACCACGACCCGGACGATGCTTCTCGCGACGGGAACCCGGCGCTGGACTCAGATCATTGAGTTTCATCGATTAACCCTCGACGCGCAGCATGTAGTAAGCCTTGTTGATCATCCCGCGGTTCTCGGGAGTATCCAGGACTTCTACAGTGTGACCGATGCGGCGCAGACCCAGACCCTTAACGCACAGTTTGTGGTTAGGGAGACGGCCGGCGGTGCTTTTGATCAGCGTTACTTTAACGGTAGCCATGATCAGCGGATCTCCTCGACGCTCTTGCCGCGCTTGGCAGCAATGGATTCAGGAGACTGCATAGCCTTCAGACCCTTGAAAGTGGCGTGAACCACGTTTACAGGGTTAGTCGAGCCGTAGCATTTGGCCAGGACGTTCTGAACACCAGCAACTTCCAGGACAGCACGCATTGCGCCGCCAGCGATGATACCGGTACCTTCGGAGGCAGGCTGCATGTACACCTTCGACGCGCCATGGGCGGACTTGGTAGCGTACTGCAGAGTGGTGCCGTTCAGGTCAACCTGAATCATGTTGCGACGAGCAGCTTCCATAGCTTTCTGGATCGCAGCTGGTACTTCACGCGATTTGCCACGGCCGAAACCAACGCGACCCTTGCCATCACCCACCACGGTCAGCGCGGTGAAGGTGAAGATACGGCCGCCTTTTACGGTCTTGGCAACGCGGTTAACTTGAACCAGCTTCTCGATGTAGCCTTCGTCGCGCTTTTGATCGTTATTTGCCATAACTTAGAACTCCAGCCCGCCTTCACGAGCACCTTCAGCCAGCGCCTTAACGCGGCCGTGGTACTTGAAACCGGAACGGTCAAAGGCAACTTGAGATACACCGGCGGCTTTCGCGCGCTCAGCTACCAGCTTGCCAACCTTAGTTGCCGCGTCGATGTTGCCAGTGGCGCCATCACGCAGTTCTTTGTCCAAAGTCGAGGCGCTGGCCAGGACTTTGCTGCCGTCGGCCGAAAGGACCTGGGCATAGATGTGCTGCGAGGAGCGATACACGCAGAGACGCACGACTTCGAGTTCGTGCATTTTCAGGCGTGCTTTGCGAGCGCGACGCAGTCGAGTAACTTTTTTGTCGGTCATTTGCTAGGCCCTACTTCTTCTTGGCTTCTTTACGACGGACGACTTCGTCCGCGTAACGCACACCCTTGCCTTTGTACGGCTCTGGTGGACGGAAGTCGCGGATTTCAGCGGCCACCTGACCTACCAGCTGCTTATCGATACCCTTGATCAGGATATCGGTCTGGCTTGGGGTCTCAGCGGTGATGCCCTCAGGCAATTCGTAATCCACTGGATGCGAGAAGCCCAGCGCCAGGTTCAGCACAGTGCCTTTAGCCTGAGCTTTGTAACCAACACCGACCAGCTGGAGCTTACGCTCGAAGCCTTGGCTTACGCCTTGGACCATGTTGTTAACCAGGGCACGGGTAGTACCGGCCATAGCGCGAGTTTGTTGATCGCCATTGCGAGCAGCAAAACGCAGCTCACCAGCTTCTTCAACGACTTCTACGGACGAGTGAACGTTCAGTTCGAGAGTGCCCTTGGCACCCTTCACCGAAAGCTGTTGGCCGACGAACTTAACTTCGACGCCAGCTGGCAGCTTAACGGGGTTCTTAGCGACGCGAGACATGCTTATCCCCCCTTAGAACACTGTGCAGAGAACTTCGCCGCCGACACCGGCAGCGCGCGCAGCACGATCAGTCATCACACCTTTGTTGGTGGAGACGATAGACACGCCCAGACCGCCACGTACTTTCGGCAGCTCTTCGACGGACTTGTACTGACGCAGGCCTGGACGACTTACGCGCTTGACTTCTTCGATGACCGGACGGCCTTCGAAGTATTTAAGCTCGATGGAAAGCGATGGTTTTACTTCGCTGCTGACTTGGTAGCCAGCGATGTAACCTTCGTCTTTCAGAACTTTGGCAACCGCAACCTTCAAAGTCGACGAAGGCATGCTTACGACGGACTTTTCAGCCATCTGGGCATTACGGATGCGAGTTAGCATGTCCGCTAACGGGTCCTGCATACTCATGGGCTAGACGCTCCTGATACAAGAAAAATTAGCCTTTCGGCTACTACAGTCTCCAAAGCGAGCCAGGTGAAAAAACCCGGGCTCAGGAGAGCCGGTCATTCTAGACAGATCCCAGAAACGAAACAAGCCCCATAAGGGGCTTGTTTCGTTGCAATGTCACCGGTGGTCGGAAGATCGCTCCCCCGCCACCTGGACGCTGCCGGTACGTCTTACCAGCTGGCTTTAACCAGACCTGGAACGTCACCGCGCATTGCTGCTTCACGCAGCTTGTTACGGCCGAGGCCGAACTTGCGGTAAACGCCGTGTGGACGACCGGTGATGCGGCAGCGGTTACGCAGGCGCGAAGCGCTGGCGTCACGTGGCTGCTTCTGCAGAGCTACAACAGCTGCGAAACGCTCTTCTGGAGTTGCTTCCAGATTAACGATGGTCGCTTTCAGCTCGGCACGCTTCTTGGCGTACTTGGCAACAGTGAGCTGACGCTTCAGCTCACGGTTTTTCATGCTCTTCTTGGCCATTTTCCTACTCCAATCAGTTGCGGAACGGGAATTTGAAAGCACGCAGCAGAGCGCGGCCTTCGTCATCGTTCTTGGCAGTGGTGGTCAGGGTAATGTCCAGACCGCGCAGAGCATCGATCTTGTCGTAGTCGATTTCCGGGAAGATGATCTGCTCTTTCACGCCCATGCTGTAGTTGCCACGACCATCGAAGGACTTGGCATTCAGGCCGCGGAAGTCGCGAACCCGAGGCAGGGAGATCGCCAGCAGGCGGTCCAGGAATTCGTACATACGATCACGGCGCAGAGTAACTTTAACGCCGATCGGCCAGCCCTCACGGACTTTGAAGCCCGCGATGGATTTCCGAGCGAAAGTCACAACGGCTTTCTGACCGGTGATCTTCTCCAGGTCAGCAACAGCGTGCTCGATGACTTTTTTGTCGCCGACAGCTTCGCCCAGACCCATGTTCAGGGTGATCTTGGTAACGCGCGGAACTTCCATCACGTTCGCCAGCTTAAGTTCTTCCTTAAGCTTCGGAGCAATTTCCTTCCGGTAAATCTCTTTCAGTCGTGCCATGGTCTTCTACCTAGCAGTGTTCAAGCATCAACCGCTTTTTGGGTCGACTTGAAGACACGAATTTTCTTGCCTTCTTCTACTTTGAAACCAACGCGGTCAGCCTTGTTGGTTTCGCCGTTGAAAATGGCGACGTTGGAAGCGTGCAGTGGCGCTTCTTTCTCGACGATACCGCCTTGTACGCCCGACATCGGGTTAGGCTTGGTATGACGCTTCACCAGGTTGATCCCACCAACGACCAGACGGTCGTCAGCGAGAACCTTGAGCACCTTACCGCGCTTACCTTTGTCTTTGCCGGCGATCACGATGATCTCGTCGTCACGACGAATCTTTTGCATGTCGGATCTCCTTACAGCACTTCTGGGGCGAGCGAGACGATCTTCATGAACTTCTCAGTACGAAGTTCACGGGTCACTGGCCCAAAGATACGGGTGCCGATCGGCTCTTGCTTGTTGTTCAGCAGAACAGCAGCATTGCCATCAAAGCGGATGATGGAGCCGTCAGCACGACGGACACCGTGGCGAGTGCGGACTACAACAGCAGTCATCACTTGGCCTTTCTTCACTTTACCGCGAGGAATTGCTTCCTTGACGGTTACCTTGATGATGTCACCGATACCGGCGTAACGGCGGTGGGAACCGCCGAGCACCTTGATACACATGACGCGACGAGCGCCGCTGTTATCGGCCACATCGAGCATGGATTGAGTCTGAATCATAAAATTTCTCCGACCCTTAGCCCTTAGACTTCAACAGCGCGTTCGAGAACTTCAACCAGTGCCCAAGCTTTGGTCTTGGCCAGCGGACGAGTCTCACGGATGGAGACCTTGTCGCCGATGTGGCACTGATTGGTTTCGTCGTGCGCGTGCAGCTTAGTCGAACGCTTAACGTATTTACCGTAGATCGGGTGCTTTACGCGACGCTCGATCAGTACGGTGATGGTTTTGTCCATCTTGTCGCTGACGACACGGCCAGTCAGCGTACGGACGGTTTTTTCAGCTTCAGCCATGATTACTTACCTGCCTGCTGGTTGAGCACAGTTTTCACGCGAGCGATGTCACGCTTAACTTGCGAGAGCAGGTGCGACTGCCCCAACTGGCCAGTTGCTTTCTGCATACGCAGATTGAACTGGTCGCGCAGCAAGCCGAGCAGTTGCTCGTTCAGCTGCTGTGCTGATTTTTCACGAAGTTCATTCGCTTTCATCACATCACCGTCCGCTTAACAAAGGAGGTGGCGAGAGGCAGCTTTGCAGCCGCCAAGGCGAAAGCCTCACGCGCCAGCTCTTCAGAAACACCCTCGATCTCGTACAGGACTTTGCCTGGCTGGATCTGGGCAACCCAGTATTCCACGGAACCTTTACCTTTACCCATCCGCACTTCGAGAGGCTTCTTGGAGATCGGCTTGTCCGGGAACACACGGATCCAGATCTTACCGCCACGTTTTACGTGACGAGTCAGGGCACGACGTGCCGATTCGATCTGGCGAGCGGTGAGACGACCGCGAGCAACAGCTTTCAGAGCAAATTCGCCGAAGCTGACTTTGCTACCGCGCAGCGCCAGACCACGGTTGTGGCCAGTCATCTGCTTGCGGAATTTTGTACGCTTTGGTTGCAACATTTGGCGTACCCCTTACTTAGCAGCTTTTTTACGAGGCGCTGGTGCTTGTGGTTTCAGTTCTTCTTGGCGACCACCAATAACTTCGCCTTTGAAAATCCAAACCTTCACACCGATCACACCGTAAGTGGTGTGAGCTTCGTAAGTGGCATAGTCGATGTCAGCACGCAGGGTGTGCAGTGGCACACGACCTTCGCGATACCATTCAGTACGTGCGATTTCAGCACCGCCGAGACGACCGCTCACCTGGATCTTGATGCCTTTGGCACCAATGCGCATGGCGTTCTGTACGGCGCGCTTCATGGCGCGACGGAACATCACACGACGCTCCAGCTGCTGAGCTACGCTCTGAGCTACCAGCATACCGTCGAGTTCCGGCTTGCGGATCTCTTCGATATTGATGTGCACAGGCACACCCATTTGCTTGGTCAGGTCCTGACGCAGTTTCTCAACATCTTCACCTTTCTTCCCGATAACGATACCTGGACGAGCGGTGTGGATGGTGATGCGTGCAGTTTGAGCCGGACGATGGATATCGATACGGCTAACGGACGCGCTTTTTAGTTTGTCTTGGAGGTACTCACGCACATTCAGATCTGCGAGCAAATAGTCCGCATAAGTCCGACCGTCTGCGTACCAGACGGAGGTGTGCTCCTTGACGATTCCCAGGCGAATGCCAGTGGGATGTACTTTCTGACCCATCTGATCGACTCCGTTACTTGTCCGCAACCTTGACAGTGATATGGCAAGACCGCTTGACGATGCGATCAGCGCGGCCTTTGGCACGCGGCATGATGCGCTTCAGCGAACGCCCTTCGTTGACGAAAACGGTGGAGACCTTCAGGTCATCAACGTCTGCGCCTTCGTTATGCTCGGCGTTGGCTACGGCCGACTCGAGGACTTTCTTCATGATTTCAGCGGCTTTTTTGCTGCTGAAGGCCAACAGGTTGAGCGCTTCGCCCACCTTCTTCCCGCGGATCTGGTCGGCGACCAAGCGGGCTTTCTGGGCGGAGATTCGAGCGCCCGACAACTTAGCGGCTACTTCCATTTCCTTACCCCTTAACGCTTGGCTTTCTTGTCAGCCACGTGCCCACGATAAGTGCGGGTACCGGCAAACTCGCCCAGTTTATGGCCGACCATGTCTTCGTTCACGAGAACTGGGACGTGTTGACGACCGTTGTGTACCGCGATGGTCAGACCGACCATTTGTGGCAGGATCATCGAACGGCGCGACCAGGTCTTAACTGGTTTGCGATCGTTCTTTTCCGCCGCCACTTCGATCTTCTTCAGTAGGTGAAGATCGATAAAAGGACCTTTTTTCAGAGAACGTGGCACTGTCGTATCCCTCTATTTACTTGCGACGACGGACGATCATGTTGTCGGTACGCTTATTACCACGAGTCTTCGCGCCCTTAGTCGGGAAGCCCCATGGCGATACCGGATGACGACCACCGGAGGTACGACCTTCACCACCACCATGTGGGTGGTCAACCGGGTTCATGGCAACACCACGAACGGTTGGGCGAACGCCACGCCAGCGTTTAGCACCAGCTTTACCCAGCGAACGCAGGCTGTGCTCGGAGTTCGAGACTTCACCCAGGGTCGCACGGCATTCAGCCAGGACTTTACGCATCTCACCAGAGCGCAGACGCACGGTCACGTAGACACCTTCGCGAGCGATCAGCTGAGCCGAAGCACCAGCGGAACGAGCGATTTGTGCACCTTTGCCCGGCTTCAGTTCGATGCCGTGAATGGTGCTACCCACTGGAATGTTGCGCAGTTGCAGGGAGTTGCCTGGCTTGATTGGAGCCAGTGCGCCTGCGATCAGCTGGTCGCCAGCACTCACGCCTTTAGGGGCGATGATGTAGCGGCGCTCGCCGTCTGCGTAGCACAGCAGTGCGATGTGAGCAGTACGGTTTGGATCGTATTCGATACGCTCGACAGTGGCGATGATGCCATCTTTGTCGTTGCGACGAAAATCGACCATACGGTAATGCTGCTTATGACCACCACCTACGTGACGAGTAGTGATGCGGCCATTGTTGTTACGACCACCAGACTTCGACTTCTTCTCGAGCAGCGGTGCGTGAGGAGCGCCTTTGTGCAGCTCCTTGTTGACCACCTTGACCACGAAACGGCGGCCAGGGGAAGTCGGTTTGCATTTAACGATTGCCATGATGCACCCCTTCCTTACTCAGCACTGCTGCTGAAATCGAGATCTTGGCCTGGCTGAAGCGAAACGATCGCTTTCTTCCAGTCATTGCGCTTGCCCAGACCACGTGCGGTACGCTTGGTTTTACCCAGAACGTTTACGGTCGACACGTTTTCGACTTTTACGCCGAACAGGCCTTCGACAGCTTTCTTGATTTCCAGCTTGGTTGCATCAGTAGCAACCTTGAATACGAACTGGCCTTTTTTCTCAGCCAGAACGGTAGCCTTCTCGGAAACGTGCGGGCCAAGGAGGACTTTAAATACGCGTTCCTGGTTCATCCCAGCAGCTCCTCGAATTTCTTCACGGCCGACACAGTGATCAACACTTTGTCGTATGCGATCAGACTGACCGGATCGGAACCCTGCACGTCACGTACGTCGACGTGTGGCAGGTTACGAGCAGCCAGGTACAGATTCTGATCAACAGCGTCAGAAACGATCAGTACGTCGCTCAGACCCATGCCGTTCAGCTTGTTCAGCAGGTCTTTGGTTTTCGGTGCTTCAACAGCGAAGTCCTGAACCACGACCAGACGGTCGGTACGCACCAGCTCAGCGAGGATGGAACGCATTGCTGCGCGGTACATCTTCTTGTTGAGCTTCTGCGAGTGATCCTGAGGACGAGCTGCGAAAGTGGTACCACCGCCACGCCAGATTGGGCTACGGATAGTACCGGCACGAGCGCGACCAGTACCTTTCTGACGCCATGGGCGCTTACCGCCACCAGCAACGTCGGAACGGGTTTTCTGCTGCTTGGTACCCTGACGGCCGCCAGCCATGTAGGCCACGACTGCTTGGTGAACCAGCGTCTCGTTGAATTCGCCACCGAAAGTCAGTTCGGAAACTTCGATCGCTTGAGCGTCATTTACATTTAGTTGCATGTCAGCTTCCCCTTACCCGCGAGCCTTGGCAGCCGGACGCACAACCAGATCACCGCCAGTAGCGCCAGGAACGGCACCCTTGACCAGCAACAGATTGCGTTCAGCGTCGACGCGCACTACTTCCAGGGACTGAACGGTCACGCGCTCGGCGCCCATGTGACCGGACATTTTCTTGCCCTTGAATACACGACCAGGAGTCTGGCACTGGCCGATAGAGCCCGGGACGCGGTGGGAAACGGAGTTACCGTGGGTGTTATCTTGACCGCGGAAGTTCCAGCGCTTGATGGTACCGGCGAAGCCTTTACCTTTCGACTGACCGGTAACATCTACCATCTGGCCAGCAGCGAAGATTTCTGCATTGATCAAGTCGCCAGCCTGGTAATCGCCTTCTTCAAGACGGAATTCCCAGACACCGCGACCAGCGGCAACGTTCGCTTTAGCGAAGTGACCTGCTTGAGCAGCAGTCACACGCGAAGCACGACGCTCACCAACAGTGACTTGCACTGCACGGTAGCCATCGGTTTCTTCGGTTTTGAACTGGGTGACGCGATTCGGCTCGATCTCAATGACCGTGACCGGAATGGAGACACCTTCTTCGGTGAAAATACGGGTCATACCGCATTTACGACCGACTACACCAATAGTCATGTTGTAAACCTCATGAGTGTACGGGGCTTTCACCCGCTATGGCCGCCCATTTCAGAGCGTTACACGACTAAGACAGAGTCTTAGCCGAGGCTGATCTGCACTTCCACGCCGGCCGCAAGATCAAGCTTCATAAGTGCATCAACGGTTTTATCCGTTGGCTGGACGATGTCCAGAACGCGCTTATGAGTACGGATCTCGTACTGGTCACGCGCGTCTTTGTTGACGTGCGGGGAGACCAGAACGGTGAACCGCTCTTTACGGGTAGGCAGTGGAATTGGACCACGCACTTGAGCACCAGTACGTTTCGCGGTTTCCACGATTTCCTGGGTGGATTGGTCGATCAGGCGATGGTCAAAAGCCTTCAACCTGATACGGATTTGCTGATTTTGCATTGGATTTCAGACTCCAGGCTGCTATTCCCACCGGGCGCACTACGCCCGTTAAAAGGAGGCGTGATTCTATAGACGCCCCTATTGGGTGTCAACCCAATAAAAAAAGCCCCCGCTAAGCGGGGGCTTTTTCAACCTATCGAGAATTACTCGATGATTTTGGCTACGACGCCAGCGCCGACGGTACGACCGCCTTCACGGATAGCGAAGCGCAGACCATCTTCCATTGCGATGGTTTTGATCAGAGTGACAGTCATCTGGATGTTGTCACCTGGCATTACCATTTCAACGCCTTCTGGCAGCTCGCAGTTACCAGTCACGTCAGTAGTACGGAAGTAGAACTGTGGACGGTAGCCTTTGAAGAACGGAGTATGACGGCCGCCTTCTTCCTTGCTCAGAACGTATACTTCTGCGGTGAACTTGGTGTGCGGCTTAACCGAACCTGGCTTGACCAGAACCTGACCACGCTCAACGTCGTCACGCTTGGTACCACGCAGCAGAACGCCGCAGTTCTCGCCAGCACGACCTTCGTCCAGCAGCTTGCGGAACATCTCAACACCGGTGCAGGTGGTGGTGGTGGTGTCACGCAGACCAACGATTTCCAGGGCGTCCTGAACGCGGACGATACCACGCTCGATACGACCGGTAACAACGGTACCACGACCCGAGATCGAGAATACGTCTTCGATTGGCATCAGGAACGGCTTGTCGATAGCACGCTCTGGCTCTGGGATGTAGCTGTCCAGAGTTTCAACCAGACGCTTGACAGCGGTGGTGCCCATTTCGTTGTCGTCTTTGCCTTCCAGCGCCATACGAGCCGAACCAATGATGATCGGAGTGTCGTCGCCTGGGAAGTCGTAGGTGGACAGCAGGTCGCGAACTTCCATCTCAACCAGTTCCAGCAGCTCAGCGTCGTCTACCAGGTCAGCCTTGTTCAGGAAGACCACGATGTACGGAACGCCAACCTGACGGGACAGCAGGATGTGCTCACGAGTTTGTGGCATCGGACCATCAGCGGCCGAGCAAACCAGGATCGCGCCGTCCATCTGGGCAGCACCAGTGATCATGTTCTTCACGTAGTCAGCGTGACCTGGGCAGTCAACGTGAGCGTAGTGACGAATGTTCGAGTTGTACTCAACGTGTGCGGTGTTGATGGTGATACCGCGAGCTTTCTCTTCTGGAGCGCTGTCGATCTTGTCGAATTCGACGACGGCCGAACCGAAAACTTCGGAGCAGACGCGAGTCAGAGCTGCGGTCAGAGTGGTTTTACCGTGGTCAACGTGACCGATGGTGCCAACGTTGACGTGCGGGAGGGAACGATCAAATTTTTCTTTAGCCACGACAGTGAACTCCTAGCCTAAAGGGGCTGAATCAGCCTTGTTTTTTAACGAGCGCTTCGACGATATTCGACGGAGCTTCGGCGTATTTGGAGAATTCCATGGAGTAGCTCGCGCGACCCTGAGACATGGAACGAACGTCGGTCGCATAACCGAACATTTCTCCGAGCGGAACTTCAGCACGGACAACCTTGCCGGACACCGAATCTTCCATACCCTGGATCAGGCCACGACGACGGTTCAGGTCACCCATCACGTCACCCATGTAGTCCTCAGGGGTCACAACTTCTACCTTCATGATCGGCTCAAGCACTTTGCCGCCGCCTTTGGCTGCGAGCTGCTTGGTCGCCATGGAGGCCGCTACCTTGAACGCCATCTCGTTGGAGTCGACGTCGTGGTAAGAACCATCAAACACGGTTGCCTTCAGGCCGATCAGCGGATAGCCGGCAACGATGCCGTTCTTCATCTGCTCTTCGATACCCTTCTGGATCGCCGGGATGTATTCCTTAGGAACCACACCACCTACAACTTCGTTGGTGAATTCCAGACCTTCGGTGATGTTGCCTTGCGCGTCCACGGATGGCTGCGAGAAGCGAATCCAGCAGTGACCGAACTGACCACGACCACCGGACTGACGAACGAACTTACCTTCGATTTCGACGTTGTCCTTGGTGATCTGCTCGCGGTAGGAAACCTGCGGCTTACCGATGTTGGCCTCGACGTTGAACTCGCGCTTCATGCGGTCAACGAGGATATCCAGGTGAAGCTCGCCCATACCGGAAATGATGGTCTGGCCGGTTTCTTCGTCGGTCTTGACACGGAACGACGGGTCTTCTTGAGCCAGTTTGCCCAGTGCGATACCCATCTTTTCCTGGTCTTGCTTGGTTTTCGGCTCAACAGCTACCGAAATCACAGGCTCCGGGAAGTCCATACGCTCGAGGATGATCGGCTTGTCGGCATTGCACAGGGTGTCACCGGTGGTGACGTCCTTCATGCCGATCAGAGCAGCGATGTCGCCTGCCAGTACTTCTTTGATCTCTTCACGCTGGTTGGCGTGCATCTGCACCATACGACCAACGCGCTCTTTCTTGCCCTTGACCGAGTTGATCACGGAGTCGCCAGACTGCAGCATGCCCGAGTAAACGCGCACGAAAGTCAGGGTACCCACGAACGGGTCAGTAGCAATTTTGAACGCCAGAGCCGAGAACGGCTCATTGTCGTCAGCGTGACGCTCGTCATAATCGCCTTCAGTCAGCTCTTCCTTCGGCTTCTCGATCAGGTCAGGGTGGATACCCTTGATCGCAGGAATCTCGGTAGGAGCAGGCAGGAAGTCGATAACAGCATCGAGAACCAGTGGAACGCCCTTGTTCTTGAAGGAAGAACCGCAGACAGCCGGAACGATCTCGCTAGCCAGGGTGCGCGCACGCAGGCCTGCCTTGATTTCGTCGATGCTCAGCTCACCTTCTTCAAGGTACTTGTTCATCAGCTCTTCGTTAGCTTCTGCAGCGGCTTCGACCATATTGGCGCGCCACTCTTCAGCCAGGCTCAGCATATCGGCAGGAATTTCTTCCTCGCGATAGGTGGTGCCCTTGTCGTCGTCGTTCCAGTAGATAGCCTTCATCTTGATCAGGTCGACCTGACCCTGGAAGTTATCTTCCGAACCGATGGCCAACTGAACAGGAACCGGGGTGTGACCCAGACGGTTCTTGATCTGACCAACAACACGCAGGAAGTCAGCGCCAGCGCGGTCCATCTTGTTCACGTAGACAACACGTGGAACACCGTATTTGTTGGCTTGACGCCATACGGTTTCGGACTGCGGCTCAACGCCAGAAGTACCGCAGAATACAACGACGGCGCCGTCGAGTACGCGCAGGGAACGTTCTACTTCAATGGTGAAGTCAACGTGGCCCGGGGTATCGATGACGTTTACGCGGTATTTGCCATACTGGCCACGGGAACCCTCCCAGAAGGTGGTTACAGCAGCGGAGGTAATGGTAATACCCCGCTCCTGCTCCTGCACCATCCAGTCGGTAGTCGCGGCGCCATCATGCACCTCGCCCATTTTGTGGCTCAGGCCTGTGTAAAACAGGATCCGCTCAGTAGTGGTAGTTTTGCCTGCGTCAACGTGCGCGCAAATACCAATGTTACGGTAGCGGTTGATTGGTGTAGTACGAGCCATAGAGCCCTCGCAAAAAGATTGATGCTTGAATTAGAAGCGGTAGTGCGAGAACGCTTTGTTGGCTTCGGCCATACGGTGTACGTCTTCACGCTTCTTGACTGCAGCACCTTTGCCTTCAGCAGCATCCAGCAGCTCGCCAGCCAGGCGCAGGGCCATGGACTTCTCGCCACGCTTACGGGCGTAGTCTACCAACCAGCGCATTGCCAGGGCGTTACGACGGGATGGACGAACTTCAACAGGAACCTGGTAAGTGGCACCGCCAACACGGCGCGACTTAACTTCGACCAGCGGAGCGATGGCGTCGAGAGCTTTCTCGAAGATTTCCAGGGGATCGCTGTTCTTGCGTTCTTTGACCTTGTCCAGCGCACCGTAAACGATACGCTCGGCAACGGCCTTCTTGCCGCTTTCCATCACGTGGTTCATGAACTTGGCGAGGATCTGGCTTCCGTATTTTGGATCGTCCAGAATCTCACGCTTGGCTGCTACACGACGTCTTGGCATTGATAAGCCCTCAAACGGTCTTCAGGTTAGCCCGGGACAGTGAACCCATTGGATTCGTGCCCGACCTTACTCTTATCGACTCAATAAAATGAATTACTGCAAATTGCTGCAAACGACCGATTACTTCGGACGCTTGGTACCGTACTTCGAACGACCCTGGTTACGGCCTTTAACGCCGGAAGTATCCAGAGAGCCGCGAACGGTGTGGTAACGAACACCTGGCAAGTCTTTTACACGACCGCCGCGGATCAGTACCACGCTGTGCTCTTGCAGGTTGTGGCCTTCACCACCGATGTACGAGGAAACCTCGAAACCGTTGGTCAGACGCACACGGCATACTTTACGCAGTGCCGAGTTAGGTTTTTTCGGCGTAGTGGTGTACACACGGGTGCACACGCCACGACGTTGCGGGCAGTTCTGCAGCGCAGGAACGTCGGATTTCTCGACGATACGCTTACGCGGCTGACGTACCAGCTGGTTGATAGTTGCCATCTACTAGCTCCACTGTTGTCTTGCGACGCTATTGTCTTGCAAGAAAAGCAAAAATTGGCAGGACGAAGTCCCACCAAATTTAGGGGTACAAGAGTCTAAAGAGGATCTTGTCCCCAGTCAAGACGAGGCCCCAGCCTCCCCTCCCCGGTCATCGGCAACAATTTATGTCACCAATGCGCGGATCAGGTCAGCCGGGGCCCTGCCCTACTTTCAATTACCGCTGGAGTTCAGCGCTTCAGTCAGTGCGGCTTCGACCTCACTGGCACTTACGCGCAGCGGCTTGTCGGCATCACGGCGACGCTTGCGCTCGCTGTGGTATGCCAGACCGGTACCGGCCGGGATCAGACGACCCACGACCACGTTTTCTTTCAGGCCGCGCAGGTAATCGCGCTTGCCAGTTACCGCCGCTTCGGTCAGCACTCGAGTGGTTTCCTGGAAGGAAGCCGCCGAGATGAACGATTCGGTCGACAGCGAGGCCTTGGTGATACCCAGCAGCACACGGGTGAACTTGGAGACAAACTTGTCTTCCGCGCCAAGGCGCTCGTTCTCCACCAGTACGTGGGTCAGTTCCATCTGGTCGCCCTTGATGAAGCTGGAATCGCCCGACTCGGAAATCTCAACCTTGCGCAGCATCTGACGCAGAATGGTTTCGATGTGCTTGTCGTTGATCTTCACGCCTTGCAGACGGTAAACGTCCTGAATCTCGTTGACGATGTACTTGGCCAATGCGCTTACACCCAGCAGACGCAGGATGTCGTGCGGATCGCTTGGACCGTCGGAGATAACTTCGCCGCGGTTCACTTGTTCGCCTTCGAAGACGTTCAGGTGACGCCACTTCGGAATCAGCTCCTCGTACGGATCGGTACCGTCGTTCGGGGTAATAACCAAACGACGCTTGCCTTTGGTTTCTTTACCGAACGCGATGGTGCCGCTGACCTCAGCCAGAATCGAGGCTTCCTTCGGACGACGAGCTTCGAACAAGTCAGCAACGCGCGGCAGACCACCGGTGATGTCACGAGTCTTCGAGGTCTCTTGCGGAATACGCGCGATAACGTCACCAACACCGATCTGTGCACCGTCAGCCACACCAACCAGGGCGTTCGCCGGGAGGAAGTACTGTGCAGGTACGTCGGTACCCGGCAGCAGCAGATCCTTGCCATTGGCATCGACCATCTTGATTGCAGGACGAATTTCTTTACCTGCAGCCGGACGATCTTTGACGTCCAGAACTTCAATGTTGGTCAGGCCGGTCAATTCGTCAGTTTGACGCTTGATCGTGATGCCTTCTTCCATGCCCACGAAGGTCACGGTACCTTTCATTTCGGTAACGATCGGGTGGGTGTGCGGGTCCCACTTGGCGACGATAGCGCCAGCGTCGACCTTGTCGCCTTCCTTCACCGAGATCACGGCGCCGTACGGCAGTTTGTAGCGCTCACGCTCACGACCGAATTCGTCGGCAATAGCCAATTCACCGGAACGCGATACGGCAACCAGGTTACCGTCGGCACGCTCGACCTGCTTCAGGTTGTGCAGACGGACCATACCGCCGTTCTTCACCTGGACGCTGTCAGCAGCCGAGGTCCGGCTTGCAGCACCACCGATGTGGAACGTACGCATGGTCAGCTGAGTACCCGGCTCACCGATGGATTGCGCAGCGATAACGCCGACCGCTTCACCGATGTTCACCTGATGACCGCGAGCCAGGTCACGACCGTAGCACTTGGCGCAAATGCCGTAGCGAGTTTCACAGCTGATCGGCGAACGCACGATGACTTCGTCGATGCTGTTCAGTTCGATGAACTCAACCCACTTCTCGTCGACCAGGGTACCGGCCGGAACGATAACGTCGTCGGTGCCTGGCTTGAACACGTCACGGGCAATGACACGACCCAGAACCCGTTCACCCAGCGGCTCAACAACATCGCCACCTTCAATGTGCGGCGTCATCAGCAGGCCCTGCTCGGTGCCACAGTCGATCTCGGTCACAACCAGATCCTGGGCAACGTCTACCAGACGACGAGTCAGGTAACCGGAGTTCGCGGTTTTCAACGCGGTATCCGCAAGACCCTTACGAGCACCGTGAGTCGAGATGAAGTACTGCAGTACGCTCAGACCTTCACGGAAGTTCGCGGTGATCGGCGTCTCGATGATCGAGCCGTCCGGCTTGGCCATCAGACCACGCATACCGGCCAACTGACGAATCTGAGCTGCCGAACCCCGAGCACCGGAGTCAGCCATCATGTACATCGAGTTGAAGGACTCTTGCTCGACTTCGTTACCATCGCGGTCGATGACCTTCTCTTTCGAGAGGTTGGTCATCATCGCCTTGGAAACTTCGTCGTTCGCCTTGGACCACAAGTCGATAACTTTGTTGTACTTCTCGCCCTGGGTTACCAGGCCGGAGGCGTACTGACTCTCGATCTCTTTCACTTCGTCGGTGGCAGTACCGATGATGCGGGCTTTCTCGTCCGGGATAACGAAGTCGTTAACACCGATGGAAACGCCAGAGATGGTCGAGTAGGCAAAACCGGTGTACATCAGCTGGTCAGCGAAGATCACGGTCTCTTTCAAACCAACCACGCGG
Organism: Pseudomonas auratipiscis; assembly: GCF_036324085.1. Taxonomy (NCBI): domain Bacteria; kingdom Pseudomonadati; phylum Pseudomonadota; class Gammaproteobacteria; order Pseudomonadales; family Pseudomonadaceae; genus Pseudomonas; species Pseudomonas auratipiscis. The sequence continues at coordinate 144,932 of NZ_JAZDCU010000013.1, forward strand.
TAGCACTGGTTGATCAGCTTGGAGATCGCCTTTTTCTTCATTGGCTGGTTGACCACGTCGTACGACAGACCTGGTGGAACAACCTGGAACAGCAACGCACGTCCGACAGTGGTGTCGACGATACGGGTATTCTTGACGCTGCCACCATCACGATCGTTAACGGTTTCGTTGATACGAACCTTGATCTTGGCATGCAGGGCAGCTTCGCCAGCGCGGAATACGCGGTCGACTTCCTGCAGGTCGGCAAATACACGACCCTCACCCTTGGCATTGATGGCTTCACGGGTCATGTAGTACAGACCCAGTACAACGTCCTGCGACGGAACGATGATTGGCTCACCGTTGGCTGGCGACAGAATGTTGTTGGTCGACATCATCAGCGCGCGCGCTTCGAGCTGAGCTTCCAGCGTCAGCGGCACGTGAACGGCCATTTGGTCACCGTCGAAGTCGGCGTTGTACGCAGCACAGACCAGCGGGTGCAGCTGAATAGCCTTACCTTCGATCAGTACCGGTTCAAAAGCCTGGATACCCAAACGGTGAAGGGTCGGCGCACGGTTGAGCAGTACGGGGTGTTCGCGAATCACTTCGGCGAGAACGTCCCAAACCTCTGGCAGCTCGCGCTCGACCATCTTCTTGGCGGCCTTGATGGTGGTCGCCAGACCACGCATTTCCAGCTTGCCGAAAATGAACGGCTTGAACAGCTCGAGAGCCATCTTCTTCGGCAGACCGCACTGGTGCAGACGCAGGGTCGGACCTACGGTAATTACCGAACGGCCAGAATAGTCAACACGCTTACCGAGCAAGTTCTGACGGAAACGACCCTGCTTACCCTTGATCATATCGGCCAAGGATTTCAGAGGACGCTTGTTCGAACCAGTGATGGCACGACCGCGACGGCCGTTGTCCAGCAAGGCGTCGACCGCTTCTTGCAGCATGCGCTTTTCGTTACGCACGATGATGTCCGGAGCGGACAGATCGAGCAGGCGCTTCAGACGGTTGTTACGGTTGATAACCCGACGATACAGATCGTTCAGGTCGGAAGTCGCGAAGCGACCACCATCCAGCGGAACCAATGGACGCAGATCTGGCGGCAATACCGGCAGAACAGTCAGAACCATCCACTCAGGCAAGTTGCCCGAGCCCTGGAAGGCCTCCATCAGCTTCAAACGCTTGGACAGCTTCTTGATCTTGGTTTCCGAGTTGGTCTGCGGAATTTCTTCGCGCAGGCGACCGATCTCGTGCTCCAGGTCGATAGCGTGCAGCAGTTCACGGACAGCCTCGGCACCCATACGGGCGTCGAAGTCATCACCGAACTCTTCCAGCGCTTCGAAGTATTGCTCGTCGTTGAGCAGTTGGCCTTTTTCCAGCGTGGTCATGCCCGGATCGATAACGACATAGCTCTCGAAGTAGAGAACGCGCTCGATATCACGCAGGGTCATGTCCATCAGCAGGCCGATACGGGACGGCAGCGACTTCAGGAACCAGATGTGGGCAACCGGAGAGGCCAATTCAATGTGCGCCATGCGCTCACGACGAACCTTGGCCAGAGCGACTTCAACGCCACACTTCTCACAGATGACACCACGGTGCTTCAGGCGCTTGTACTTACCGCACAGGCACTCGTAATCCTTGACTGGGCCAAAGATCTTGGCGCAGAACAGGCCGTCACGCTCAGGCTTGAACGTACGGTAGTTGATGGTTTCCGGCTTTTTCACTTCACCGAACGACCACGAACGGATCATCTCAGGCGAGGCCAGTCCGATACGGATGGCGTCGAACTCTTCGACTTGACCCTGGTTTTTCAGCAAATTCAGTAGGTCTTTCAAGGCCTTTCCTCCTGGCGGAGCAGGGAGCGGGCTTTTCAGCCACGCTCCCGATTCGCGTCACGTGTTATTCGGTTTCCAGATCGATATCGATACCGAGCGAACGAATCTCTTTGATCAACACGTTGAAGGACTCGGGCATGCCCGGCTCCATACGGTGATCGCCGTCCACGATGTTTTTGTACATCTTGGTCCGACCGTTCACGTCGTCCGACTTCACTGTGAGCATTTCTTGCAGGGTGTATGCCGCGCCGTATGCTTCCAGCGCCCACACTTCCATCTCCCCGAAACGCTGACCACCGAACTGCGCCTTACCACCCAGCGGCTGCTGGGTAACCAGGCTATAAGAACCAGTGGAACGCGCGTGCATCTTGTCGTCCACCAAGTGGTTCAGCTTGAGCATGTACATGTAACCAACGGTCACTGGACGCTCGAACTTGTTGCCGGTACGGCCGTCGAACAGCTGCATCTGACCGCTTTCTGGCATGTCTGCCAGTTTCAGCATGGCCTTGATCTCGCTTTCCTTAGCACCGTCGAAGACTGGAGTGGCCATTGGCACACCGCCTTTGAGGTTCTTCGCCAAATCCAGGATTTCCTGGTCGGAGAAGTCTTCCAGGCTTTCCTGGCGGCCACCGATCTCGTTGTAGATCTCAGTGAGGAACTTGCGCAGCTCGATGACCTTGCGCTGCTCTTCAAGCATGCGGTTGATCTTCTCACCCAAGCCTTTGGCAGCGAGGCCAAGGTGGGTTTCGAGGATCTGACCGACGTTCATACGCGATGGTACACCCAGCGGGTTGAGCACCACGTCGACCGGGGTACCGTTGGCATCGTGCGGCATGTCTTCTACCGGCATGATTACCGAGACAACACCCTTGTTACCGTGACGACCGGCCATCTTGTCACCCGGCTGGATGCGACGGCGGATTGCCAGGTAAACCTTGACGATCTTCAGTACGCCCGGAGCCAGGTCATCGCCCTGTTGCAGCTTGCGTTTCTTGTCTTCGAACTTGTCGTCCAGCAGACGGCGACGATCAACGATGTAGGCCTGAGCCTTCTCGAGTTGCTCGTTCAGCGCGTCCTCGGCCATACGCAGCTTGAACCACTGTCCGTGCTCCAGACCGTCCAGTACTTCGTTGGTGATCACAGTGCCTTTCTTAAGACCTGCACCACCATCGACGACCTGGCCGTTCAAGGCAGAACGCAGACGCTCGAAGGTTGCGCCTTCAACGATACGGAACTCTTCGTTCAGATCCTTACGGATCTCGTCGAGTTGCATTTTCTCGATGGACAGAGCTCGGCTATCGCGCTCAACGCCGTCACGAGTGAAGACTTGTACGTCGATGACAGTACCTTTGGTGCCGGTAGGCACGCGCAGGGAGGTGTCTTTGACGTCGCTCGCCTTCTCACCGAAGATTGCACGCAGCAGTTTCTCTTCTGGAGTGAGCTGGGTTTCGCCTTTTGGCGTGACCTTGCCGACCAGAATGTCACCCGCGCAGACTTCAGCACCAACGTAGACGATACCCGCCTCGTCCAGCTTGTTCAGCGCAGCTTCACCAACGTTCGGGATGTCCGCGGTGATTTCCTCTGGGCCAAGCTTGGTGTCACGAGCCACACAGGTGAGTTCCTGAATGTGGATCGTGGTGAAGCGATCTTCCTGAACCACGCGCTCAGACAGGCAGATGGAGTCTTCGAAGTTGAAGCCGTTCCACGCCATGAATGCGATGCGCATGTTCTGACCCAGCGCCAATTCACCCATATCGGTGGACGGGCCGTCAGCCATGATGTCACTACGCTGAACCACATCACCTTTGCTCACCAGCGGACGCTGGTTGATGCAGGTGTTCTGGTTCGAACGGGTGTATTTGGTCAGGTTGTAGATGTCGACACCGGCTTCGCCAGTTTCAACTTCGTCATCCGCAACACGAACAACGATACGGCTGGCATCGACGGAGTCGATCACACCGCCACGACGAGCCACGACACAAACGCCGGAGTCACGCGCAACGTTGCGCTCCATACCGGTACCGACCAGCGGCTTGTCGGCACGCAGTGTTGGTACAGCCTGACGCTGCATGTTCGAACCCATCAACGCACGGTTGGCGTCGTCGTGCTCGAGGAACGGAATCAGCGACGCTGCAACCGAAACTACCTGCTTCGGCGAAACGTCCATCAAGGTGACGTCTTCTGGGGCCTTGACAGTGAATTCGTTCAGGTGACGAACGGCCACCAGTTCGTCGATCAGGTGCTTCTTCTCGTCCATCGTGGCCGAAGCCTGAGCGATGACGTGATCAGCTTCTTCGATCGCCGACAGGAACACGATATCGTCGGTGACAATACCCTCTTTCACTACACGGTACGGGCTTTCCAGGAAGCCATACTGGTTAGTGCGAGCGTACGCCGCCAGGGAGTTGATCAGACCGATGTTCGGACCTTCAGGCGTCTCGATCGGGCACACGCGGCCATAATGGGTCGGGTGTACGTCACGGACTTCGAAGCCGGCACGCTCACGGGTCAAACCACCAGGGCCGAGTGCAGAAACACGGCGCTTGTGGGTAATTTCGGAGAGCGGGTTGTTCTGGTCCATGAACTGCGAAAGCTGGCTGGAACCGAAGAACTCTTTCACCGCCGCCGCAACCGGCTTGGCGTTGATCAGGTCCTGAGGCATCAGGCCTTCGCTTTCTGCCATCGACAGACGCTCTTTGACCGCACGCTCAACACGCACCAGGCCCACACGGAACTGGTTCTCGGCCATTTCACCAACGCAGCGAACACGACGGTTACCCAGGTGGTCGATGTCGTCGACGATGCCTTTGCCGTTACGGATATCGACCAGGGTCTTGAGGACCTCGACGATATCTTCCTTGCTCAGCACGCCCGAACCTTCGATCTCGGTACGACCGATACGACGGTTGAACTTCATGCGGCCTACGGCAGACAGATCGTAGCGCTCAGCACTGAAGAACAGGTTGTTGAACAGGGTTTCGGCTGCGTCCTTGGTTGGCGGCTCGCCAGGACGCATCATGCGATAGATTTCGACCAGCGCTTCCAGTTGGTTGCTGGTGGAGTCGATCTTCAGGGTATCCGAGATGAACGGACCACAGTCGATGTCGTTGGTGTACAGCGTCTCGATGCGAACAACCTGAGCCTTGGCGATCTTCACCAAAACATCAGTGCTCAGCTCGGTGTTGCACTCAGCCAGGATTTCACCGGTAGCTGGGTGCACGATCGCCTTGGCGGTGGTGCGCCCCAGGACGTATTCCAGCGGAACGTCCAGTTGCTTGACGCCGGCTTTTTCCAGCTGGTTGATGTGACGAGCAGTGATACGACGACCTTGCTCGACAATAACCTTGCCAGAGTCATCATGGATATCCATGACTGCAACTTCACCACGCAGACGCTGAGGTACCAGCTCCAGGCTGAGCTTCTCGCCCGAGACGTGGAATACGTTGGTGGTGTAGAAAGCGTCCAGCACTTCTTCCGTGCTGTAACCCAGCGCACGCAGCAATACCGATGCAGGCAGCTTGCGACGACGGTCGATACGGACGAATACACAGTCTTTCGGATCGAATTCGAAGTCCAGCCACGAGCCGCGGTAAGGAATGATCCGCGCCGAGTACAGCAGTTTGCCAGAGCTGTGCGTCTTGCCGCGGTCGTGATCGAAGAACACGCCCGGCGAACGGTGCAACTGGGAAACGATAACACGCTCGGTACCGTTGATTACGAAGGTACCGTTTTCAGTCATCAGGGGGATTTCACCCATGTAGACTTCTTGCTCTTTGATGTCCTTGATCGCTTTGTTCGACGATTCTTTGTCGAAAATGATCAGGCGGACTTTCACCCGCAGCGGAACCGCGTAGGTCACGCCACGCAGTACACATTCTTTGACATCAAAAGCCGGTTCGCCCAGACGATAGCCAACATACTCCAGGGCAGCATTGCCGGAGTAGCTGATGATCGGGAAAACCGATTTGAAGGCCGCATGCAGGCCCACGTCGCGGAACTGATCTTTGGTCGCTCCCGCTTGCAAGAATTCACGATACGAATCCAGCTGGATGGCCAGGAGGTAAGGCACATCCATGACGTCCGGCAACTTGCTAAAGTCCTTGCGGATACGTTTTTTCTCAGTGTATGAGTAAGCCATCAGCGTTCCCCAGCTTGGTCACCTGCTTGTTTGGCTTCTCCCGACGGGAGCAGCCAGAAAATCGTGCAAACCCCTTGGTTTGCGCCACCGTCATCGGTGGTTACCGCTCGTCACTGGTGCCGACCTGGTCGGCCACCAATAACGGAAAAAGGCCGGTGGCAAGAGCCACCAGCCATCAGCCTTTCGCTTATCGCTCGGGCTGGAGACGCACAGTCGAAATTACTTCAGTTCGACAGTAGCGCCTGCTGCTTCCAGGTCAGCCTTGGCTTTGTCAGCAGCTTCTTTCGAAACGCCTTCAGCAACGACTTGAGGAGCGGTATCAACCTTTTCCTTGGCTTCTTTCAGGCCCAGGCCGGTCAGTTCACGAACAGCCTTGATCACGTTTACTTTCTTGTCGCCAGCGGCAACCAGAACAACGTTGAACTCGGTTTGTTCTTCAACAACGGCAGCAGCAGCAGCTGGGCCAGCAGCGGCAACAGCAGCGGTAACGCCGAAGGTTTCTTCCATTGCTTTGATCAGCTCAACAACTTCCAGAACGGTTTTCTGGCCGATTGCTTCGATGATTTGCTCGTTAGTCAGAGACATGACTTAAATCCTGTATTGGGGTGACAGCCTACGCAGCCATCAAATTAAACGTATGATTTCGAAAGCGCTTTCTGTGCCTTAGGCAGCAGCAGCTTCTTTCTGGTCGCGAACGGCTGCCAAAGTACGAGCCAGCTTGCTGGTAGCGCCTTGGATCACGCTCATCAGCTTCGCAATAGCCTCGTCGCGAGTTGGCAGAGAAGCCAACACGTCGATCTGGTTTGCGGCAAGGAACTTGCCGTCGAACGCAGCTGCCTTGATCTCGAACTTGCTCTGACCCTTGGCGAACTCAGCGAACAGACGGGCAGCAGCGCCCGGGTGCTCGTTGGAGAATGCAATCAGGGTAGGGCCGGTGAAGGCGTCGTTGAGGACACTGAATTCAGTGTCAGCAACAGCGCGCTTGAGCAGGGTGTTACGTACAACACGTACGTAAACGCCAGCTTCACGAGCCTCTTTACGGAGTCCGGTCATTGCGCCTACAGTCACGCCACGGGCATCAGCCACGACAGCAGACAGAGCGACTTTGGCAGCCTCGTTGACTTCAGCGACGATGGCCTTCTTGTCTTCGAGTTTAATTGCCACGGGTAAAACTCCTGCTTGTTACCGTTTCATCCAGCCGAAGCCGGATGTCGTTTTGGTGTCTGATTCGCTAAAGAACCAGGGGCACCATCTGCGTAGGCTTGTGGTTTAAGACTTGCGTCGCCTACGGTCTTGGATAGCCCCCGCCAGGCAGGGACCCCAATTTTTTAAACCGACGCGATCGCTCGCGTCGATTTTTGTCTTACGCGTTCAGCGAGCCTTGGTCGATGACCAGGCCTGGACCCATGGTGGTGCTCAGGGTAACGCGCTTAACGTAGATACCTTTCGAAGAAGCTGGCTTGATACGCTTCAGGTCAGCGATCAGGGCTTCAACGTTTTCCTTCAGCTTGCCGGCTTCAAAGCCGATTTTGCCAACGGAGGTGTGGATGATGCCGTTTTTGTCGGTGCGATAACGAACCTGACCAGCCTTGGCGTTTTTAACCGCGGTAGCTACGTCGGGAGTCACGGTACCAACTTTCGGGTTAGGCATCAGGCCACGAGGACCCAGAACCTGACCCAACTGACCTACAACACGCATTGCGTCCGGGGAAGCAATAACGACGTCATAGTTCAGGTCGCCGGCTTTCATTTCAGCAGCCAGATCGTCCATACCTACACGGTCAGCGCCGGCAGCCAGAGCGGCCTCAGCAGCTGGACCCTGGGTGAAGACAGCAACACGTACAGTCTTGCCAGTGCCGTGTGGCAGCACAGTAGCGCTACGAACAACCTGGTCAGATTTACGTGGGTCAACGCCGAGGTTGACAGCAATGTCGAAGGACTCGCTGAACTTCACGGTGGACAGTTCGGCCAGCAGCACTGCTGCGTCTTCGAAGTTGTAGACTTTGCCAGCTTCGAGCTTCGAAGCAATGGCCTTTTGGCGCTTAGTCAGCTTAGCCATTACACACCCTCCACGTTGAGGCCCATGCTGCGAGCAGAACCGGCGATAGTACGCACGGCTGCTTCCATGTCAGCGGCAGTCAGATCAGCATTTTTGGTTTTTGCGATCTCTTCCAGCTGAGCACGGGTCACAGTACCGACTTTAACGGTGTTAGGACGTGCAGAGCCGCTGGTCAGGCCAGCTGCTTTCTTCAGCAGAACCGAAGCAGGGGTGCTTTTGGTTTCGAAGGTGAAGCTGCGGTCACTGTAAACAGTGATGATCACAGGAGTCGGCAGACCGGCTTCTTGACCCTGAGTACGGGCGTTGAAGGCCTTGCAGAATTCCATGATGTTCACACCGTGTTGACCCAGAGCTGGACCAACGGGTGGGCTTGGGTTGGCCTGGCCGGCCTTTACTTGCAGCTTGATGTAAGCCTGAATCTTCTTAGCCATGAGCTACTCCAATATCGGGTACGAACGCCAAAAAGGCTCCCCGGATTACTTGCGTTTTATCCCAGTGACGACAAAACCCCGCAGCACATAGGGCTGCGGGGTAATGGGATGCGTTGTTCGGCTAGACCTTTTCGACCTGGCTGAACTCGAGCTCCACCGGAGTAGAGCGACCGAAAATGAGTACGGCCACTTGGATCCGACTCTTCTCGTAGTTAACTTCTTCAACAGTACCGTTGAAGTCTGCAAACGGGCCATCGATAACACGGACGACTTCGCCCGGCTCGAACAGCGTCTTTGGCTTAGGCTTGTCGCTACCATCAGCAACACGACGCAAAATGGCCTCGGCTTCTTTATCAGTGATGGGTGCAGGCTTATCTGCAGTACCACCAATGAAGCCCATGACGCGAGGGGTGTCCTTGACCAAGTGCCAAGTCCCTTCGTTCATTTCCATTTGCACCAGCACATAACCTGGAAAGAATTTACGTTCGCTTTTGCGCTTCTGGCCATTGCGCATCTCAACCACTTCTTCAGTGGGGACCAGAATCTCGCCGAACCCGTCTTCCATGCCAGCCAGCTTTACGCGCTCGATCAGCGAGCGCATTACATGCTTCTCGTAACCCGAGTAAGCATGCACAACATACCAACGCTTAGCCACGGGACACCCTTAGCCAACAATCAAGGAAATCAACCAACCGAGCAGGGAGTCGAGACCCCACAGCAGCAGCGCCATAACCAGAACAACAGCAACCACAATGAGCGTGGTCTGCATGGTTTCTTGACGGGTTGGCCATACGACTTTACGAATCTCGGTGCGCGCTTCCTTTACCAGCGTAAAGAACGACCTGCCTTTAGCAGTCTGCAGGGCAATAAAGCCAGCAACAGCAGCAAGAGCAAGCAGTGCGAGTACGCGATACAGAATCGGCGAAGCAGAGTAATAAAGATTACCTACAACACCTACAACCACCAAAGCGACAACAGCCAGCCACTTGAGCAGATCAAAACGAGAGTCTTGGGCTTCAGCCTTGGGAGTCATCTAGGAAGATCCTGTGAAAAGAAAGCCAGACACACGAGGTGAATCTGGCAGGTCAGGAGGGAATCGAACCCCCAACCTACGGTTTTGGAGACCGTCGCTCTGCCAATTGAGCTACTGACCTAAAAGCTTATCAGGCCGGCCATTATGCCGGCCTGATCGAGAGAAATCAACTACTTATTCGATAATCTTTGCTACGACGCCAGCGCCGACGGTACGACCGCCTTCACGGATAGCGAAGCGCAGACCATCTTCCATTGCGATGGTTTTGATCAGAGTGACAGTCATCTGGATGTTGTCACCTGGCATTACCATTTCAACGCCTTCTGGCAGCTCGCAGTTACCAGTCACGTCAGTAGTACGGAAGTAGAACTGTGGACGGTAGCCTTTGAAGAACGGAGTATGACGGCCGCCTTCTTCCTTGCTCAGAACGTATACTTCTGCGGTGAACTTGGTGTGCGGCTTAACCGAACCTGGCTTGACCAGAACCTGACCACGCTCAACGTCGTCACGCTTGGTACCACGCAGCAGAACGCCGCAGTTCTCGCCAGCACGACCTTCGTCCAGCAGCTTGCGGAACATCTCAACACCGGTGCAGGTGGTGGTGGTGGTGTCACGCAGACCAACGATTTCCAGGGCGTCCTGAACGCGGACGATACCACGCTCGATACGACCGGTAACAACGGTACCACGACCCGAGATCGAGAATACGTCTTCGATTGGCATCAGGAACGGCTTGTCGATAGCACGCTCTGGCTCTGGGATGTAGCTGTCCAGAGTTTCAACCAGACGCTTGACAGCGGTGGTGCCCATTTCGTTGTCGTCTTTGCCTTCCAGCGCCATACGAGCCGAACCAATGATGATCGGAGTGTCGTCGCCTGGGAAGTCGTAGGTGGACAGCAGGTCGCGAACTTCCATCTCAACCAGTTCCAGCAGCTCAGCGTCGTCTACCAGGTCAGCCTTGTTCAGGAAGACCACGATGTACGGAACGCCAACCTGACGGGACAGCAGGATGTGCTCACGAGTTTGTGGCATCGGACCATCAGCGGCCGAGCAAACCAGGATCGCGCCGTCCATCTGGGCAGCACCAGTGATCATGTTCTTCACGTAGTCAGCGTGACCTGGGCAGTCAACGTGAGCGTAGTGACGAATGTTCGAGTTGTACTCAACGTGTGCGGTGTTGATGGTGATACCGCGAGCTTTCTCTTCTGGAGCGCTGTCGATCTTGTCGAATTCGACGACGGCCGAACCGAAAACTTCGGAGCAGACGCGAGTCAGAGCTGCGGTCAGCGTGGTCTTGCCATGGTCAACGTGACCAATGGTGCCGACGTTCACGTGCGGCAAACTACGATCGAACTTTTCCTTAGCCATCGAGACAATCCTCAGCAAGAAGAAATAAGCAAGTTAATGCAGCCATTAAAACAAAGGCAGATATTTTCATATCTGCCTTGTTATATGGAGCTCTTGAGCGGATTTGAACCGCTGACCTCACCCTTACCAAGGGTGTGCTCTACCAACTGAGCTACAAGAGCGTAACACTGTGCAACAACAGCAAACTTGGAGCGGGTAGCGGGAATCGAACCCGCATCATCAGCTTGGAAGGCTGAGGTTCTACCACTAAACTATACCCGCGGAGCTTGCAGCTCTCGCTAAAATGGTGGAGGGGGAAGGATTCGAACCTTCGAAGTCGTAGACGTCAGATTTACAGTCTGATCCCTTTGGCCGCTCGGGAACCCCTCCTGAGCTGGGCGGCATTTTCAACTCTTGCCGTCCTACTGTCAAGCTTTTTCTCATTAAAATCTTGAGGTTAGCTAATTTGACAGCTACTTCACAGTGTTGCCACTTAGTGGTCATCCCTGTGAAGCGGGCGCCATTCTATCAAGCTATTCACCAGTTGCAATACCCTCGCACAACTTTATTTTATGTTTTAAGTCTTTGAAATCTCGAGAAAGTGTCCCGAGCAGGGATTGATCAAGCAAACGCTGGCTGTCCGGCTGAATTTGCAACCAAAGCCCCGCCTCATCTCCAAGCCTGCCCGTAACAGGAACCGAGGCCACATCCAAACTCAAGAGTCGCTGCCGCAAGGCTCCGAGCTGCTCTTGACCGCTTACCCCACCTACGTACAGACACTCACGACCACCCGCTGGAACCTGCGCATTCTGATGCGACTCACTCAACAGACGTATACCCTGCTGGTTGCCCTTATAAAGCGAAAGTGGCGCGACCTCCTTGACCCTCAAAGGAGCCTCCTGCTGATGCCATACGTAATAAGCAGCATTGAGCACCACCAATAACAGAAACAACCAACGCATAGTCACCTCAATCCAGGGGGCAGGCCATCGCCAGGCCGACAAACACCAAATCAGGCACTACACGTGCAGTTGGCGCAGCCTCTTGCACCAGCGGCGCATCACCACCGGTCAGCAAAACCGAGAAATCCTCACCCCACAGCTCCCGCGCGTGATCGAGCTGGGAACGAACGAAGCCTTGAAGCATATGCACACATCCACGCTCAACCGCTTCGACCGTAGAGCGCCCAGGGGCCATGCTTGATAGCGCTCGCTCAGCGGAGGCATCGTCGTATCGAATCCTGCGAGTGTGCGTACGCAACTGGCTACGCATCAAAGGCATTCCCGGACAGATAAAGCCCCCCAGGTGCTCGCCATCCGCTGCAACGAAGTCCGCCTTGGCTGCAGTCCCAAAGTCCATGACCAGACACGCCCCACCCGACAAACGATATGCACCCAATACAGCGAGCCAGCGATCCAGACCGAGACGCTGATAGTCTTCATATCCGTTGCGCACACCTGCAACCTCTTTGGCCGGTTGCGCGACGAGAACCCGAAGCCCGAAACACTGATGTAAAAGTGCGGATAAACTTATCGTTTCCTCCTCACTGCGCACACTGACCAAGCGACACTGCTTAGGCGGCAGCGCAAGCGCACTGACCGCATCGACCAGGGCCATATCGGAGTCGACCACCCCGCTACCGACAATCGACAAGTCCGTGTCGCGAATTACGCGCCACTTGATAAAGCTGTTACCGCAATCGAGCTCAAGAATCATCACGCAACCTCAAACTGAGCTCACCACCGCTGAAGCTCTTTTCTACTCCATCGACTTCAAGGCGCAATGCACCTTGGCCATCGATCCCCAAAACAGTACCGTCGACCTTGTTGGTCCCGGCAATCAGCGATACAGCTCGCCCCTGCCACAGGTGCGCCTGCTCCCACTCTGCCTGAAACCCAGCGAAGCCGGCTTCACGGTGGCGCTCGAGGTCCACCTGCAGATTGCGGTTCAACCTGGCCACTAGCAAGTTGCGATCAATTGAACTTCCCACCTCACGGCGCACGGAGGTCCATGGCTGATCAACCTCTTTAGCCGCCTGCATGTTGACGTTGATACCTATACCCAGCACCACATGACAGACATCAGCCGGATCACCCACTAATTCCAACAAAATCCCGGCAATCTTCTGATTATTGACCAGCACATCATTAGGCCACTTCAATCCGGCATTCACGACACCAAATGACTGCAGCGCGCGCATGACCGCGAGGCCTACAACCAGGCTCAAACCCTCGAGCTGGCGCATGCCACCCTCAATACGCAACACCAGGCTGTAGTAGAGGTTGTCTGCAAATGGACTTACCCATTGTCGCCCGCGCCGACCCCGCCCCGCGGTTTGACGCTCGGCAACCACCAGGAAGGGCGCACGCTGCCCTGCTGCAATTGCGCGCAAGGCTTGCGCATTCGTCGAGTCGATGGACTCAAAGACCAGCACCGGCCAAGGCTCGCCCTGCGAATGCTCAGCTATCTCGTGCTCCTGCAGCAGGACCAAGGGCGAGGCTAACTGATAGCCGCGGCCGCGCACCTTATGAATGGGTAGATTCAACTCGGCCTCAAGGTGCTGTAGCTGTTTCCAGACAGCACTGCGACTTATGCCAAGGGCATTCCCCAGATCCTGCCCGGAATGGAATCGGCCATCCTTGAGGAGCTCTAACAACTTCAGCATGCCAATCTCGACTCTTGATGAGGCTGGCATGATAGCCATGCAGGTAGGGATTGCATAGAAAACAGATGAAGCAGAGGCGCCGAATTGGACGGTATCGCGGGTAAACCTCGCCCCGGCAGCGGCGAGGTGTGCGATGCCGGAAAAGACAAAACCCCTACCTGCATGTGCAGATAGGGGTTTCGGAATTTAATCT
>NZ_JAZDCU010000014.1:0-151847 GCF_036324085.1 Pseudomonas auratipiscis
AGACGCCACAAATCGTCCCTTCAGCAGGCCGAATGGAACCCTTGCGTAGTGGGGCGACGGCCATGGATGGCCGGCGATAATGTGTCAACTATGTCTCCGTACACATGTCCACCATGTGTCCAGTCCATACACCCCGACAAAAAGTGGGTCGCCGTAAGGCCGAAACCAGCCAGTAGCGCCACCCCATCAAACGGATATGCCCATCGACACCCAAGCCACACCCTCCAAAAAGACCCAGCGTCATTACTGTGCCGATTTCGTCGTTCAGGTGATTCAAAGGCATCAAGCCGGCGCCCCCGACAACAAGCCACTCTGTCGATCACTCCCCCAGAACGGACGCGGCCTCCCCATGAAACGCATTACCGTGATCGACTCCCACACCGGCGGTGAACCGACCCGCCTGGTCACCGACGGCTTCCCTGCCCTGGGCAAAGGCAGCATGGCCGAGCGCCGCCAGCTTCTTGCCCAACAACACGACCAATGGCGCAGCGCCTGCATGCTCGAACCGCGTGGCAGCGATGTACTGGTTGGCGCCCTGCTGTGCGAGCCAGTTGATCCGAGTGCCTGCGCCGGGGTGATTTTCTTCAACAACACTGGCTACCTGGGCATGTGCGGCCACGGCACCATCGGCCTGGTAGTATCCCTCGCGCACCTGGGGCGTATCGGCCCGGGTGTGCACAGCATCGAAACCCCCGTGGGCACCGTGCAGGCAACGCTGCATGAAGATCACTCTGTCAGCGTGCGCAATGTACCCGCCTACCGCTACCGCAAGGACCTCTCGCTGGAGGTGCCTGGCATTGGTCTGGTGGTCGGCGACGTGGCCTGGGGCGGCAACTGGTTCTTTCTTATTGCCGATCACGGCCTGCAAGTTGCGGGCGACAACATCGAGGCGCTGACCGCCTACACCTATGCAGTACAGCAGGCACTGGATGAGCAAGGCATTCGCGGCGAAGACGGTGGCCTGATCGACCATATCGAACTGTTTGCCGACGACCCTCACGCTGATAGCCGCAACTTTGTACTCTGCCCCGGCAAAGCCTACGACCGTTCGCCCTGTGGCACCGGTACCAGCGCCAAGCTCGCTTGCCTGGCCGCCGACGGCAAGCTCCAACCCGGCCAGCCCTGGCAGCAGGCCAGCGTGATTGGCAGTGTCTTCGAAGGTTCGTTCGAAACGGCTGGCGAGCGCATCATTCCCACCATTCGCGGTCGCGCCCATATCAGTGCCGAGGCTACGCTCATCCTTCAGGAAGACGACCCGTTCGCCTGGGGCATTCGCCCGTGAGCGGCGCTGCCGTGGCCGATGTGATCGTGATTGGTGCCGGAATTATCGGCGCAGCTTGTGCCCAGGCGCTGGCTGCGCGCGGCCTGCGCGTGCTGGTCCTGGATGCCGGGCTGCATGGCGCCACGGCAGCCGGCATGGGCCATCTGCTGGTGCTCGATGACAACGCCGCGGAATTAGCGTTGAGCCAGTACTCGTTGCAACGCTGGCGTGAATTGGCAAGGCAACTGCCCGACGCTTGCGCCTATCGTAGTAATGGCACCCTCTGGCTAGCGGCCAATGCCGAAGAAATGGCCGTGGCCGAACACAAATACGGTGTGCTGCACGCACAAGGCATTGTCTGCGAACGCGTTAGCGGGCGCGGCTTGCGCCAACGCGAACCGGCCCTGCGTGAAGGCTTGGAGGGAGGTCTGTTGATCAATGGCGATGGCATTCTCTACGCCCCCGCTACCGCACGTTGGATGTTGCAGTCGCCCCGGATCGAGCAGCGCCGTGCGCACGTCACGGCGGTACAGGGTAACAGTGTGCGCCTGGAGGACGGTCAGTGGCTCAGCGCCGAGGCCGTGGTGCTGGCCAACGGCATCCAGGCCACCGATCTGTGCCCGGAGCTGCCCATTGAACCGAAGAAAGGCCATTTGCTAATCACCGACCGCTACCCCGGTAGCGTCACCCATACCTTGGTGGAACTGGGCTATGTAACCAGTGCCCACACTGCCAGCGGACCGTCCACTGCCTGCAATATCCAGCCGCGTCCGACCGGGCAACTGTTCATCGGTGCCTCACGTCAGTTCGGCACCACCGATCCGGGCGTGGAAGGCTGGATGCTGGCTCGCATGCTCAAGCGCGCCACCGAGTACATGCCCGGCCTTGCGCAGTTGAACGGCATTCGCGCCTGGACCGGCTTTCGCGCCGCCAGCCCCGACGGCCTGCCACTGGTGGGCCGGCATCCGCAGCAGGACGGCCTGTGGCTGGCCGTCGGCCATGAAGGGTTGGGCGTCACTACGGCGCCGGCGACGGCGGACCTGCTGGTCGCGCAACTGTTCGACGAAACCCCGCCCCTGGCCGCCCAACCCTATCTGCCGCAACGCTTCCTGGGAGCACTCGCGCATGCCTGACTTGATCCTCGATGGCCGTCCACTGCGTGTGGCTGAAGGTACCAGCGTGGCCGCTGCCCTGGCACTGGGCGGCGATGGCTGCTCGCGCACCGCAGTTGGCGGACAACGCCGCGCACCGCTATGCGGCATGGGCATTTGCCAGGAGTGTCGCGTGAACATCGACGGCCGCCGACGCCTGGCCTGCCAAACCCTGTGCCGCGAGGGTATGCACGTGGAGACCCGGGCATGAGCGAATACACCAACCTGCTGATTATCGGTGCTGGCCCTGCCGGTTTGGCAGCCGCGTTAGCCGCCGCATCTACCACCGCACACATCGTGCTGCTTGACGACAACCCGCTACCGGGCGGGCAGATCTGGCGCGACGGTCCGCAAGCCAAGGTTCCCGCCCTGGCGCGTCAACTGCGTGAACGAGTATTGGCCTGTGCCAATGTGCGCTACCACAGCGGCACGCGGGTAATCGCCTGCCCCGGCCAGAAGACCCTGCTGGTTGAGGATGCAGAGCATGGTTGGCAGATTCGTTATGACAAACTGATTCTCTGCACCGGTGCTCGCGAATTGCTCCTGCCCTTCCCCGGCTGGACGCTGCCCGGTGTCACCGGTGCCGGTGGTTTGCAAGCGCTGATCAAAGCCGGCTTGCCGGTGCGCGACCAGCGTCTGGTGATCGCTGGTAGCGGGCCACTGCTGTTGGCCAGCGCTGCGACAGCCAAAGACAACGGCGCCAAGCTGCTGGCCATCGCCGAGCAGGCATCGCTGGCAGCAGTTGCCGGCTTTGCCGCGCAATTGCCGCGCTGGCCGCACAAGTTGCTGCAATCCTTCACCCTGTTCGACCGCAGTTACCGTACGGGCAGCCATGTGCTTGCTGCCTTGGGCAGCGATCGCCTGGAAGGTGTGCGTCTGAAGCAAAACGGCAAAATCGTGGAAATAGCCTGCGATAGACTCGCCTGCGGCTTCGGTCTGATTGCCAATAGCCAATTAGGTCAAGCCTTGGGCTGTGAAGTGCGCCAGCAAGCAATAGCCGTGAACACCTGGCAAGCCACCTCACAATCCGACATTTACGCCGCGGGCGAATGCACCGGTTTCGGTGGCAGTGAACGGGCCCTGGTCGAGGGTGCCATTGCCGGCCATGCGGCGGTTGGTGACCGTCCGGCGGCGCAGGCATTGTTTTCTCGCCGCGCGCGCTGGCATGGTTTTGCTGCAGCCTTGAGCAAAGCCTTCGCCCTCGACCCGGCGCTGAAGTCGCTGGCCAGCGCCGACACCCTGGTGTGCCGCTGCGAGGACGTGCCTTACGCGGCCCTTGTCGGGCATGCCAACTGGCGTGAAGCCAAACTGGCCAGCCGCTGCGGCATGGGTGCCTGCCAGGGTCGAGTATGCGGTGCGGCCGCCGAATACCTGTTCGGCTGGCAGCCTTCGGCACCCCGCCCACCGTTCAGCCCGGCGCGCATCGAGACCTTGCTGTGCCTGGACGAAACGCCCGGTGCTTGAGGTAAATAGCGGGGGCGCACTATGATCCCGACGGTCGCCCACGGACCGTCAGCGCCATGCACGCCACACTCAACAGCCTCGCCCCCTGCGATTTGCCTACGTTGCTCGACAGCCTACAGCCCATTGCGCCCCTGCTCGATACGCTGAACGACGTGGTGTTCTTCATCAAGGACCTGCAAGCGCGCTACGTTTTCGTCAACCAGACCCTGGCACGCCGTTGCGGGCGCAAACACAGCGATGACCTACTCGGACTGACCGCCGAAAATGTCTTCCCCGAGCGCTTCGGGCCTCTGTATACCGAACAAGATCGGCGAGTATTGAGCAGTGGCCGGGAGTTGGCCGACCAGCTTGAGCTGCACCTGTATTTCGGCAACCAGTCGATCTGGTGCCTGACCCACAAACGCCCGCTCAAGGATGCCCAAGGCAATGTCGTGGGGCTGGCCGGTATCTCCCGCGACTTGCAGTTACCACAATCCAACCACCCGGCGTTCCAGAAGCTCGCCGCCGTCGATGCGCACATTCGTCACCATTTCACCCGCCCGATCAGTCTCGCCGAACTGACCGCAATCGCCGGGCTTTCCGTAGCGCAACTGGAGCGTCACTGCAAACGCATCTTCCAGCTCACGCCGCGTCAGTTGATCCACAAGGCACGGCTGGAAGAAGCCTCACGCTTGCTGCAAGACCCCGAGTTGCCCATTACCGAAATCGCTTTGCGCTGCGGTTACACCGACCACAGTGCCTTCAGCCGCCAATTCCGCGCGCTCACCGGCCTTTCGCCAAGCCAGTACCGCGATAGCCAACGCTGAGTGTTCCTAAATGGGGCGCCGCGTAAGGGCGGTGCTCCCATACGTAACACCCGTTCTGCAGTCGACCCGCCGCACTGAAACCACCCTACAAAACTCCACTTTCCTACAGGTGCCCTAACTCACGGGCTGCCGGCCAATTGCTGGTTCCGGACAAAAACAGGCACGCCCATTGCTAAGAAAATATCGTATACGAAATTATCAATACGATATCTAACAGCACACCCCAGACCACGAGGCATCTATGAAAAACCGCACATTTGCCGTAGCCCTCAGCGCTGTTCTCAGTACTGCCTGTATCGCCAACGCCCAGGCCGACAAGCTCGACGATATTATTGGCTCCGGCAAGCTGCGCTGCGCCGTCACCCTCGACTTTCCACCGATGGGCTTTCGTGACGAAGCCAACAAGCCAGCCGGCTTTGACGTCGACTATTGCAACGATCTGGCAAAAATCCTCGGTGTCGACGCCGAAGTGGTCGAGACCCCCTTCCCCGACCGCATCCCTGCACTGATCTCCGGCCGCGCAGACGTTATCGTGGCGTCCACCTCCGACACCCTGGAACGGGCCAAGACCGTTGGTTTGACCGTGCCGTACTTCGCCTTCCAAATGGTGGTACTGACCCGCGACAATACCGGCATCAATAGCTTCGACGACCTCAAAGGCAAAGCCTTGGGCAATACCAGTGGCACCTATGAAGCCATTGCACTGGAAAAGGACGTGAAGAGCTGGGGTAGTGGCAGCTTCCGTGCCTACCAGTCGCAGAACGACACGCTGCTGGCGGTTGCCCAAGGTCATATCGACGCCACCGTGGTGACCAACACGGTCGCCGCCGCCACCCTCAAGTCTGGCAAATACAAGAACCTCAAGGTCGCCGGTAACGCGCCCTACGTGATCGACTACGTATCGCTGGGCGCCAAACGCAATGAGTACGGTCTGTTGCGCTACCTCGACCTGTTCGTCAACCAACAAGTGCGTACCGGGCGCTACAAGGAGCTGTTCACCAAGTGGGTGGGGACCGAGATCGCCCCGACCGACCTGACCGTACCGCAGGTCTACTACTGAGGTGGGCGGTATGATCAGCACACCCAAACCCCTGGCCGGGCGCTGCCTGGTCGAGGGCGCGGCCCAGGGCGAACTGTTGTTCGCTGATACCGGGCTGAGCTTCTGGGGCGGGGTCGACCCGTTCAGCGGCGAAGTGATCGATCGTCATCATCCGCTCAGCGGCCAGTGCATTGCCGGACGCGTGCTGGCGATTCCCAGCGGACGTGGCTCCTGCACCGGCAGCAGTGTGATGATGGAACTGATCAGCAACGGCCACGCACCGGCAGCACTGGTGCTGACCGAAGCCGACGAGATCCTGACCCTCGGGGTGCTGGTCGCCCAGACCCTGTTCGAGCGCTCCCTGCCGGTGCTGTGCATCGGCAGGGAGGCGTTCGCCGAATTGTCCGGGGCAGGTTTTGCCCGGCTCGAAGGACGACACCTTGAGCTCTTTGCCCAGGCGCCTGCCGATCACTGGCAGGCCCCGGCGTTCTGCCCTGGCGCCAAGGTTTTCAATACCTTCAGTAGCAACCTGAACCTGGCACCGAGCGACCGCGCATTGCTCGACGGCACTCACGGCAAGGCCGCGCAAATTGCGATGCAGATTGTCCTGCGCATGGCCGAGTTGCAAGGCGCCGAGCAACTGCTGGACGTGACCCAGGCACACATCGACGGCTGTATTTATACCGGTCCGGCGAGCCTGCGCTTTGCCCAACAGCTGGTGCAATGGGGCGCGAAGGTGCGCGTGCCGACCACACTCAATTCCATTTCGGTAGACCAGCGCCGCTGGCGCGAATTGGGCATCGACCCAGCGCTCGGCGAGCCCGCCAGTGCCCTGGGCGACGCCTATATGGCCATGGGCGCGCAGTTGAGCTTCACCTGCGCGCCCTACCTGCTGGACAGTGCACCGACGCTGGGCGAACAAATCGTCTGGGCCGAGTCCAACGCGGTGGTCTATGCCAACAGCGTTCTGGGCGCGCGCACTCTGAAGTACCCCGACTACCTCGATATCTGCATCGCCTTGACCGGTCGTGCACCGAGCATTGGTTGTCACCTGGACGAGCAACGCAAGGCGCAGCTGATTGTCGAGTTGCCGGCACTGGACACCCTGGATGACAGTTTCTACCCGCTGCTCGGCTACCACATCGGTGCGCTATCGGGCTCTCGGATTCCGCTGGTGCGTGGGTTGGAACAGGCCCACCCCAGCCTCGACGATCTCAAGGCCTTTGGGGCAGCCTTCGCCACCACCTCCGCGGCCCCCTTGTTCCACATTGCCGGGGTTACACCCGAGGCACTGGACTCCACGCAGGTACTCGAGCCAGCCGCCCACTTGCCTTGCGAGCGCCTGCAACTGAGCGACCTGCTACACAGCTGGCGCGAGCTCAACAGCGCCCGCGAGCCCCGAGTCGATGTGGTGTCGCTGGGTAATCCGCACTTTTCCTTCAGCGAGTTCGCGGCGCTGGATCGTTTGTGCCAGGGCCGCAGCAAACATCCGCAAGTGGTGCTGGCGATCACCTGTGGCCGTGCGGTGCTGGAACAGGCGCGTGCTGCCGGGCATATCGACGGGCTCGAACGCTTCGGCGCAACCCTGGTGACCGATACCTGCTGGTGCATGCTGGGAGAGCCGGTAATCCCGCCCAGCGCACGCACGCTGATGACCAACTCCGGCAAATACGCCCACTACGGGCCAGGCCTGGCCGGCCGCCCGGTGCATTTTGCCAGCCTTGGCGAATGCGTGGAGTCGGCCTGCAGCGGCGTGGCCAGCGGACGGCTACCGACCTGGCTGCAACCCGCTGCATTCAAGGAGAGTCCCGCGCATGTTTGATTATACCTTCCAATGGCGCGCAGCCCTGCGCGCCCTTCCGGACATGCTCGCCGGCGCCTGGGTGACCTTCGAGACCGCGGCCCTGTCGATGATCCTCGGTGTGCTCATCGCCCTGGCCCTGACTGTGATGCGCCAAGGTAAGCAACCCCTGCTGCGCGGCTTTGCCAACACCTGGGTATCCATCGCCCGCAACACGCCGTCGTTGTTCCAGATCTACATCCTGTACTTCGGCCTCGGTTCGATGGGTATGCACGTCAGCTCCTGGATCGCCCTGTTGGCCGGGATCACCTTCAACAACGCAGGCTACCTGGCAGAGAACTTTCGCGGCGGTCTCAAGGCGGTGCCGACCACGCAAATGCGCGCAGCGCGCTCGCTGGGCATGAGCGCCTTCCAGGCTTACCGGATGATCATCATTCCGCAGCTGTTGCGCGTGGTGTTCTACCCGTTGACCAACCAAATGGTCTGGGCGGTGCTGATGACCTCACTGGGGGTGATCGTGGGCCTGAACAACGACCTGACCGGCGTGACCCAGGATTACAACGTCAAGACCTTCCGCACCTTCGAATACTTCGCCCTGGCGGCGGCCCTCTACTACGTGATCGCCAAGGCGATTGTCGCAGTCGCGCGGCTGATGGCCTGGCGGCTGTTCCGCTACTGAGGAGCTCGACATGTTTTCCACCGGTTTTACCTGGAACGACTTCATGTTCCTCCTCGAAGGGGCGTGGGTCACCTTGCAACTGACCTTCTGGGCCATTCTGATCGGCACCTTCGCGGGCTTGCTGTTCGGCCTGGCGCGTGCCTTGTGGCCGCGCCTGAGCCTGCCGCTCGCTTGGATACTGGATGTGTTTCGCAGCGTACCGCTGTTGATCCAGTTCGTGCTGTTCAACTCGTTCAAGAGCATCGTCGGACTGGACATCAGTGCCTTCAGTGTCGGCTGCATCGTGCTGGGCGTGTACACCGCCGCTTACTTCACCGAAATCGTTCGGGGTGGTGTGCTGTCGGTAGCGTTGAGCGTGCGCCGCGCCAGCCGTTCGCTGGGCATGAGCTACCTGCAGGACCTGCGCTGGATCGTTCTGCCAATGGCAACCCGGGTGGCGTTTCCCGGCTGGCTGAACCTGGTACTGGGGGTGATGAAAGACACCGCACTGGTGATGTGGATCGGCATCGTCGAACTGCTGCGCGCCTCGCAGACCATCGTTACACGGATTCAGGAACCCCTGCTGGTGCTGTGCATCGCGGGCCTCATCTACTACGTCATGAGCCTGGTGGTTGCCCGATTGGGCGCCCGCCTGGAAACAAGGTGGCAAGAAAATGATTGAGATCCAGAACGTACATAAATCCTTCGGCAACCTTGAAGTGGTCAAGGGTGTGAGCCTGACCGTGGACAAAGGCGAAGTGGTGTCGATCATCGGTGGCTCCGGCTCGGGTAAATCGACCTTGCTGATGTGCATCAACGGCCTGGAGCCAATCCAGAAAGGCAGCATTCGCGTCGATGGCATCGAGGTGCACAACCGCGCCACGGACCTGAACCGCCTGCGGCAGAAGATCGGCATCGTCTTCCAGCAATGGAACGCCTTTCCGCACCTGACCGTTCTGGAGAACGTGATGCTCGCGCCGCGCAAGGTGCTGGGCAAAAGCAAGGAGCAAGCTGAAGAGCTGGCCGTCAAGCAACTGACCCACGTGGGACTAGGCGACAAGCTCAAGACCTTCCCCGGCAAATTGTCCGGGGGCCAGCAGCAGCGCATGGCGATTGCCCGGGCGCTGGCCATGTCGCCGGACTACATGCTCTTCGACGAAGCCACCTCGGCGCTCGACCCGCAACTGGTGGGTGAGGTACTGGACACCATGCGCATGTTGGCCGAAGACGGCATGACCATGGTGCTGGTCACCCACGAGATACGTTTTGCCCGGGATGTCTCGGACCGGGTGGCGTTTTTCCGTAACGGCCTGGTGCATGAGATCGGCTCGCCGGAGCAAGTGATCGGCAACCCGACGCAGCCTGAGACCGCGGCTTTCCTGAAGTCGGTGAAATAGCAGCATCCACAACGGTGGGATCAACCCCACCGTCACGAAGGCGGTACTCAACATAAGGACCTTCCCCGAATGCGCTCTTCGAAGATCATCCACATCGTCAGTTGCCACGCCGAAGGAGAAGTCGGCGACGTCATCGTCGGCGGCGTCGCCCCACCTCTTGGCGCTACGGTCTGGGAACAGTCGCGCTGGATCGCCCGCGACGAGACCCTGCGCAACTTCGTCCTCAACGAACCCCGCGGCGGCGTGTTCCGCCACGTCAACCTGCTGGTGCCGCCCAAGGATCCACGCGCGCAGATGGCCTGGATCATCATGGAGCCGGCGGACACCCCACCCATGTCCGGCTCGAACTCGCTGTGCGTGTCCACGGTGTTGCTCGACAGCGGCATCCTGCCGATGACCGAACCTGAAACCCGCCTGGTCCTGGAAGCACCCGGCGGTCTGATCGAAGCCGTCGCGCAATGTCGCGACGGCAAGGTGCAGCGGGTCGAGGTGAAAAACGTGCCCTCCTTCGCTGATCGCCTGGATGCCTGGATCGAAGTCGAAGGCCATGGCTCACTGCAGGTCGACACCGCCTATGGCGGCGATAGTTTCGCCATTGCCGATGCCCGCCAATTGGGCTTTGCCATACGCCCCGACGAAGCAAAGGACATCGTCGAGATCGGACTGAAGATCACCCGCGCCGCCAATGAACAGTTGGGCTTTCGTCACCCGACGAACCCGGATTGGTCGCACTTGTCCTTCTGTCAGATCGCCGCCCCCATCGAGTACGAGAACGGCATTGCCACCGGCGCCAATGCAGTGGTTATCCGTCCCGGCAAGATCGACCGCTCGCCCTGCGGCACCGGCTGTTCGGCGCGCATGGCAGTAATGCAGGCCAAAGGCGTGCTGAAGGTGGGTGACCGTTTTATCGGCCGTTCAATCATCGGTTCGCAATTCGATTGCCGCATCGAGTCGCAAACACAAATAGACGGTCGCCCGGCCATCTATCCGTGTATTTCCGGGCGAGCCTGGATCACCGGTACCCATCAATTGATGCTCGATCCAAGCGACCCTTGGCCGCAAGGCTACCGACTGTCGGACACATGGCCCGGCGCATGATCGCTAACCCCTTGATTTAAAAACCACCCCTGTTAATCGGTCAGTAATACGCGAAAAAAAACCTGGTCGAATATAGGCACTTCAAATATCGTATACGAAATACAATAAACAACCGGAGAACATCATGAGCAAGTACGTAAACTGGAGCGGCGTCTTCCCTGCGGTCACCACCCAATTCAACGACGACTTCTCGATCAACCTGGAAAAGACCCACGAGGTCATTTCCAACGTGATCCGTGACGGCGTCTCTGGCCTGGTGGTGTGTGGTTCTGTCGGTGAGAACACCTCGCTGACCGCCGAAGAAAAAATCGCCGTGACCGAAGTCGCCGTCGATGCCTCGCGTGGCCGGGTTCCGGTGATTTGCGGCGTGGCTGAGTTCACCAGCGTGCAAGCTGCCAAAGTCGCCAACGCAGTGCGTCAGGTCGGCGTTGACGGTGTGATGTTGATGCCGGCACTGGTCTACGGCTCGAAACCGTTCGAGACCGCCGAGCACTACCGCTACGTGGCCAAGCACACTGACGTGCCGCTGATGGTTTACAACAACCCACCGATCTACAAGAACGACGTCACCCCGGACATCCTGATTTCCCTGGCCGACTGCGAGAACGTGGTGTGCTTCAAGGACTCTTCGGGCGACACCCGCCGCTTCATCGATGTGCGCAACGAGGTAGGCGACCGGTTCGTACTGTTTGCCGGCCTGGACGACGTGGTTCTGGAAAGCATTGCCGTGGGCGCCCAGGGCTGGGTGTCGGGCATGTCCAACGTGTTCCCCAAAGAAGGCGAAACCATCTTCCGCCTGGCCAAGGCCGGACGCTTCGCCGAAGCCATGCCGATCTACGAGTGGCTGATGCCAATCCTGCACCTTGA
Organism: Pseudomonas auratipiscis; assembly: GCF_036324085.1. Classification (NCBI taxonomy): domain Bacteria; kingdom Pseudomonadati; phylum Pseudomonadota; class Gammaproteobacteria; order Pseudomonadales; family Pseudomonadaceae; genus Pseudomonas; species Pseudomonas auratipiscis. Next base: position 11,543 of record NZ_JAZDCU010000014.1, read on the forward strand.
TGCCCGCGCCGACCTTGTGCAGTGCATCAAGCTCTGTGAAGCGATCGCCGGTCGTGGTAGCGCGCTGACTCGTCCTCCGCGTCTGGCGCTGCCAGAAGCTGATCGGGTCTACGTTGAGCAGATCATGGCCAAAGCCCTGGCCAAGCGTCCGCATCTGCCAGACGTCGGCCTCTGAGTGACAACCGGGCCGGCGCCCCCAGGAGCCGGCCCGCCTGTTTTGCGCCCCCCTCTTTGCCTGGATCCTGGTGGGTGCTTCGCGGATCTCGACCCTTGCCGTCGACCTCACGCGCAAGACCCGTGGCAAGTCGCTGCACGAAGTCGACGCCCGCGCCGATGGGCGTATTGCCGCCGGGCAAACCAGCGCTGCTCGCCTAGGTAATTCTTTAGCTTGAATAACCCCTTCAACAGGAGTGTTCCATGCCGGATATCATCGGCCACAACTACATCGGCGGTGCGCGCAGCGCTGCCGGCAAGCTAACGCTGCGCAGCCACGAAGCCAGCAGCGGTGCAGCCTTACCCTACTACTTTCATCAGGCTACCGGCGAAGAGGTGGATGCCGCTGCTAACGCCGCAGCCCAAGCGTACCCTGCATTTCGTAGCCTGGCGCCACTACGCCGGGCGGAGTTTCTCGACGCTATTGCCACGCAACTCGACGCGCTGGGAGATGACTTCATCCAGTTGGTCACCCGCGAAACGGCACTGCCCAACGCCCGTATCCTCGGCGAGCGCGCACGCACCAGCGGGCAGATGCGCCTGTTTGCCCAGGTACTGCGCCGCGGTGATTTCCTCGGTGCGCGGATCGACCGCGCACAGCCCGATCGCCAACCGCTGCCACGCGCCGATCTGCGCCAGTACCGTCTTGGCGTAGGGCCGGTGGCGGTGTTTGGCGCCAGCAACTTCCCCCTGGCGTTCTCCACCGCAGGCGGCGACACCGCGGCGGCGCTGGCTGCCGGTTGCCCGGTGGTGTTCAAGGCGCACAGCGGTCATATGGCCACCGCCGAGGCCGTCGCCGATGCGATTATTCGCGCCGCCGAACAGACCGACATGCCTAAAGGTGTGTTCAACATGATCTACGGCGCTGGCGTCGGCGAGGCATTGGTCAAACACCCGGCTATCCAGGCGGTTGGTTTTACCGGCTCACTCAAAGGCGGTCGGGCGCTGTGCGACATGGCTGCGGCGCGCCCGCAGCCGATTCCGGTATTTGCGGAAATGAGCAGCATCAACCCGGTATTGGTGCTACCTGAGGCGCTGGCTGTACGTGGCGAACACATCGCCCGCGAACTGGCCGCCTCGGTGGTGCTCGGCTGCGGGCAATTCTGTACCAACCCAGGGCTGGTCATCGGCATTCGTTGCGCGGCGTTCAGTGTCTTCACCGAGCAGTTGGCTGCACAACTGGCCGAACAGCCTGCGCAAACCATGCTCAATGCCGGCACCCTCGCCAGCTACAACAACGGCGTGCAAGCGCTGCTCGCCCATCCAGGCATCAGCCATCTTGCCGGGCAAGCGCAAGTGGGTAATCAAGCTCACCCACAGTTGTTCAAGGCCGATGTACGACTATTGATTGAGGGCGAGCCGCTGTTGCAGGAAGAGGTGTTTGGTCCGGCCACCGTAGTGGTGGAAGTGGCCGATGCCCAACAACTACAGCAAGTCTTGAACAGCCTGCATGGCCAGCTTACGGCAACGTTGATTGCGCAGCCCGAGGATTTGCACACCTACGCCCACCTGCTGCCGATACTGGAACAAAAAGTCGGGCGCGTGCTGTTCAATGGCTACCCCACCGGCGTCGAGGTCTGCGATGCGATGGTACACGGCGGCCCCTACCCCGCGACATCGGATGCACGGGGCACCTCCGTCGGCAGCCTGGCCATCGATCGTTTCCTGCGTCCGCTGTGCTATCAGAACTGTCCGGATGCGCTGTTGCCAGCAGCGTTGCAGAATGCCAATCCGCTGGGTATTGCCCGGTTGGTTGATGGCCAAAGTAGCCGGGCCGCACTGTAGCGACACAGGCTATGTGTCCCGAGGGGCGGGAAATCCCGCTCCTCGGTTGACCTGGCCTGACCTTAGGCCAAGCCCACTGGCGGGGTTAATTCAATAGGGCCTTGAGGTCGTTGTACAAGGCTTCCGGGATTTCTACCCCCTCCTCCAGGCTACGTGCCCGCGCGGCATAGCGACGCTGCGATGGCAACCGCGCGCCCTGTCCTTCGATGTTCTCGAACACCGCTTCGGCCCGGGCCAGGTGTTGATCGGTGGCATCTCCCAGAAAGCGCTGTGGGTCCAGAACGATCAGCAATTCGCCATGGTACGGCGACGACTTGCTGCCATCGGCATGGGCCAGTGATTCAGCACTGGTCAGGTCACCGATCAATGGCCCAGCAATCAGCTCGACCATCGCCGCCAGTGCCGACCCCTTGTGCCCGCCAAACGTCAGCATCGCGCCACGGTCGAGTACCACGTTGGGATCGGTGCTCGGCTTGCCCTGCTCGTCCACGCCCCATCCTTCGGGAATTGCCTTGCCTGCACGCCGATGCAGTTCGATGTCGCCACGGGCAATCGCACTGGTAGCGAAGTCGAATACATAAGGATGTTTGCCTGCACGCGGCCAGCCAAAAGCAATCGGGTTGGTGCCGAACACCGGCTGATGACCACCGGCAGGCGCCACCCAGGCATGGCTTGGGGTAAACGCCAAGGCAACCAGACCGGCCTCGGCCAACTGCTCGATCTCGACCCACAGGGCTGAAAAGTGCACGCAATGATTGATCGCCAGGGCCGCGATGCCGTTGCGCCTCGCCTTGGCTTGCAACAATGGCAAGGCGGCCTGGAACGCCAGTTGCGAAAAACCGCCGCCAGCATCGACGCGTACGATCGATGGCGCCTGGTCGATCACTTCCGGCAGTGCGTCAGGCACCACCTTGCCAGCCTTCAACGAGCTGACACACCCCAGCACCCGGTACAGGCCATGGGATGCACAACCGTCGCGCTCGCCAGCGACGATGGTATCGCTGACCGCCTTGGCATGGTCTGGCGAAAAGCCGTTGTGCAAGAGAATCGAGTTCGCCAACGAATGGGCGTCGGACAGGGTCAATCGGATCATGTTCATCTCCTTGAGCAGACACCCCAGCCTGCCCGAGCGCTGACGCCGAAGCTTGATCGCTTTAGCCCATAGCGATGACGAACTCGGCACAGTCTAGGGTTCGACACCCTCGACGATGATTACCTCGGCCCGGGCTACCCCCTGACGATAACTGCACGCCTGCTGGTACTGCTCCGAGCGATAACAGGCCACGGCCTGCTCGTAGGAATCGAATTCGATAACCACACTACGTTGCGGCGTTGGCCGCCCTTCCATCGCTTCGCTGCGCCCGCCCCGGGCAAGCAAACGACCACCAAAGGCCGCAAAGGCAGCCGGCGCCCTCTGGGTGTATTGCTGATAGTGCGCTGGGTCGCTGACGTCGACATGGGCAATCCAGTAAGCCTTCATTGCATGCTCTCACTTCAAGTTATTATGTATTATGGTATACCATAAATCTTCCAACCTGACAGTGAGTACGCAGCAATGCCCTTCAACAGCATCGAAGAAATCCTGGAGGACTACCGCCAAGGCAAGATGGTCCTGTTGGTGGACGACGAAGACCGCGAAAACGAAGGCGACCTGTTGATCGCCGCCGAGCGCTGCGACGCCCAGGCCATCAGCTTCATGGCGCGCGAGGCACGTGGGCTGATCTGCCTGACCCTTACCGATGACCACTGTCAGCGGCTTGGCCTTGAGCAAATGGTGCCCGCCAATGGCAGCGCGTTCAGCACCGCATTCACTGTCTCGATCGAGGCAGCCCAGGGCGTTACCACCGGTATTTCCGCCGCTGATCGCGCCTGCACCGTCGCCGCCGCGGTCGCAGCGAATGCTCGCGCCGAAGACCTGGTACAGCCGGGACACATCTTTCCGCTGCGCGCCCGGGAAGGCGGTGTATTGACCCGTGCCGGGCACACCGAAGCCGGCTGCGACCTGGCCCGCCTGGCCGGGTTCAGCCCCGCCTCAGTTATTGTCGAAGTGCTCAACGACGACGGCACCATGGCCCGTCGCCCGGATCTGGAAGTGTTCGCTGCCCGACACGGAATCAAGATCGGCACCATCGCCGACCTGATCCATTACCGGCTGAGCAACGAACAAACAGTCAAGCGCATCGGTGAACGCGAACTGCTTACCGTGCATGGCGTCTTTCGTCTGGTGACCTACGAGGACTGTGTCGAAGGCGGCGTGCATATGGCTATGGTCATGGGCAACATTCGCCGTGAGCAGCCAACGTTGGTGCGTGTGCATGTGATTGACCCACTGCGCGACCTGGTCGGTGCCGAGTACGCAGGCCCTGCCAACTGGACCTTATGGGCGGCACTGGAGAAAGTTGCCGCACAAGGCAATGGCGTGGTGGTCATTCTGGCCAACCACGAATCCTCCCAGGCCCTGCTGGAACGGGTACCACACTTGACCCAACCGCCGCGCCCCTACCAGCGCGCGCAGGCGCGCACGTATTCAGAGGTTGGAACGGGCGCACAGATTCTCCAGGACCTTGGCGTGGGCAAGCTGCGTCACTTGGGGCCGCCGCTCAAATATGCCGGGTTGACCGGCTACGACCTGGAAGTGGTGCAAAACATCCCCTTCACTGCCTGATTGGCGCCTTGCGGCAAACTTTTGGCTATTGCTCCGCCTCGGGGAAATTGCGGCAACTCTTGCGCTCGGCCAGCTCCTTGTCGGTGGGACGCTGGTCGACGAACACCGCGTGCCCATCCTTGTAGATTTCCAGGTACCCCCACTCCAGGTCTTGTTCGCGCTGCCCGGGCTGTGGCGGCCTGCGCCACCACGGTTCTCGGCTGATCAGTTCCATGGACACGACTCCGGCTGAAAACATTCTTTCACTATAGACAGTGGCACACGAAGGCTCTGGCCCGTGGCTATACGCCCACCCATCAAGCTGCAGTGATAGCCGGTAGCTTCCAGGCTCTTGCGAAAAGCTTGGAATACCATAATATGATATCCCGTAGACCGAATAATCTGCTGACCGGTACCTGACAGGCCCGCCAGCCGCTACCACGCTTGAAATTGATGCTCCCCACTACAAGGCGGGCAACGCAAAGCCCGCTGATAAACACAAGAAACGAGGGCGTACCTATGCTGTTCACCAAACGCGCAAGTGCAGTGCTGGCTGCCAGCCTGCTGACATTGACCTGCCAGGTTGCCCTGGCCGCCGACAGCCTGAATTTCGTCAGCTGGGGCGGCAGCACCCAGGATGCGCAGAAGCAGGCCTGGGCCGAACCCTTCAGTGATGCCAGCAAGGTCCGCGTGGTCCAGGACGGTCCTACGGACTATGGCAAACTCAAAGCCATGGTCGAAAGCGGCAACGTGCAATGGGATGTGGTCGATGTCGAAGCCGACTTCGCCTTGCGCGCCGCAGCCGAAGGCCTGCTTGAGCCGCTCGATTTCAACACCATCAAGCGTGACCGCATCGACCCGCGCTTCGTTTCCGATCATGGCGTCGGTTCATTCTTCTTCTCCTTCGTTCTGGGCTACAACGAAGGCAAGCTCGGCGCCAACAAGCCGCTGGACTGGAGCGCACTGTTCGACACCAGCACCTACCCCGGCAAACGTGCCCTGTACAAGTGGCCAAGCCCCGGCGTGCTGGAACTGGCCCTGCTGGCAGACGGCGTGGCTGCCGACAAGCTCTATCCGCTGGACCTGGACCGCGCCTTCAAGAAACTCGACACCATCAAGAAAGACATCGTCTGGTGGGGCGGCGGCGCTCAATCCCAGCAACTGCTGGCCTCGGGTGAAGTGAGCATGGGCCAGTTCTGGAACGGTCGCGTCTATGCCCTGCAGCAAGACGGTGCGCCGGTCGGTGTGAGCTGGAAACAGAACCTGGTCATGGCCGACTTTCTAGTTGTTCCCAAGGGCGCAAAAAACAAGGAAGCGGCGATGAAGTTTCTTGCCGAGGCCAGCAGCGCCAAAGGCCAGGCCGAGTTTGCCAATCTGACTGCCTACGCCCCAGTAAACCTCGACAGCATCGGCCTGCTCAAACCCGAACTGGCCTCTAACCTGCCAACCGCTTACGCACAGGATCAAGTCACCCTGGACTTTGCCTATTGGGCCAAGAACGGGCCGACCATCGCCACCCGCTGGAATGAGTGGCTGGTCAAATGAAAGTCGCGATCAATGCCTTGCACGCTGCATCCGGTGCTCCCGGCAACGGCACCCAGGGAGCGGCAGTGACGCACACGACCCCATTTCGTCAGCGCTGGCGAGGTAGCCGTAACCTGCTCCCGGCCTTGCTGTTCCTCGGCCTGTTCTTTTTCGCGCCGCTGATCGGCCTGCTGCTGCGCGGCGTGTTGGAGCCCGTACCGGGCCTTGGTAACTACGAGCAACTGTTCGCCAACTCAGCCTACGCGCGCGTGTTGTTCAACACCTTTTCGGTAGCCGGCCTGGTAACCCTGATCAGCGTACTGTTGGGCTTTCCCCTGGCCTGGGCGATTACCCTGGTGCCCCGCGGCTGGGGACGCTGGCTGCTGAACATAGTGCTGCTGTCGATGTGGACCAGCCTGCTGGCGCGCACCTACTCCTGGCTGGTGCTGCTGCAAGCGTCGGGTGTGATCAACAAAATGCTGATGGCACTGGGCATCATCGATGCGCCGCTGGAGATGGTCCATAACCTCACCGGCGTGGTCATCGGCATGAGCTACATCATGATCCCCTTTATCGTCCTGCCCCTGCAGGCCACCATGCAGGCCATCGACCCGATGGTCTTGCAGGCAGGCTCGATCTGCGGCGCCAGCCCCTGGACCAACTTCTTCAAGGTGTTCTTGCCACTGTGCCGTTCCGGGCTGTTTTCCGGCGCCTTGATGGTCTTCGTGATGTCGCTGGGGTACTACGTGACGCCAGCCTTGCTGGGCGGTGCGCAGAACATGATGCTGCCTGAGTTCATTGTCCAGCAGGTGCAATCGTTCCTCAATTGGGGCCTGGCCAGCGCTGCTGCTGCATTGCTGATCGCCATCACCCTGGTGCTGTTCTACTTCTACCTGAAGTTGCAACCGGAATCCCCGGTCGGCAACAGCAACGGGAGGTGAGCCAAGATGCTCCTGACACCCAACGCCATGAGCCGGCGCTTGCGCTACGGCCTATACACCACCACCGGGCTGATTGCATTGTTCCTGCTGCTGCCGATCGTGTTCATCGTGCTGCTGTCGTTCGGCTCGTCCCAATGGCTGGTGTTCCCGCCGCCGGGCTGGACGCTGAAGTGGTACGGCCAGTTTTTCTCCAACGCCGAGTGGATGGACGCCGCCCTCGCCAGTCTGAAAGTAGCGCTGCTGACGACCGTCTGCGCCGTTGCCTTGGGCCTGCCGACCGCCTTTGCGCTGGTGCGCGGACGTTTTCCCGGGCGCGAGATGCTCTACGGTCTTTTCACCCTGCCGATGATTGTGCCGCTGGTGATCATTGCCGTGGCGGTCTATGCCCTGTTCCTCAAGCTGGGCTACACCGGCACGCTGTTTTCCTTCGTGGTTAGCCACGTCATCGTCGCCCTGCCGTTCACCATCATCTCGATCATCAATTCGCTCAAGCTGTTCGACCAGTCCATTGAAGATGCAGCCGTGATTTGCGGCGCCTCGCGCCTGCAGGCGATCGTCAAGGTGACCTTCCCGGCGATCCGTCCGGGCATGATCGCCGGTGGTTTGTTCGCCTTTCTGGTGTCGTGGGACGAAGTGGTGCTCAGCGTAATGATGGCCAGCCCTACCCTGCAAACCTTGCCGGTAAAAATGTGGACCACCCTGCGCCAGGACCTGACCCCGGTTATCGCCGTCGCCTCGACGTTGCTGATCGGTCTGTCGCTGCTGGTCATGGTGATCGCCGCCGCCCTGCGTCGGCGCAACGAAGTCAGCGCTTGAGCGCCTGGAGAATAATAAAATGAGTGCAGTCCTCAACGAATCCCAGCACGACAAGACGCTGGTCAGCCTGCGTAGCCTGAACAAGCACTATGGCGACTTCGCCGCGGTGGACGACATCAACCTCGACATCCAGGACGGCGAGTTCCTTACCTTCCTGGGTTCCAGCGGCTCGGGCAAGAGCACAACCTTGTCGATGCTTGCCGGCTTCGAAACGCCGAGCAGCGGCGAAATTCTGGTCAGCGGCCAGTCGCTGGTCAACGTACCGCCGCACAAGCGCGACATCGGCATGGTGTTCCAGCGCTATTCACTGTTTCCGCATCTGTCTGTGCGCGACAACATCGCCTTTCCCCTGGCCATTCGCAAACGCAGTGCCGCCGAGCGCGACAAACAGGTCGATGCCATGCTCAAGCTGGTGCAATTGGACAGCTTCGCCCATCGGCGTCCGGCGCAACTGTCCGGTGGCCAGCAGCAGCGTGTGGCGATTGCCCGGGCGCTGGTCTACGAGCCACGCATTCTGTTGATGGACGAACCGCTCGGTGCGCTGGACAAAAAACTGCGCGAAGACCTGCAGGATGAACTGCGCCAACTGCATCGTCGCCTGGGGATCACCATCGTCTACGTCACTCACGACCAGGAAGAAGCGATGCGCCTGTCCCAGCGCATCGCCATTTTCAGCCATGGCAAGATCGTCGGCCTGGGTACTGGCTACGATCTGTACCAGAACCCACCGAATGCCTTTGTTGCCTCGTTTTTGGGTAACTCCAACTTCCTTCGGGTAAGCGCTCATGGCAATGGTGCAGCGAGCTTCGAAGGCCAGCCCCTGGCCATGCGCCTGACACCAGGGTTGGCTGAAGGCCAGGAGGTGTTGCTGATGGTGCGGCCAGAAAAAGCCGTGGCCCTGACAACTGAACAAGCGGCGCACGAACCACTGCCAGCCGGTTGGAATCAGGTAACGGCGCGGGTCGGTGAAGTGCTGTTTCTGGGTGAAAGCCAGACGTGCAGCGTCGTCACACCGGGCGGCACTGCAATGACTGTCAAGGCGCTGTCTGCGGCGGGTATGCCGATGCAGCCTGGTGATCAGGTGAGTGTACGCTGGGCGGTATCCGATGCTTGTGTGTACACCCAATGGGCGCCAAGCGACCTGAACAAAGCAGCTGGAGCGCACTGATACATACACGCCACCATCGATGGGCGTGGGTGGTCTCGAGTCACCGTTGCGCCCTTACTGCGCATGACCAACGCCTCGCTGTTGCTGTTGCTGTGCTTCCACCTACAAAAATCGTGCAGACGCCACAAATCGTCCCTTCAGCAGGCCGAATGGAACCCTTGCGTAGTGGGGCGACGGCCACGGATGGCCGGCGAGCGCCGCAGGGCCAGGGACGGCCCTTCGGCGCGATCCCCACGGGAGCAAGGGTGGAATGAGGGAACCCGGAGCGCAGCGTAGGGCCGGATGCAGGGACAAGGGGTTTTGCCTACTTTTGCCCCGACAAAAGTGGGTCGCCGTAAAGGCGAAACCAGCCAGTGGTGCCACTGCATCAAATGGATATGCTCATCTACACCTGCGCCACCTTCTGGTTCTCACCTACGATAGGCTAATTGTGTAGTCGGTGACACATACAGCCAGCTGCTGATCCATTGGTCGCTAGGCAATATTGCTGCCGGAGCCGCCCCATTTCAGTGCAAACGCTCTAGAATGGGCAACCTTTACCTTCCGGCAACCCCATGGATATCGAGCTCGCCCGCACCTTTCTTGAAGTTGTCCGCAGTGGCAGCCTGGTTTCCGCTGCCGAACGCCTGCATGTCACCCAGACCGCCATCACCGCCCGCGTGCAGAAGCTCGAACAGCAACTGTCCTGCCAACTGTTCATTCGCAGCCGCAGCGGTGCCAGTCTGACTGCCGATGGCGAAGCTTTCGTGGTCTACGCCAATCAGTTGGTGCAAACCTGGGAAGCCGCCCGCCGCGACCTGCCATTACCCGAAGGGTGTCATCAGGTACTACACATCGGCGGCGAAGTGAGTCTGGGCAATCCAATGGTGCTCGACTGGGTCAGCGCCTTGCACCAAAGCATGCCCAGCCATGCCATTCGCAACGAAGTCAGCGACGGCGAATCATTGCTGCGCAAGCTGGAAATGGGTGTACTCGACGCGGTACTGGTATATCAGCCTACCTATGGCCCCGGCTTGCAGGTAGAGCAACTGATGGAAGAAAAGCTCATCCGTATCCGCCGCAAGGACAAACCCGAGCCTTACATCTACATCGACTGGGGCCAGGCCTTCCGCCGTCAGCATGACGCTGCCTTGCCCGAGTGCGCGCGCCCGGCGCTGAGTTTCAACCTCGGCCCCCTGGCGCTGCAGTTCATCCTCGAAAACGGTGGCAGCGGCTATTTCCGCACCCGGGTGGTACAGAGCTACCTGGACAGCGGTATCTTCGAGCGCGTGCCGCAGGCGCCGGAGTTCACCTACCCCACCTACCTGGTACACGCCCGCGAGCGCGATACTGAAGCCCTGCAACAAGCCTTCAGAATATTGCGCCAGGTGGTGGCTGACGGTGACAGCGACTGGTCACAACGCTGGGACCCGATCATCTGAATGTGCTGCGGTGCTGAGCAAGTGCCGCTTGAGCCCGGCAATCAAGTCAGTCTGCGTAATCATCCCCACCAACTGCTGCCCCTCGAGCACAGGCAGGCAGTGCAGCCCTTGTTCGCTGAGTAGAGGAATCAACGCGACAGCCGGTTCTTTGCTGCGCACGGTGATGACCGGTCGACTCATGATCTGCTCGACCCGCACCTGGCGACGACGCACCAGGCCTCGCCAACTGAACCCCTGTTGCGCCATGACTGCACCGACCAGATCGCTGAGGGTGACGATGCCCACCAGTTGCCGCGCCTCATCCAGCACTGGCAAAGCTTTCAAGTGATGGCGCGAGAGCGCTTTCCAGGCCTGCTGCAAGGTCATTCCCGGCGTGGCTTCCTGCACGTCCCGCGACATGACCGAAGCGGCGGTGATGCCACCGAGGCTACGCTGCAACGCATGCTGTTCAGTGGCGGCGATGATCCGCTCAAGCTCATCGCGGGTGATGTCGACAAACTCGCCCAACTCTTCCAGCGCCTGATCCAGGTCTGCGCCACTGACGCCGACCCGCTCACCCGGTGACACATCGGCGGTGTGATGCAGATCCTTTCGTAGCGCCGCCATCTTCGGATAGCGAACCCCGGTAAGACGGTTGTAAATCACCGCCACGCCAACCAATACCAAAGCGTTGAGCATGATCGGTTCAAACACCTTGTCGCCCAGCGCAGTGAGCGAAGGATCGAGCAGAACCACGCTGACGGCGACGCCGCCGCCCGGGGGATGCAGGCAGCGCAACAGGCACATCACCAACAACGACAAGCCAAGTGCCAACGCTGCCACCCACAGCGTCGAACCCAGCCAATGGTGCAGCACCAGGCCGACTACGGTCGCACAGGCATAGCTGCCGACAAAGGGCCAAGGCTGCGCCAACGCCCCGGAATGCACGGCAAACAGCAACACAGCCGAGGCCGCCAGCGGCCCGAGCAAGTGCAGGGCTACTTCGCTACCAAAGGCGTAACTGCTGGCAGCACCAGCCAGAAACAGACCAAGCAATGCCCCCACGCCTGCGCGTAACCATTCTTTTGGGGGGATGTTCAGCGGGGCCGGCAACAGCCGGGTAATCCAGTTGTTCAGACTGCGCGAAGACATGGGATAAAAAGTTACCTGGCAGTAAAAAAAGCCCGGCCAATAGGGCCGGGCTGAGTATCGCGAGGGCAATACCTAATGGGCTCCGTCCATGGAGATGGAATTTTTTGGACTTGCAGGTCATACGTGGAGAGGGATTCTGCCGGGGATGACGCAGGGGGTGGTAATTCAAAAAAATGAGGGGTGAGTGCAATATTTTTGCAGCGTGACTATGTTGTGGCCGCGCCAAGCCTGGGCCGGCAGCGTCGCACACATCTAACGTTTGAGCAGCAAGCCACGTAACAGTAACTCCAACGCTGCAACGCTTTGCGCCAATCGAGCAGTACCGTCTTCACCGTCCGCGATCCAGAACGCCGCTTCCGCCAGACTGCCGTAGATCAATGCGGCCAATGCCTGAGGCTCGGCCTTGGCCAGCATGCCCTGCTCGATGAGATCAGCGATCAGATGCTGCATCGATTCAAGGCAATGGCGCTGCGAATCCGGCGATGCGCCACCCAGTACTGCCCTCGCATCGCGCAACACGATGCGCTGGATTTCCGGTTCCAGGGCCATTTGCAGATAGCCACGGCAACGGTGGCGAAAACCATCCCAAGGGTTCTCGGCGCTGTCAGAGATGGCCTGCAGGCGCGCATCCATCTCGGTGTCGATCTGTGTTACTACTGCCGCCAGCAGCCCCTTCTTGTCACCAAAATGATGATAGAGCGCTCCTCGAGTTAGGCCTGCCTGTGCGGTAAGGTCATCCATCGAAGTGTCGGCATAGCCGCATTCACTGAATACCTTGCGAGCGGTCGCCAGCAAGGTGGCGCGGGTTTCTTCCATATCGGCGCGGGTACGGCGGGCCATTGCGTTTCTCCTTACATACGCCATGCATGTTTGTTTACATTCACCGCGTATGTATATACGCTGTTATTCATACGTCACGTATGTATTGTCATCATACTGCCACGCCAAGGCAAGCAATCGCTCCGCGGAGAACCAGATGGCCAACCCTTATCGACAGCTTTTCGCTGCACCCGGCACACGAGGCTTTGCCTTGGCGGGTCTGCTTGCACGTATTCCTCTGCCCATGACGGGCATCGGCATCATTACCATGCTCGCGCAATTGCGCGGAAGCTACGCGCTTGCTGGGGCCGTATCGGCCACCTTTGTGTTGACCTATGCGCTGCTGTCACCGCAGGTCTCCCGCCTGGTAGATCGCCATGGGCAACGCCGTGTGTTGCCTGCAGCAACGGCCATCAGTGTCATGGGTATGTTGATCGTGCTTGCCAGCGCCTGGTGGCAAGCCGCCGACTGGACATTGTTCCTGGGCGCGCTGCTGACCGGTTTCATGCCCAGCATGTCGGCAATGGTGCGTGCCCGTTGGACGGCGATCTACCGTGGCCAGCCACGCTTGCAGACGGCCTACTCGCTGGAAACTGTATTCGATGAAGCTACTTTTATTGCCGGCCCGCCGTTGGCCGTGGGGCTATCGGTGACGATGTTCGCGCAGGCCGGCCTGCTGGCAGCGGCAGTGCTGCTGATACTCGGCGTATTCGCCCTGCTCGCCCAGCGCGGCAGCGAACCACCGGTCCTGAATCAGAGTACGGCAATTCCAAACAGAAAATCGGTGATCGGCATCGCCAATGTAGGGTTGCTGGCGCTGCTGATGGTAGCGATGGGCATCATCGTCGGCACCGTGGACATCGTCAGCGTGGCTTTCGCCGAACAACTGGGTAAACCGGCTGCGGCCAGTCTGGTGCTGTCCGCCTATGCGGGCGGCTCATGCCTGGCCGGGCTGCTGTTCGGCACCCTCAAGCTACAGATGCCCTTGCACCGTCTGTTGTTGCTGGGCAGTTTGGCCACGGCGGCAACGACACTACCCCTGCTGCTGGCCGGCAGTATTGCGACCTTGGCAGGCACCGTACTGGTAGCCGGGTTGTTCTTTGCCCCCACCATGATCGTGGCCATGTCGCTGGTGGAACGTCTGGTTCCCGAGCATCAACTGACTGAGGGCATGACCTGGTTGTTGGCCGGACTGAATGTTGGTGTAGCCCTGGGAGCGGCGGCGTCCGGTCAGGTCGTCGACAGCTGGAGCGCCCCGGCAGGATTCAACGTCGCACTCTGCGCCGCAGCCTTGTTGTTGCTGGTGGCACTGTGTGCCTATCAGCGCTTGCGCGCCAATGATCAGCTATCACCGGCGGTTGCGGGATAGACGTTAATGCATTTCAAGGATTTGAATCATGAGTACATCTGCAACCACGAACACCTCCTCTACAGCACATTCCTGGCTGGCAGTGATTGCTGTCGGTTTTGCCACCTTCTCTGTGGTGACAACCGAGATGCTGCCTGTGGGCCTGCTGACAACCATTGCCGCTAGCCTGGACACCTCCACCGGCACTGCCGGGCTGATGATATCGCTGCCGGCACTGCTCGCGGCCTTGTTCGCGCCGGTGGTAATCATCGCCGCTGGCGGTATCGAGAGACGCACCATTCTATGCGCATTGCTGGGACTGCTGATGCTGGCCAACATCGCCTCGGCACTCGCGCCAGACATTGTCTGGATGCTCGCGGCGCGGATTGTCGTCGGCCTGTGCATGGGCGGTATCTGGGCCATCGCTGGCGGCTTGGCACCGCGGCTCGTTCGGCGCGACGCCATCGGACTGGCAACATCGATCATTTTCGGTGGGGTAGCAGCCGCTTCGGTTCTCGGCGTGCCGCTTGGGGCACTGATTGGTGACTTCGCAGGATGGCGCTGGGCTTTCGGCGCCATGGCCGCACTCAATGCAGTGGTGCTGGTGCTGCACCTCGCTTTCATCCCCGCACTTACCGTCGAGCGTTCTGCCAGCGTGCGCCTGTTCCTTCAGCAGTTTGGCAATCGTCGCTTGCAATATGGCCTGGGCCTGACCCTGATGCTGGTCGCCGGCCACTTCGCCACCTTTACCTACGTGCGTCCGCTGCTGATGTCCGTATCGGGCTTCGAGGCACAATGGATTGGCGCGTTGTTGTTCGGTTACGGCATTGCCGGTATCGCCGGTAACTTCCTGGCCGGGATCATCGCAGCACGGCGCACAGCGCAAACCCTGATGGCAATTGCCCTGGGCCTGCTGCTGACCCCTGCCCTGTTCCTGAGCATCGGCGGCTCGCACTTGGGCGGTGGTCTGGTGCTGCTGGCCTGGGGCCTGGCCTACGGCGGCGTCTCGGTCAGCTTGATGACCTGGATAATGAAAGCCGCACCCCGGGGGCTGGAAATCGCGACCGCGCTGTATGTGAGCGTATTCAATATCGCCATTGCGGCGGGATCATGGACAGGCGGACAAATCGTCGACAGCTTGGGCTTGAGGGAAAACCTCTACCTACTGGGTGGCTCTGCCACGATTGCCTTGCTACTGGCGCTTGCCATGAGCATGAGCAAAGCCCCGCAGGAAATCGCCGACTCACACTAGCTTGCCGAGGCGATCAACCAGGAGGTGCGAGCCATGCGCAGGCTGCACCGACAGTCGCCGATGCTCAGTTCGTGCGCAGCAGCGCGACAAACGCATCACGGGCCGGATGGTTGACCGATTGCTGATGCCAGTAGAACAGATTATCGACGCCGACCAGCTTCGGCCCAGGTCAATATCGCGCCCTGGGTCTGCAACCATCGCGCCTCGCGCGTGCCAGCAGCAAGGCCTGACGCTCTTCTCCTGCACCGGTAAAAGCGGCACAATCGCCGACTTTTTTCGGAACGGACTCCCCCATGCCGCGTATCGTCATTCTAGGCAACTCCGGCAGTGGCAAGTCGACTCTGGCGCGAGCCTTGGCCAAGCGCCTGGGCGTACCGGTGGTACATCTGGACAGGTTGTTCTGGGAACCTGGCTGGACAGAGCCCGACGCCCAGGCCTTCCGCGCCCGGGTTACCACGGCAGTGGCGGCGGACGCCTGGATCTGCGAGGGCAACTATGCCCGGCGCACCTTTGACCTGCGTCTTCCTCGCGCGCAGCTGGTCATCTGGCTGGACACGCCCCGCCTCACCTGCCTTGTCAGGGTAGGGATGCGCAGTGCCCTGAATCGGCCACGCGCCGATATGCCGGTAGGCTGCAACGAGAAACTCGACAGGGAGTTCCTCAACTTTCTCAAGTACGTGTGGCGCTTCGACCGCGACTATCGCCCTTCTATCGAAGCGGTGCGCCTAACCGTAGGACCACAGGTGCCGGTAATTCACTTGCGCGGTGCCCGGCAGATTGCCGCGTTCCTGCAGTCGCCCGCAGCCCTGCCCGGCTGATCAGTTCAGGCCCAGTTGCTTGGCCCTGGCCACCGCCTGGGTGCGGCGCTCCACACCAAGTTTGAAGTTAATCCGCTGGGCGTGGGTTTTCACCGTGTGCAAGGAGATAAACAGGCTTTCGGCAATTTGCTGGTTGGAGAACCCCTGGGCGATAAGCTTGAGGACGTCCATTTCCCGCCGACTCAACAATGCAGCGGGTTCACTTTCATTGCTGTTGGCTTCGCCGGCCCAGCGCGCCAGCGCCGGGTTGCGCAAGGCAAATGCACGCTCGACACTCGCCAAGCCCATGTGCCTGGCTTGAGCAAGCGCATCCAGCAGCGTTTGCTTGGCCTGTGCGGGCTTGTTGGCGGCGTGCAATGCCTCGGCGAGGCTGAATCCCACTTCGCAGGCCAGGGCGCGGCGACCTTGCTGCTGCGCCAGCGCGTGCAACTGCACAAGCGGGTCCAGGGCCGGCTCGATCACGTTGGTGGCAATGCTCGATTGCAGTTGCACCAGGTACAAGCGCAGGTGCAGATCAGGTGCGCCGTAGGGCGAATAGCTCAAAGCGGCCTTGGGTAACGCGGCCAGTGCTTTCTCCACTTGCGCCGCGCGGCCTTGGCGCAACCAGAGGCGTGCCTTGGCCCGCAGCACCAAGCCCTGGTACAGCGTTTCGTTGATCAGGTTGTACTGCATAGCGCGCTCGGCATCGGAAATCCGCGAAAACGCACGAGACAGATCGCCCTGCACAGCATCGAGTTCGGCCAGGCCCAAGTACCCCCAGAATGCTGCAGGGTCTTCGCACAACTGGCACTCCTGCATCCCCGCGTGAAACGCCTGTTCTGCCTCCGGATAACGTCCCAACTGCACCAGGATAGACGCCATGCGCAGTTGTACCCGCCCGCGCATGGGGCTCGCTTCAGCACCCCAGGCATTTGACAACTCGGTGTACAGACGCTTGAGCAAGGTCTCGGCACGCAACAGTTCACCGCGAATTTCCAATAGTTTGACATGCCCCAGCGCCATTACGCTTTCCATTGCCAAACTGGCATGCTGGCGCGCCTGCTTGGTGGCCTGGCGGTTGAGTTCCAGGGCCTGATCCAGATGCCCCGCAATCAGCGCCAACTCCACCAGCAATGCCATGCTGAATAGGCGCTGGCTCCACGACCGTTCGGGCAATTCGTCAACCGCCTCGCTCAGCCAACGTTGAGCCTGTTCGCCCTGTCCTCGGTGAAAGGCAATATTGCCGCGCAGGGCCTTCCACTGGGCGATGAGTTCGAACTGACGGCCAGCATCAGGTTGCGGCACAAAGCGCGCCAGTTGCTCGGTGTAACTCTGGGCTTCGTCGAGTCGGCCGCTGAGCAGCAACGCCCAGGCATTGAGTATCAACAAGCGCGGGTTGCCGGTTAACAACTCAATCGGCAATTCACGGCGCCATTGCATCAGCTGCGCCAGACTGCGGCCCTGCAACAAGGAGTCGCCGGTAAAACGTTGCATCAGGCTGGCCGCCATCTCGGGTTGTTCGGCACGCACCGCGTACTCCAGCGCCAGACGGACGTTATCCTGGTTCACGTACCACTGGCAGGCCCGGCGAAACACAGCCTTGGCCAGGGTCTCTGGCAATTGTCCGGCCAGTGGCCCCTTGACCGCGGGATGCACTTGATAGACCTGGGCATCGCTGCGCACCGACTCGATGAACAACCCGCAAGCGCTCAGCTGCTCAAGCAAACCGGCACCTTCGCCGACGCCGAGTAGATGCTCGCACAAGCCTGCGTCGAAGTACGGAAGTTGCGCAAGGGTAAACAGGGCCTGACGCCACTGCTCGGGCAGGTCGTCGAGCAGCTCGCGGCGCAGATATTCGAACAGCACTGCATTGAGTGAATCGAAAGGCGGCGGTTCAGTCTGGGTTTTCAACGCCAGCACGTACAAGCGTATACCGGCGCACCAACCCTGCGAGTCCTTATGCACATCACTGATAACCGGCCACGACCAGTGCAGCATGCGTTGCTGCAACAGCTCGTGAAGTTCGTGCTCATTGAAACCAAGCTCGGCACTGCCTAACTCGAACAGATCACCATCGAGCAGCAACCGCGTCAGTTGCAAGGCCGGCCGGCGGCGGCAGGCCAACCACCAGTTGACGTGTGCGCCCGCGCCCAGGATCAACTCGTTGAGCAGCGCATCCAGGTCACTATCGGGCAGCCGCGGGTAGTCGTCGATCACCAACCACAAGCCGGGGCCGGCGTTGTCGAGTTGACGTTTGAGCTGCTGGGGGTCGCTGGCGGACACGCCCAGGGCCTGCGCCAATTGTTGCCTGAAGGCCTCAGCACCAATGGCCTTGCCGCGGAGATTCAGATAGACCACTCGAGTATCTGCCGGGCAGTGCTGGGCACATTCACTCAACAGTGCACTTTTGCCGCTGCCCGCCGGGGCACAGAGCAAGCGCAAGCGGCACTGGGCGCTGAGCAGTGCCTCGCTCAGGCGCGGACGCGAAACGTGGCCCGGCGCGAGTCGGGCAAGACCGGCGAGGGAAGAAAAATGAGGGTTGGGCTGGGACATTGGCACGTTCAATTTCTTGTTCTGTATACAAACATGGTGCAGACCACCGCGCGCCAACGCAAATTTTGATACAAAAAAAAGGCAACCCAGGGTTGCCTTAAATACCAGCGTCGAACCTGTAACCGCTCTAGCAGGCGCTCGCGGTTCCCTTGCTCAAGGCCTCAGCGAACCCCAGCCTGACGCAATGCTGCAGGGGTGTAGTTGGCTGCAACACTCTGGAAGCCGAACTCGATACTGCGCTTGGCTTCGTTCTTCAGGCCCACCACCGAATAACGGCCAGCCACCAGGTCGTAGAGAGTTTCAGCGGTATAGCCGGGTACCTGCTTGTGGTAGTACTGCTGGATATGCCCTTCCCCTACACGCCATAGTTGGCCACGACCGTCATAATGATCAACCTCGGCCAGTTCCCAGCTGTCTTCATCGAAGTACATGTGGCGTTTGGCATAGACGTGACGCTCGCTAGGTTTGAGTTTGGCGACCACCTCCCACACTCGGTGCAGCTCATAACGCGTCAGGTCCTGGTTGATGTGCCCCGCCTTGAGAATGTCGGCGTATTTGAGTGTCGGCGAGTCCAGCTTGTAGCTGTTGTATGGGATGTACATCTCTTTCTTGCCGACCAGTTCCCAGTCGTAGCGATCCGGCGCACCGTTGAACATGTCGTAGTTATCGGAGGTCGCCAGGCCATCAGCGGCCGTCGCCGGACCGTCGTATGCCACTTGCGGGGCGCGTCGTACCCGGCGTTGCCCGGCATTGTAGAGCCAGGCCAGGCGAGGCTCCTTGACCTGGTCGATGGTCTCGTGCACCAACAGTACGCTGCCGGCCAGGCGTGAAGGTGCTGTTACCCGCTGGATGAAGTAGAAGAGAATATTGCCGGCCTTGCTCTTGTCCTGATCCTTCAGCTCTGCTGGGTACGAAATTTCGTCCTCGAACTCAACCATGCTGAAGGCGCCGTTAGCCTGTGGTTGAACCCGCGTCATCAGGCGCTTGATGTTGCCGCCGCGATAACGGGTGGTGTGGTTCCACACCACTTCCACCCCGGACTTGGGTTGTGGGAATGCGTAGTAACGGCTTTCGTTGAATCCCTTGAGGCCGTTGCCGCCATCGATCCCTTCGGTATTCAGCGCACTGAGCTTGGCAGCGGCATAAATTTCATCGGGTACTGCGGCGGTACGATGGGTTTTGTACACCGGGATCTTATAGGTCTGCGGGTAGCGCGCCAGCATCGCCAACTGTCCGGCGGAGAGCTTGTCCTTATATTGCGCGGCGTTTTGCGCAGTGATGGTAAACAGTGGCTTTTCGTCTGCAAACGGGTCAGCCAGAAAGCCCTTGCTGTCCACTGCGCCGGCGTTGGTGGGCAGGCCACCGGTCCAGGCCGGGATCGTGCCATCGGCGTTCCCGGCTTTCTCGGCGCCCAGGGGGGTCAGGCTGGTGCCGAGTTTCTCAGCTTCTTGAGGCGTGACGCTGGCCATGGCACTGCCGGCCAACAGACTGAGCAGCAAGGCACCGGTGTGTATCAGGTATGGGTTGTTCGACATGACTGTAATCCTCATTCGGTGTTGATGCTTAGAAGCTCATGCCCAGGCTGAGCGCCAGGAAATCGCGGTCAGTGGTGGTGTTGAAATCACCCCCAAAGAAGTTGGTGTAGGAAATACCTGCGCTGTAGGCATTCCGGTATTCGGCGTCCAGGCCGAGGCTGACTGCCTTGGCACCTTCGTTGAACAAGCCGTTGGGGCCATAACCGTCAACGTCATGTGACCAGGCTACGCTCGGCTTGAGATTGACCCCGGCAAACACGTTGGAGTAATCCCAGATGGCTCTTGCGCGGTAACCCCATGAGGTGGTGGTGGCAAAGCCCTTGTCATTGCAGTATTTGCCCGTATTCACCGCTGCCGGAGTACCGCTATAGGTGCCGGTATTGATCGCCTGGCAAGAGGGTTGGCCACCGGTGAGTACCCCCGGCAGCGCACCTGGGCCATACACCGGATCACGGCCGTACCGTGCCTCGGAGGTTTTCTCCAATCCGCCGATGTGGGCCACGCCGATTTCCCCGATCAGAGTCAGGCGATCCGCCCCCATGATCTGATCGAAAAAGTGCGTGAAAGTGGTTTGCAGTTGAGTGATTTCCTTGCGGTTGTAGCCGTGCAGGGTACTGCCGGGAATCGATGCCGGGTCCCCGCCCAGCAGCGAGTACTGGCCAAACGGGGCAAACGCCGGATTCATCCCGGCAATGCCACGCACACCGGCGTACAGCACATCGGTTGTATTCAGTTGCAGCGGCGCATTGGGGCGGTAGCTGATCTCACCGGACCAGGCCGTGCCGGTTGGTAAGGTAGTGGCAAAGCTCAGTCCGTACAGGCGGATATCTTCTGGGTACTCAATAAAGTACTGGCTGCCCCCGGCCACGTTGGCAATGGCGGCACCCGGGCGGGCCGCAGCCGGAATTCCGGGGACCGCACCGGCCAGCACTCCCGCTGATTGCTGGTAGTCGGCCTGACTGGCAGCCTGGGTACTGAAAAAAGGGGCGCGGCTGTGGTAGTTCATGAAGTAGGCGCCAAACTCGGTGTCCAGCGGTTCGAACATATAGCGCAGCGCCGCCCCCCACTGGCCGCTGTCGCGCGCATCATGGTCGCCGCCCCGCGGAATCACCACGCCCTCGCTTGTCGTCTGGTAACCCAGCAGTCCGCCAAACGCCCCAAGCTGCGGCGTCAGAACATTGAGGTTGCCGGTGCAACCGTCAGCGACCACGTCAGTCTGCGAAAAAAAGGTGCCGCAGTTATCAACCACGGTCTGGTCCCACTCCAGCTGATAAAAGGCTTCAGCAGACAGGCTGTCGGTCAGGCTCTGGGACACATAGAACATGTTGACCGGGATTAATCCCTCTTTGATCTCCGCCCCCGGACGGCGGAACGCCGAGACATCGACAGGGTTCACCGAGTTGATGCTGTTCTGGATAAACGTACTCTCGCCCCAGCTCACTACCTGCTTGCCCAGGCGCACCGAACCGGGTTGCTCGCCAATGATGTAGTTGTGGTACACGAAGGCATCGAGCAGTTGCGCCCCGGAAGACTTGGCGCCTTCCTTGCGACCATGGTCGTCGATGTTCTTGAATGGGCGCTCTTCGTCCTTGAGTTCGAAGTCGTACCAGTACTTGCCGCGCACGAACACGCCGCTATCGCCGTACTTGAGTTCAAGGTCGTGGATCCCCTTGAAGATCTTCGAGAAGGTTTCACCCTGTTTGAAGTTAAGGTGCCCATCGTCACCGGTCTGCGAAAGCCCGGTGCCGCCGTTGTGACCGCCAATGTAGCCTTGGTGCGGGCTTTGCGTAGACCAACTGGCCCCCACCGACAGCGACGAATCAAGCTGCCCGTCGATTTCTCCGAGGGTGAAACTGACGGCCTGGGCTTGTCCGGCGACGCTTAAAGCGATAGTGCTGGCCAAGGCACTGAGTTGGAACCGTGCGCGTTTTATTGTTGTAGTCATGCGACTAATCCCTGCTGTTTTCCAATCGGCGTGAATCGGTGGCCAACGCTAATGATTCAAGGATGCCGAGGTAACAGGCGAAGGAGTGATATTGGAATTCATCCCAAAGAGTGAGGGTTTTCGCAGCGTACGGACACCGTTCAGAGATCCCTCGCGCGCCGGGCAATGGCACAAGAGAATCATCCCCTGAGTCACTCTTTATCAGTATTGGAAGATGTAGACCGAGTACCTAAGGTGCGGGGTAGACATATTTGTCCCCTCAATCACAGGTGATTCATGTTCTCTACCCGATCGTCCAGGGCCCTTGCGATGGCAGCGGCATTACCCTGGTTTGCAGTGGCAGCCCATGCCGAGTCCCAGGCACCAAAGCCTGCCACCGAGGCCACTCGCCAGGCCAACGCTGCAGTACTCAAGGCGCTGCCGTTCAACGATCGCCAGGACTTCGAAGATGCCCAGCGCGGCCTTATCGCCCAGCCCAAGGAACTGAGCATCCGTGATGCCAATGGCAAAGTGGTCTGGGACATGGCGTCGTACCAGCGCTTCATCGGCTTGGACAAGGCCGCGCCCGACAGCGTCAACCCGAGCCTGTGGCGCATCGCGCAACTGAACATGCAGTACGGCTTGTTCAAGGTCACCGACAAGATCTACCAGGTGCGCGGCTATGACCTCTCCAACATCACCTTCATTGAAGGCCAGAGCGGTTGGATCGTGTTCGACCCCCTGCTTTCGGTCGAAGCCGCCAAGGCGGCATTGGCCCTGGTAGAGGAGCACCTGGGGAAAAAACCGATTGTCGCGGTCGTCTACAGTCACTCGCATGCCGACCACTTCGGCGGTGTTCGCGGCATCATCAATGAACAGGACGTCAAGGACGGCAAGGTGCGGATAATTGCACCGCCTGACTTCGCCGAACATGCCGTCAGTGAGAACATCATCGCCGGCAACGCCATGTCGCGACGCGCAGTGTACATGTACGGTGCGATGCTGCCACGCAACGCCCAGGGTGGCGTGTCTGCCGGGCTCGGCCAGACCATTTCCACGGGCCAGATTTCGTTGATCCATCCCACCGAGGAAGTTACCAGGACCGGCCAGGAGCTTACGGTTGACGGGGTAAAAATGGTGTTCCAGCTGACCCCTGGATCCGAAGCACCGACGGAAATGAACACCTACTTCCCGCAGTTCAAGGCCTTGTGGATGGCCGAGAACGTCACCCGGCAGATGCACAACGTGTACACCTTGCGCGGTGCCGAAGTGCGCGACGCACTGCAGTGGTCACACTTCATCGAACAAAGCCTGGAATTGTACGGTGACAAGGTCGATGTAGAGTTCCAGAGCCATCACTGGCCGACCTGGGGCAAGGAGCGCATTGAACGCTTTCTCGGTAAACAACGTGACCTTTACAAGTACATTCACGACCAGACCGTTCGCCTGATGAACGAAGGCTACAACGGCGAAGAGATTGCCGATGCGATCACCTTGCCACCGGAGCTGGATCAAGAGTGGTTCAACCGTGGTTACTACGGCACGCTGAAACACAATGCGCGAGCGGTGTATCAACGTTACATAGGCTGGTACGACGCCAACCCTTCAAACCTGGACAACCTGCCGCCGGTTCCAGCCGCGAAGAAGTACGTCGAGTACATGGGCGGTTCGGCTGAGCTGCTGCACAAGGCTCGCCTCGACTTTGACAAAGGCGAATACCGCTGGGTCGCCGAAGCGCTCAAACATGCGGTATTTGCCGACCCGCAAAACCAACAGGCCAAGGACCTGCTGGCTGATACCTATGAGCAGTTGGGATATCAGGCCGAAGCCGGCCCATGGCGTTCGGTGTACCTGCAAGGTGCCTATGAACTGCGCAATGGTGTGCCACAAGGTGCTGGAATGAAAACCGCCAGCGCCGACATGATCCGCGCCATGACCCCGGAAATGCTCTTCGACTACCTGGCCGTACGCCTGAACGGCCCGGCAGCGGCGGGCAAGAAAATATCCCTCAATCTCAATTTCACCGACCTCGACAAGCACTACAACCTGCGGGTCGAGAACGGTGTCCTCAACTACCGCGATCAGGCCGCCGACAACGCCGATGCCAGCCTGACCCTGAAGATGAGTACCCTGCTCGGTATCCAGATGGGCCAGGGAACCCTTGAGCAGAAAATCAAGGCAGGCGAGGTAAAACTGCAAGGCCAGCCGCAAGCGTTCAGCGACTTTACCGGCTTGCTGGACAACTTCAATTTCTGGTTCAACATCGTTACGCCCTAAACCCGCCAACTGCCCACCCTGCAACATGAGGGTGGGCAGCAGGTGCCTAGGCGCTATGGCGCGCCTTCCAACGGCGCACCACCAGTTTCTCCAGCTCTACGGCGAAGAACACCAATACGCCAATGCCCAACGCCACCATCCAGTTACCGAAGGACAACGGCACGGTGTGAAATGCCGTCTGCATGAATGGCATGTAGAAGATCAGGCATTGCAGCAGTATCAA
This sequence comes from Pseudomonas auratipiscis, assembly GCF_036324085.1. Taxonomy (NCBI): domain Bacteria; kingdom Pseudomonadati; phylum Pseudomonadota; class Gammaproteobacteria; order Pseudomonadales; family Pseudomonadaceae; genus Pseudomonas; species Pseudomonas auratipiscis. The sequence continues at coordinate 35,914 of NZ_JAZDCU010000014.1, forward strand.
ACCAAGGGTCACCGTCAGCAGCGCCCCATTGCGCAGCAACGCCATGTTCAGCGAGAACTGATCCTGCAAGCGGCAGTTGAACAGATAGGCCCATTGCGCAGTTACCAGCGTGTGCAGAATCATCGAGCGGATGTGGTTGGTATCCTGGCCGTCGGCAACCATCCACGACTCCAACAGAAACGCTGCGGCGGTGAGCAGGCCGCCCACGAACAGCACTCGCCACACGGCATAGAAGTTCAGAATCGATTCGCCCGCCTTTCTCGGCAAGCGTCGCATCATGCCCGGCTCACCCGGCTCGAAGGCCAGGGCGAACGACAGGGTGGTCGAGGTGGCCATGTTCATCCAGAGAATCTGCAACGGTGACAAGGGCACCACCGCCCCGACCAGAATGGCCATGACGATCAGCAGCCCCTGGGCCATGTTCGAGGGCAGGATGAACAACACGGTTTTCTTCAGGTTGTCGTAAACCCTGCGCCCTTCACGCACGGCATTGGTGATGGTCGAAAAGTTGTCGTCGGTCAACACCATGTCGGCTGCTTCCTTGGTGACCTCGGTGCCCTTGATGCCCATGGCGATACCGACATCGGCCTGCTTCAGCGCCGGGGCATCGTTGACGCCGTCACCGGTCATGCCCACCACCTGCCCATTGGCCTGTAGCGCACGCACCAGGCGCAGCTTGTGTTCCGGGCTGGTACGCGCAAAAACCGAGTGCTGCATGGCCAGCGACTTGAGGGCAACGTCGTCGGCCTGTTCCAGTTCCTGGCCGGTCATGGCCCGCAAGTCATTGCCCATGCCCAGCATACGGGCGATGGCGACGGCGGTGTCCGGGTGGTCTCCCGTGATCATCTTGACCTGGATACCGGCCTGTTTGCACATCGCGATCGCTTCAATCGCCTCGGGCCGTGGTGGGTCCATCAGCCCGGCGACACCAAGAAATATCATGCCCTGACGCACGTCGGCGTGACTGATCTCGGTGCCTGCGTCACTGACTGGCCGGTAGGCGGCAGCCAGCATGCGCAGGCCGTGCTCGGCGATGTGGCTCATCTCCCGTTCCCAGTAGGCACGATCCAGCGGCTGCGGGCCATTGCTGCCCAATTGTTGCTCGCACATGCTCAACAGTACGTCAGGAGCGCCTTTGAGGTAGATCAGGCGTTGGCCATCCACGTCGCAGCGCCGCGCCATGTATTTATAGGCCGAGTCGAAGGGTATCTTGCCAAAACGCTGCACCTGCACCGGGGCCAGGTCTGCCTTGCGCGCCAGCACCTTGAGCGCACCTTCGGTAGGCGCGCCAACCACCGTCCAGCGCCCCTGCTCATCACATTGCAGGCTGCTGTCGTTGCAAATATCGACGGCGCGAATAAATGCCTGCAAATTTGCGTGCACGGCGAAATCCACTGCTTCGGTGGCACCGGCCAGGGTAATGCGACCGCGGGGCTCGTAGCTTTCCCCGCCTACGCCATAGAAGGTGTTGGCGATCAGCACATGCTTGACCGTCATTTCGTTCATGGTCAGCGTGCCGGTCTTGTCCGAGCAAATAACCGTCATTGCCCCGAGGGTTTCCACCGTCGGCAGCTTGCGGATGATTGCTTTGTTGTTCGCCATGCGTTGCACGCCCAGCGAGAGAATGATCGACACAATCGCTGGCAGCCCCTCAGGCACCGATGCAACCGCCAGGCTGATCAGCGACAGCGACAGCTCACCCAGGGCAAAGTCGTGCCAGAAGAAGCCGACAATGAACAACACCGCCATCATCCCGGCAATCAGCTGAAAGATGCGCCTGCCCAGTTGCGCGATCTGGCGCAACAAGGGGGTTTCGATTTCATCCACCGCGGCGATCATGCGATTGATCTTGCCCAACTCGGTAGCCGTACCGGTTTCGATCACCACCCCTTTGGCGTTGCCGGCGCTGACGCTGGTGCCCGAGAACGCCAGGTTGCTGCGGTCGGCCAACTGCGCGTCGTGGTCCAGCGCTTCGCTCTGTTTGCCAACGGTTAGCGACTCGCCGGTAAGCATCGACTCTTCGAGCTGTAAATTGTGCACCTCATACAGGCGCACATCGGCGGGCACCTTGTCGCCGGGACGCAACACCACGATATCGCCGGGGACCAGTTGGCTGGCATCGATCTCCAGCTTCTGCCCGCCACGCACCACACGGGCGGTGCTGCTGAGCATGCCGCGCAAGGCCGCCAGGGATTTCTCGGCCTTGTTCTCCTGAAAGAAACCGATGGCCGCGTTGATCACCGCCACGGTGATGATCACCAGGGTATCGGTCCAATGCCCCATCAATGCCGTGGCCACGGCGGCCGCAAGCAAGATATAGATGAGCACGTTGTTGAATTGGCGCAAGAAGCGCAGCCAGATGGGATCGCAGGCTTTAGCCGGCAGCGCATTCGGACCCAGGCGTTGCAGGCGTGCCTCGGCTTCTTCAGGGGCAAGACCGGTCACGCTGGTCTGCAGCTCGATCATGACCTGCTCGGCGCTTTTACGGTACCAAGGCTGTGAGTGGGTATCGGTTGTGCTGCGCGTTTGCGGTTGCAGTGATCCCATGCCGTCCTCCTGGCGTTCGTCCTGAGGTGAATGAGTCAAGCAGCGATTCGCTATTTTTGCGCGCAGCCAGGCAACAGTGCTTGATACAGATCAGCACTCAAGCCCCGGGAATGGAACAAACCCTGGGGCCTGGCGACAGCTCGAGGTTTTTACTGCCTCAGCGGGTGGGCAGGCGATACACCGTCATCGGCCACTGCACCCGTGATTGACCGCCGTTGAACAGGCTGACCCGATCCATTTGTGCGGCGGGCAGCCACAAAACTCCCTCCTTATCCAGAAACGGCGCGTCCACCCAATGCAGACGCCGATCTTCGATCAAGGTATCGATGCGTCCATCGGGTCGCCGTACCCGGATCGCGTCATGGGCCAGGTCGGAGAAGTACAGATTGCCCTTTTCATCCATCACCGTTCCTCCCGTGGGCGGCAAGTCGGCAAACGGCTGCACACGACTTGCCTGCTGGTGGGCGGTCAATTGCGCATCCGTCAGGTCGCTGATGCGCGCCTTCGACCAGGGGCCTTGCAGTGGTCCGTAGTACAGCCACTGACCATCGGCACTGACCTCCAGCGGGTCGGCGTTGACCCGCAGCGGACGGCCGTCGGGCGCGTTCAGCGTCTGCCCACTGAGAACGATGTTGCGCAGGCTACCTGCGGTTACGGAGGTATGACCATCCAGCACGCGCCTGGCGCTGCCGCTGTCCAGGTCGACAACGATGAGCCCCGGCTTGCCGGCATCGGTCAAAAACGCATGCCCGCCCTGAAAGCGCACATCGTCGATGTAGCTACCCGGTAGCGCAACCTGCGCGCTGAAGGGGTAAGTACGTACCACGCGCTTTTCCACCAGATTGATGGCAACAAGCTTGGCGCCGCCCGGTATTGGATCGCCACCGAACTCGGGCGCGCCGGTGTCGACCACCCACAGCACATTGCCTTCGAGGCGCAAGGCGTTGATGTTGACGAATGCCTGGCGTGCATCGCGACCGGGCACCCAGTCATTCCAGGGTCGATCGGGAAACGCCGTACGTCGGCCCTGGGCATCGATAATGCTCAGTTGCGGGCCGGTGGAGCCGGTCCAGCGCGGCCCGGCAACGTAGCTGTTGCCGCCAACATGCGCCACCGCATTCCACACCTGCTCGTGGCTCTGCAGGGCAACCTCAAGCTTTTTTTCCGGCGCCGGCTGGTGAACGCACCCCGACAACACCACTGCTGCAGCCATGGCACAACAGCTAACACGCAAAAACGACATGAATCTTCTCCTTGTAAAATTGCCCTGCCAAGTCGAACTCAGCAGTTCCACGGCGCATCGTTGTTGGCATCGATGCGGTATTGCGCGCGTGCCTTGGCATGTGCCGAAGCATCGACCATGGCCAGCGCCGAGACGACGATGTGATGGCGGTCCAACTCAAAGAAGCGGCGCAAGGCCGAGCGGGTATCGCTGCGGCCGAAGCCATCGGTACCCAAGGTGCTCAGCGGGGCTTGCAGATACGGTGCAATCAACTGCACATAGCCGCGGACATAGTCGCTGACCGCGACCACCGGCGTGCTGCCAGGCAGGCACTGCTGAACATGGCTGCGCGCGTCCAGGTCACCGGAGAACTCGCGCTGACGTTGCACTTCCCTCGCCTCCCGAGCCAACTCCGAGAAGCTGGTTACGCTCCACACTTCGCTGCTTACCTGCCATTGCTCCTCAAGGATTCGCGCCGCCTCGATCACCTCGCGCAACATTGCCCCCGAGCCCAGCAAGCGCACGGCCGGCGCTTGCGTGCCGAACCGCTGATACAGGCGCATGCCCCGAATCACATCCTCATGCTGGCTCGCCTCGATAGCGGCCTGGGCGTAGTTTTCGTTGGTAACCGTGAGGTAATAGAACTCATCCTGTTGTTGCTCGAGCATGCGCCGACTGCCGTAGTCGATGATCACCGCCGCTTCGCTGGCAAACGCCGGATCGTAGGCACGGCAATTGGGCACCGTCGCGGCCATCAACTGGCTGCTGCCGTCCTGGTGCTGCAAGCCCTCACCGGCAAGGGTCGTGCGCCCCGATGTCGCGCCAATCAGAAACCCTCGGGCACGCTGGTCTGCTGCGGCCCAGATCAAATCGCCGATGCGCTGGAAACCGAACATCGAGTAGTAGATGTAGAACGGCAGCATGGCTTCACCGTTGACGCTATATGACGTCGCAGCGGCGACCCAGGAAGAAATCGCCCCGGCCTCGGTGATGCCCTCCTCCAGCAACTGCCCGTCGGCTGACTCCTTGTAGTAGAGCAAGGCGCTGGCGTCTTCTGGTTGATACAGCTGGCCAACAGCGGAGTAGATCCCGATCTGGCGAAACAGCGTGGCCATGCCAAAGGTGCGTGCCTCGTCGGCAACAATGGGCACAATGCGCGGGCCCAGCTGTTTGTCCTTGAGCAGGTTGGTAAACAGGCGCACCACCGCCATGGTGGTGGAAATCTCACGCTCATCCGCGCTCAAGGCAAAGTGCGCGTAACTGTCGAGTGGGGGAACCGCAATGGCTTCGGCCTTACGCCTACGTTTGGGCAGATAGCCGCCCAAGACCTGACGCTGCTGGTGCAGGTAGCGCATTTCCGCGCTGTCCGGTGCCGGACGGTAGAAACGCATCTGTTCGACGGCCTGGTCATCGAGCGGCAAGTTGAAACGATCCCGAAACGCCTTCAAGGCTTTGAGGTCGAGCTTTTTCTGTTGATGCGCGGTGTTGCGCGACTCGCCAATCTGGCCCATCCCGTAGCCTTTCTTGGTTTTCGCCAAAATAACCGTAGGCCTGCCCTGGTGGCGCCTGGCGGCTTCAAAGGCGGCATGCAGCTTGCGAAAGTCGTGGCCACCACGGCGCAATCCTTCGATCTGTTCCGCGCTCATGTCTGCAACCAGTGCCTGCAGCTGCGGGTCCTGATTGAAGAAGTGCGCAAGGTTGTAGGCGCCGTCATTGGCGCCCAGGGTCTGGTACTGGCCGTCGACCATTTGGGCGAAGTGACGCAGCAACGCATGGTTGTGATCGCGGGCGAACAAGGCGTCCCAATCCGAGCCCCACAGGACTTTGATCACATTCCAGCCAGCACCGCTGAACAGCGATTCCAGCTCTTGAATGATCTGGCCATTGCCCCTTACCGGGCCGTCCAGACGCTGCAGGTTGCAGTTGATGACAAAGGTGATGTTGTCGAGGTTTTCCCGCGCAGCCAACGACAACGCCGCGACCGACTCGGGCTCGTCCATTTCACCGTCGCCAAACACACCCCAGACATTGCGCCCCTCGGTCGAGGCGATACCGCGATGCTGCAAGTAGCGCAGAAAGCGTGCCTGGTAAATGGCATTGATCGGGCCGATGCCCATCGAGCCGGTTGGAAATTGCCAGAAGTCAGGCATCAACCAGGGGTGCGGGTAAGAGCACAAGCCGCCCCCGTCGACCTCTTGCCGGTAGCGCTGCAGTTGCTCCTCCTGCAAGCGACCTTCGAGAAAGGCGCGTGCATACACGCCCGGCGCAGAGTGCGCCTGGAAGTACACCAGATCACCATGGCCGTGCTCGTTGCTGGCGCGAAAGAAATGGTTGAAACCCACCTCGAAGATCTCTGCTGCCGAGGCGTAGCTGGCGATGTGACCGCCCAATTCGCCATAGGCCTTGTTGGCGCTGGCCACCATCGCCAGCGCATTCCAGCGAATAATCGAGGTAATCCGCTCCTCCATCACCAGATCGCCCGGATACGCCGGTTGCTGCTCCAGCGCGATGCTGTTCTGGTACAGCGAATAGGCACTTGCGGTCGACTGCAGGCCCAGCCTATTGGCCTGCTCTGCCAGGCGCTGCAGTAGAAACCTGACCCGCGCCGCGCCGCCGACCTTGGCCACACCGGCCAGGGCCTCGAGCCATTCGTTGGTCTCGACCACATCCACGTCTTCGTGGGCAGGTGCTGCAAGCGTTGCTTTTTGTGCGAAATCGTTCATGGCACAGCTCTCGACAGGCTGGAGTAACCACCACGCGCCTTGCGCGCCTGGCGGTCTGGGGGATTGAAACAGGCGCTCAGGTTGAAACCTGCTCCAGGAACAAAAGCTTCAGGGGCTCGGCAAGCAGCGCGTCGCTGGCGGCTGCAAAGCGCTGAAAATACGGCATGGAAAAGTGCGCATCGAGGGCCGCTTGATCGCGGAAGGCTTCACGCATGTAGAAAGTGCCTGGCTCATCACGGTTTTCGAACAGCACATAGTCAAGATTGCCCGGCTCGGCCCGGGTTGGCTCGACAAGGGCCAACAAGGCCTGCTTCAACGCCTGCTGTTGCCCCTCTCGGGCGATGAGTACCGCGATGGAGACCAAGGGTTTTTTATCGTCGCTCATCATTCACGCTCCAACATTCACGCTTGAACATTCAAAGGTAGGTGACTGGGTGTTCACAGAAAGGTGAACAGTGACTTGGCTGGCAACCTGGATTTAGGCAGGCCGGCATTGAAATCTTCGCTGCTGTGATAACCGAGGCTGACCACTACCAGGCTGGTGAAACCCTTTTCCCGCAGGCCCAACTCAGCATCGAGCACCTTGCTGTCAAAGCCTTCCATGGGCGTGGCATCGACACCCAAGGACGCCGCACCAAGCAGCAGCGTGCCCAGCGCCAGGTAGGTCTGCTTTTCCATCCAGTGCTGGACGTCCTTCTGGTCATAGCGATGCAGGTCGACGTAACCGCGTCGGCCACGGTCCTGGCCCACTTTTGCTTCAGCGTTGTGGAAGCGTCCATCTGCCGCTTCCTGGCTCAGCACCGCCTGCAGGTGCTCATCCGGCATGTGGGTACGGGTGCAAAAGACAATGACGTGGGAGGCATTGAGGATTTTTGCCTGGTTGTAGGCAAAACCCACCTCGGTGCTGCGGGCAATTCGTGCGCGGTCCTCATCCTGCTCGGCGACAACGAAATGCCACGGCTGGGAGTTCACCGAGGATGGGCTGTTGCGCAGTTGCTCGAACAGCGCCAGCAAGGTAGCGGCGGGCACTTTGCGGCTAGCATCAAAGGCTTTGGTGGTGTAACGGCGTTGCGACAAGCTGACGATATCCATGGCTGGATTCCTTCTCGTAAAGATGGCTGAGGGGGGGTGCTTCACGCTTCAATGGGTGGGTGCAGGCGCTGCGTCGATTTTCAGGCGCATCAAGCTGTAGGGCTTTTGGCGTTGGTCCTGCCCGGAACGAAAGCCGGCTTGGCGGTGCAACTGATTGGCCGTGAAGTACAAGTAGCCGTCGGGGCCGATAGACAACGTGTCGGGCCAAAGCAGCCGCGGATCATGCACCAGCGTCTGCCAGGTGCCGTCGGGCAGGCGCTTGCGAATCGAGTTGTGCTCGTAGTCGCCGGCGTAGATCGCACCGTCGGCATCGGCTTCCATACCGTCCGATGCGCCCTTCTCGCCCAAGTCCTGCACCGCAGCGTCCAGTTGCTGCTCGCTGACCTGCGGGTTCATGAGCAGGTCAGTGGCCACCGCGTACAGGTGCCGACTGGACAGCGGGGTGAAGTAGAGCGTCTTGCCGTCGGCCGACAAGGCAATGCCATCGGAGGCTACTCCCAAGGGTTTACGAGTGCCGTCAGGACCCTCGACGGTTACCGGCAAACCCTCGACGACTGGAACGAAATCGGGGTCGACCGAGGTCGATCTGGCACCGCTCAAGCGTCGGATGGCTTTACCGCTGGCGATATCCATGACAATGATCGCCCCCGGGCCGCGCAGCGATGAGTCGGTGACGTAGAGGGTTCCCTGCGCCCCCTTGCGAAAGTCAAAGCGCATGTCGTTGACATAGGTGGTGGGCAACATGACGTTGTCGGGGAACACCAGGGTCTTGACCACACGATTGGTGGCCAGGTCCACGGCCACCAGCTTGGCGCCGCCCGGCTTCGGCTCGGCGAAACCAGGTGCCGCGGTATCCAGTAGCCAGACCCGCCCGCGCCCATCGGCGACAACGCTCTGGACGCTGATCAAACCCTTGCCCAGATCACTGGGGTGTTCCTGATTGAACGCCAAATTAGGATAGGCCACCACCTGCCCATCGCGAATCTCGCCAACGGTAAACGGCACCTTGTCGCCCCAGCGCGGGAAGTTGACGAAGATGCGTCCATGCTCGGTGACCGTGACCCCGGTGGGCATCGCGTCGTAGAACGCGTGCACCTGTTCGAGGCGGCCAAAGGCTCGGTCTGCAGGTGCCTGGGCCGGTACCTCGACCGCGGTGATGCCATACGCCAACGAAACCGTGAGTGTGGCTGCCGAGGCCAGTGCAAGTGCTGCAGGCAGTGTTTTATTGCGCATGGTGCGCTCCTTGGGGTGCAGCCTGGCTGCCCATCAGTTTGCGAGGGGTAATGTTCAGAAACCTTCGAGAACGATCTTGCCTTTTGCCTTGCCGCTCTCGACCAACGCATGGGCGCGGCGCATATTGGCGGCGTTGATCGGGCCGAAGTGCTCGCCCAGCGTGGTGCGCAGCACGCCTTCGTCAATCAGGCTGGCAATACGATTGAGCAACACATGCTGGGCAATCATGTCCGGCGTTTCATAAAGCGAGCGGGTGAACATCAGTTCCCAGTGCAACGACAGCGACTTGCGCTTGAGCGGCATCACATCGAGACTTTGCGGGTCGTCGATCACACCAAGGCGCCCTTGCGGTCGCAGTACCTCGACCAATTGCAGAAAGTGCTGCTCGGTGCCGTTGAGGCTGGCAACATGACTGACCTCGCCCACACCAAGTTCCTGCAACTGAGCCAACAGTGGCTGGGTATGGTCGACAATAAAATGGGCGCCGAGGTCGCGTACCCAATCGGCAGTTTCCGGGCGTGAAGCCGTGCCGATCACCGTCAATTTGGTCAGCTTGCGCGCCAACTGCACCAGCATCGAACCCACGCCGCCCGCCGCACCGACAATCAGCAGGGAATCGCCCTCGCCCGCGCCTTCGGCAACGCCAAGGCGGTCGAACAACAGTTCCCAGGCAGTAATCGAGGTCAACGGCAAGGCCGCAGCCTGAGCGGCGCTCAAGGTGTGCGGCTTGCGTCCGACGATGCGCTGGTCCACCCGTTGAAACTCGCTGTAACTGCCGTCGCGGGCAATGGAGCCGGCGTAGAACACCTCATCGCCAGGGCGGAACAGGCTCACCGCCGACCCCACTTCGCGGACAATCCCCGCCGCATCCCAACCAAGAATTTTTGGCTCTTTGGCGAAGGTGCCGGCGCGCACCTTGGTATCCACCGGGTTGACCGAGACGGCGCGTACTTCTACCAGCAAATCGTTGGGGCCCGGTGCTGGTCGGGCGGCTTGCGCGTCCTGCAACGACTCTGGATCTTCGATCGGTAAACCGTTCTGGGTAAATGTGATGACTTTCATGGCAACTCGCTGTCAGGGATGGGCTGATGCACAACATGGGCGTAGTTTTGCCTTCCCCAGAACAAAGAAAAACCGGCAGAATGCGCCAACACTTTCACTGCAGGAGTGAAAATGATCCGTATTGATGATCTGGGCATGTTTGTGCGCAGCGCCGCCCTCGGCAGCTTTACTGCCGCCGCACTGGAGGCGGACTTGCTGCCGGGCCAGGTGGCAGCAGCGATCAAGCGCCTTGAGCGCGAACTCGACGTGCGTTTGTTTGCCCGCACAACCCGCAGCCTGCGCCTGACTGCCGAGGGCGAGCAGTACCTGCCGACCGCAGTGTCGGTACTGGAAACCCTCAAGCACGGGCGAGAAACCCTGCGCAGCGAGAATGCCCCGTTGCGCGGCGTGCTCCAGGTCGCCGCACCTTCAGACCTGGGACGCAATATTTTGTTGCCGTGGCTCTCGGCGTTTCGACGCGAGCATCCTCAGCTCAACTTGCGCTTTTTTCTGTCCGACCAGATCGCCGACCTGTTTCGCGAGCCCGTGGATGTCGCCATTCGCTACGGTCTGAACCACGATGCCAACTACGTTGCCCTGCCGCTGGCGCCCTGGAACCGGCGTGTATTGGTCGCCTCCCCAGACTATCTGTTGCGCAAGGGCAGCCCGACGGTCGCCACCGACCTACTCGACCACGACTGCTTGCTCTACCTGCAAAGCGGCCGGGTCTATGACAAGTGGCGGGTGGGCGCGCAGACGGTCCAGGTATCCGGCCCGCTGTTCAGCGATGACGCTGATGTGGCACGGCGCTGGGCGGTCGAGGGCGAAGGCATTGCCTTCAAGTCCTGGCTGGATGTCAGTGCCGACGTTAAAGCCGGTCGCCTGGTGGTGCTTTTGCAAGATCACCCCGGCGAGCCGTTGCCGTTGAGCCTGGTCTGCCCCCATCGCAAACAGGTCTCACCAGCGGTGAGCCAACTGCATAGCTGGCTCAGCCAACAACTGGTGACCCTCAAGCGTGTTTGAGGCGTTTCACCGCCAGTCCGCGACACCCACGGCGCATTATCCGGAAAAAGCAAAATATGATTTCCCGCTGGCGGTGATTATCAAACCAGCCCGCTACTTCTAAGCTCGCCTTCATCAACTCCCACCCGAGTTTACGAGGAAGCGCCGATGCCTAGTCCATCCCAATTGTTTACCCCCGCCACTGTTGGCAGCCACTTCACCCGCAACCGTGTGGTAATGGCGCCGATGACGCGCTCGCGCAGCAGCCAACCCGGCGACATTCCCAATGCATTGAATGCCGCTTACTACGCGCAACGTGCTTCGGCCGCCTTTATCGTCACCGAAGCAACGCAGATTTCCGCCCAGGGCAAAGGCTATTCGTTTACTCCCGGCATCTACACGCCAGAACAAGTCGCAGGCTGGCGCCTGGTCACCGAGGCCGTGCACAAGGCGGGCGGACACATTTATCTGCAGCTGTGGCATGTGGGGCGTATGTCCCACCCTGACTTTCATGATGGAGCGTTGCCCGTGGCGCCATCGGCAATCCCGTTTGAAGGCAGTATCTGGAAAGTCGACCCGCAAACCGGCATCGGCAGCATGGTGCCCTGCCCTACACCGCGTGCACTGGGCCGGGATGAGATATTCGCTATCGTCGAGGACTACCGCAACGCCGCAGCCAACGCGATTGCCGCAGGCTTCGATGGCGTTGAAGTGCACGCGGCCAACGGTTACTTGATCGACCAGTTCCTGCGCACCACGTCCAACGTGCGGACCGATGAATACGGCGGTTCGCGAGAAAACCGCCTGCGCTTTCTCAAGGAAGTCATGGATGCCGTCAGCGATGAAATCGGCGCAGCGCGCACAGCCATCCGCATCGCGCCGTTCCTGACCGCCAGAGGCATGGCTTGCCCGGACATCCTGCCAACCCTTCTTGAGGCTGCCGAGTATTTGCAGGGCAAAGGCATTGCCTATCTGCACCTGGTCGAGGCTGATTGGGACGATGCGCCGCAGTTCCCGGAGAGCTTCCGTCAGGCGGTAAGAGCACGCTTTCATCACCCGATTGTTGTCGCCGGCAAATATGACGAAGAGTTGACCGAGTGGGTATTGACCAAGGGTTACGCCGACTATGTAGCGTACGGGCGCAAATTTGTTGCAAACCCTGACCTGCCGCTGCGCCTGGAAAAGGGTTATCCCTTGGCCGATTTTGATGGCTCAGCGTTGTTTGGCGGTACCGAACGCGGGTACACCGACTACCCGGCGTGGTCGGCCCGCGGTTGAGGTAGCCCCCGGCGCTCTGAGGCAGGTCAAGCCGCCAGCCTCAGGGCAATCATGTCCATCAAGCGTTGGACGCGACGAGGCACCGCATGGCTGGAAGGGTAGACAATCTGCAGGTCCACCCCCTGCAAGGCGTAGTCGGGCAGCAACTCGATCAACCGCCCTTCGTCCAGGTCTTCACGGACATCGAGCTGCGACTTGATACAAATGCCAAGACCCGCCAGGCACCAGCGTCGTACCTGCTCACCATCGTTGGCCACTCGCCGACCGCTGAGCGACACCTTGAACGCCCCCCCGTCGACCCAGAACTGCCACTCCCGGTGGATATTGTTACCGAAACGCATCAGCAGACACTGATGCGCGATCAACTCCCTGGGATGCTGCGGCGTTCCGTGCTTGCTGAGGTAGGCAGGCGCTGCGCACACCACCCTGCGCCCTTCACTGAGTTTCTTGACCCTTAGCGTGCTGTCACTCAATGCGCCGTACCGAATGGCAAAGTCCAAGCCTTGCCCGGCCAAGTCGACAAAGCCATCCGTCAGGTTCAGGTCAACGCTGATATCCGGGTGGTGTTCCAGAAACTCATCCAGTATCGGCACAATGCGATTGCGCCCCAGGTCGACAGGCGCACTGAGCCGCACCACGCCCGAAACCTGCTCGGTCCCCAGTTTGATGGTGCTTGCGATATCTTCAGCTTCAGCCAGCAACGGGCGAACCCGCTCCACCAACACCCGCCCCTCGTCGGTCAGGCTGATCGAACGGGTGGTACGCACCAGCAAGGTCGCCCCGTAGTAGCGCTCCAATGCCCCCAAGCGCTCTGAAACAGAGGTGGGCGACAAGCCGGCTTCCCTGCCGGCAGCAGACAACCCACCCTTCTCGACAATCAATAGAAACAACGCAAGATTTTCGAAAAGCATTATTCGAGGTTCCCGAGAGCGACTTGGCGATGCGATCGAGTCTACGGTATTTGTGCTGTCAATATCGCATCCCGCCTGATGTGCACTTAGCGTCGGGTGATCACGACCTCGAGGTATTCGCTGGGCACCACCAGTGAAGACGCACCGCCCACGTTGCTGTCGTTCAACAATTGCGCAAGGTCGCGCTCAAGTGCTGCAGCCGCCTCGCCATCGAGCGAAGCAAAGGCTTTGTGTACCGGGCCGTACCAGGTCTTGAACACGTCAATGAAGTGCGCCGCCGAGCGATAGCGAAAATTGAAATGTTGGTGGCTGATATTGATTGAACCGACGCTGTCATTGAACAACTGCTGCAACTGCTCCTCGTCTCCCCAGCGCGACGGTGGTTGCGCCCCAGCCGGTGGCGGCACATGCCGGCCCAGGGTCTTGAACATCTGCCCGACAAAACCTTGGGGCGTCCAGTTGGCCAGGCCGATGCGCCCGCCCGGCCGGCATACCCGGCCAAGCTCTCGCGCCGACTGCGCCTGATCCGGCGCGAACATCACGCCAAAGGTCGAGACAACTGCGTCAAAGCTATCGTCGGCAAAGGGTAAGGCTTCGACATCAGCAACTTGAAACACAACGTTCAGATGCTCGGCCCGCGCCCGTTCCTCGCCTCGTTTCAACAGCTCGGGCACGTAATCGGTAGAAGTAACCTGACAGCCGCGCCTGGCGGCCGCCAGGGTGGCATTGCCGTTGCCGGCAGCGACGTCCAGCACCTTTTCATCCCAACGCAAGTCGCAGGCTTCGGCCAATCGCTCGCCCACCAACTGCAAGGTGGTGCCGATCACAGCGTAGTCTCCGCTGGCCCACGCAGCTTGCTGGCGTGCTTTCAACGCATTCATATCAAGGGGGGTACTCATGGTCTTCACCTTGTTTGTGCGCGTGGCGGTCAAACAAGCTAAAACCTATGCCAACACGCCGGCAAGCGCTGCCGGTGCTGGTGCAAGAAGAGTTGGATACATAGATAGAACGTCAGAGCATAGCGAGCGACTGACGATCAAGCTCGACCTGCCGACGCTTGCGGCAGGTTGAGCTCGTCACTTCCTAGCGCTTGGCCTTGAGTTGCTCGTAGGATTTGACCATGTCGTTGGCCCAGCCATCGAGCACCGCTTTTGCATCGTTGGCAGTCATGACCTGATCGGAGTTTTCCAGCTCGGTGCCTGCGCCCTTGCGCACAACCTGGGCAACCACTTTGTTGTTGCTGGCATCGATGAATTGTGCCTCGGTCGACAGGCTGGTGTCCTGGTCACGAATGCCGGTTGCAGCACTGACGCCAGCGGCGACCAATGCAATCGGAATGACTTCATAAGGGCGCAGGCCCTTGGTCTTGGCACTCACGGCGGTAATCGCCGGACGCACGACAAGCACCCCCGGGCCGGGGCCCTTGGCCAGCGGCAGGACCTTGGCGAACTGGGTCTGCAGCGCCTGGTTGTAGTAGCGAGTGATACCTTGCAAGGTGGAATCCGGGATTTTTTCCGTGGCTTGCGGCTTGGGATAGAGCTGGCTTGGCTCGATGTAGACGCTGCTGAATTTGTTCACGTTCACTTTCGGGTCAATCCAGCGCATGACCGCCGCACCTGAGGGTGACGTCTCTTCCTTCAGGGAACTGTAATCCTTGAGAAAGCCGGAATATTGATCGGACTCCACGTACTTGCTGGCGCAGCCGGAAAGCGCAAGAGAGGTAACGCACAGCGTAATCATCAGGTACTTCGACTTCATGTTGTCGCTCCTTTTGGCGAAACCGCAACGGCATACATCAGTTGAAAATCCATTACACGCGCCCGACCGCTGCCAAAGCAGCATTACCCAGACGAGCGTAAGCAGCGACACTTGTCATATGAGTCGGATGACGAACAGCCCTGCAAGGTATGTGTAGGAACAAACGTAGCGCGTACGCATCAACTTACAAGTCTATTGTGCAGAAACGGATTTAACGTGACAGGCAGCCAAGTAATCACCAGGCAACAAAAAAGCACCCTGGGGTGCTTTTTTGTCAACGCTGTCAGCGAGTTAAGGCCACCGCACTGGCCCGTGCCTTGTGCAACTTCTTGTAGCTCTCGATCAAGCGCAGGTGGCGATCGAGGCCTTCCAGCTTCATGCTGGTGGGGGTCAGTCCATGGAAGCGCACCGTTCCTTGCACAGAACCGATTGCCGCGTCCATCCGCTCGTTGCCAAACATGCGGCGGAAGTTGGCCTCGTAGTCCGCAAGTTCCAGGTCTTCGTCGATAACCACTTCGAGCACCACGTTCAGGGCTTGATAGAACAACCCGCGCTCAACGGTGTTGTCGTTGAACTGCAAGAAGGTTTCAACCCGCTCTTTGGCCTCTTCGAACTGCTGCAAGGCCACATAGATAAGCAGCTTCAACTCCAGAATGGTCAGCTGCCCCCAGGCGGTGTTGTCGTCGAACTCGATACCGATCAAGGTGGTGATGTCGGTGTAATCATCCAACTCACTTTCTTCCAGGCGCTCAACCAGGGCACGCAGGTCGGTTTCCTCGAGACGATGCAGGTTGAGGATGTCTTCGCGGAAGAACAGCGCCTTGTTGGTGTTGTCCCAGATCAGGTCTTCGATTGGGTAAATTTCCGAGTACCCGGGCACCAGAATACGGCAGGCGGTGGCACCCAGATGCTCGTACACCGCCATGTACGCTTCCTTGCCCATGTTCTCAAGGATGCCGAACAAGGTTGCTGCTTCTTCGCTGTTGGAGTTTTCGCCCTGACCGGAGAAATCCCACTCGACAAATTCGAAGTCGGGCTTGGCGCTGAAGAAACGCCACGACACCACGCCGCTGGAGTCAATGAAGTGCTCGACGAAGTTGTTCGGTTCGGTCACTGCATAGCCGGCAAAGGTCGGCTGCGGCAAGTCGTTGAGGCCTTCGAAGCTGCGACCCTGCAACAGCTCGGTCAGGCTTCGCTCCAATGCCACTTCCATGCTCGGGTGAGCCCCGAACGAGGCAAACACACCGCCGGTACGCGGGTTCATTAAGGTCACGCACATGACCGGGAATTCGCCGTCCAGGGAGGCATCTTTGACCAGTACCGGGAAGCCCTGCTCTTCCAGACCCTGAATGCCGGCGAGAATGGCCGGGTACTTGGCCAGCACCTCTTGCGGCACGTCGGGCAGGCAAAATTCGCGCTCCAGAATCTCGCGCTTTACCGCACGCTCGAAAATTTCCGACAAGCACTGCACCTGCGCTTCAGCCAGGGTATTGCCGGCACTCATGCCGTTGCTCAGGTAGAGGTTTTCGATCAGGTTGGAGGGGAAATACACCACCTCACCGTCCGACTGGCGCACATAAGGCAGCGAGCAGATACCGCGCTGTTCGTTGCCGGAGTTGGTGTCGTACAGGTGCGAGCCACGCAACTCGCCGTCGGGGTTGTAGATGCCCAGGCAGTAGGCGTCGAGGATTTCCTCAGGCAGCGCATCCTTGCGACCTGGCTTGAACCAGCGCTCTTCCGGATAGTGCACAAACGCCGCATTGGCGATGTCTTCACCCCAGAACTGGTCGTTGTAGAAGAAGTTGCAGTTCAAGCGTTCAATGAACTCACCCAACGCCGAGGCCAGAGCACTTTCCTTGGTCGCGCCCTTGCCGTTGGTAAAGCACATCGGCGATTGCGCGTCGCGAATGTGCAGCGACCAGACGTTGGGAACGATATTGCGCCACGAGGCAATTTCGATCTTCATGCCCAGGTCGGCGAGAATGCCCGACATGTTGGCAATGGTCTGCTCCAGGGGCAGATCCTTGCCGACAATATAGGTGCTCGCGTCGGAAGAGGCGTCGAGCATCAACAAGGCCTGGGCATTGGCATCAAGGTTGTCGACTTCCTCGATGACGAACTCTGGGCCGGTTTGCACCACCTTCTTTACCGTACAGCGCTCGATGGAACGCAAAATGCCCTGGCGATCCTTGGCCGAGATATCTGCCGGCAATTCCACCTGGATCTTGAAGATCTGCTTGTAGCGGTTTTCCGGATCGACAATGTTGTTCTGCGACAGGCGGATATTCTCGGTGGGGATATCACGCGTCTGGCAGTACAGCTTTACAAAGTACGCCGCGCACAGAGCCGACGAAGCCAGGAAGTAGTCGAACGGCCCCGGTGCCGAGCCATCGCCCTTGTAGCGGATCGGTTGATCGGCCACCACCGTGAAGTCATCGAACTTGGCCTCCAGTCGAAGGTTGTCGAGAAAGTTAACCTTGATTTCCATGCGGGATTACCATCATAAGCAGCAAAACAATTTGGCCGCCATTATCCGGCTTTTCACTTGGAAGTCTTGCGCTTTTGCGCAACGGCCGCTGATTGGCGCCAGTCATCAAACTGAAACCAGACACACCGCGGCCTTGGCCCTCTTGAGTCGACAGGCACTACAGCGTCAGCTGACGCAGCAATGCAAAGGCTTGCTTCATCTGGTCCTCACTGACCACGAACGCCCGCAGTTGCCCGTCCATGTCCAGCCCTCGGGCAATCAGTCCCTGCGACTCCAGGCTGATCTGCCATTGCAGGTCCTTGCGACTGGTTTCTCCCGCCAGGTGCAGGGGCATTTCCGGGGTCTTGACCTTGACCAGCATTGCCGGAAACTTCACGTTTTCATTGCCGCCCAGTACGTTGCGCGCCAGGGCCATCGCGCTCAACTGGATGGGCTGCAGGAACGGCAGCAGCTTGCCCTGGATCTGCGCGCAATCACCAACGGCAAAGATGTGCGGGTCCGAGGTACACATCCGCTCATCCACTTCAATGCCACGGTCTACCCATAAACCCGCCTGTGCGGCGATCGTGGTGTCGGGTTTCAGGCCAATCGAGGCAATAATCACATCGGTGGTGATTCGCCGACCGTTGGACAAGGTCGCCAGCAGGCCGTCGTTGGTTTTTTCGATGGACTCCAGCCCCTGGTTGAACAGCATTTCCACACCCATCTGACACAGCCGGTGCTGCAGGCGGCTGCTGACTTCGACAGGCAGCAACGACGCCAGCAGGCTGTGGCACTTGTCCAGCAGAATGACCTGCTTGCCGGCGCGATTGGCATCCATGGCCAGCTCGGTACCAATCAGGCCGGCGCCGAGAATCAATACACGCTGCGCCTCTCTCAGGGCCTCCTGTGCGCGCCGGTACTCCTGCTGGCTGTTGAGCGTCACCATCCACTCGCGTCCGGGGATCGGCGGCACGATGGCCTGCGCCCCGGTAGCAAGAATGAGCTTGTCATAGGCAAAGCTTTCGTTGCCGGCAACGATACGCTTGTTTTCACGATCGATTGCCGTGAGCTGACAGTGCGAATTCAATGTCAGCCGATACATTTCGGCAAAATCTCCGGCAGACTGGCGCGTCATGTCGTCGGCGCTCTGCTTGAGGCTGATGACGTGACTGAGGTCGGGCTTGTTGTACTCATCGCAGGTGTCTGCGGCGATCAATCGAATCGGTACATCGCTGTCGAGCTTGCGCAGGTTCTTGACCACCTGGCGCGCCGCAAAACCGGAACCGACGATGACAATATCCTTGTTCATTTTGCCTCCGACGGCAGTTCGTCAAACACCGATTTCCCTAGCGAACATTCCGGGCAGAGGAAGCTGTCAGGTACATCGCACCAGGCAGTACCCGGTTGCACATCCTGCATGGGCTCGCCAATTGCCGGGTCGTAGATCCACTGGCAGACACTGCATTGCATGCGCGGACCGTTATCGACCTGCGCTTGCACCTCGCACACTTCAGCATCCGCAAGCGGTGCTTGTTGTGCGTTGGTCAAGGGCTGCAGCGCCCATTGGCGCGCTACCTCACGGCCGTGCGCACGGCAAACTTCCAGAGCGTCGCTGTCGGGCCGCCACTTGGCCTTGAGCGCCAGCGTGGTTTCAAAGCCGGCATCCATCAAGCGGGTCTGAATACGATCGACCGCGCCGCCGTTCCAGCCGAAACTGCCAAACGCGGAAGCCTTTTTGTTGCGAAAGCGCAAGCCAGTGATCTCTTCGAGCATGGCGGCAACTTTCGGCATCATCACGTTGTTCATGGTCGAGGAACCGACCAGAACACCTTTTGAGCGAAACACGTTGGTCAGAATCTCGTTCTTGTCGTGGCGCGCGACGTTGTAGATTTTCACTGCCACACCGGGATCGACTTCGTGAATGCCCTGGGCAATGGCGTCGGCCATCATCCGCGTGTTGTTGGACATAGTGTCGTAGAACAGCGTGATGCGGTCCTCCTGGTAGTCCGCTGCCCATTCCAGGTAACGGTGGACAATCTGCGTCGGGTTATCGCGCCACACCACGCCGTGGGCGGTGGCAATCATGTCAACCGGCAGGTTGAAACCGAGAATCTCGGTAATCTTCGGTGTCACCAGGCGACTGAAAGGCGTGAGGATGTTGGCGTAATAGCGTTGGCATTGCTCGAACAGTTCGATCTGGTCCACTTCATCGTTGAATAGATGTTCATCGCAGTAGTGCTGGCCAAAGGCATCGTTGCTGAACAGCACGGCATCGCCGGTGATGTAGGTCATCATGCTGTCTGGCCAATGGAGCATGGGCGTTTCGACAAAAATCAGTTGTTTGCCGTTGCCGATATCCAGGGTGTCACCGGTATGGACGACGTGGAAGTTCCACTCGGGGTGATGGTGATGACCATTGATCGACTCCACGCCATTGGCGGTGCAGTAGATCGGCGTGTTGGGGATTTGCGCCATCAGCTCAGTCAACGCCCCGGCATGGTCCTCTTCGGCATGGTTGATAACGATATAGTCGAGGGTGTCGAGGTCGATTTCGGCTGCCAGGTTCTTGATGAATTCGCGGCTGAACTTGTGATCGACCGTATCAATCAACACAGTCTTCTCTTCACGAATCAGGTAGCTGTTATAGCTGCTGCCTTTGAGGGTCTTGTATTCGGTGCCATGAAAATCCCGCACTTCCCAATCGCGCTGACCAACCCAGTGAATATTGCTTTTGACGTGAATGGACATGTAGCTGCCTCGGATGTCGAATTGAAAGTTCTACACCCGAGATGGCAAGGTCCGTGCCAGATCGTATGTCATTGATTTTTATGATAAATAAAAATAGCTATTGTCGATATGACTATTCGAGTTTACTGTCTTTATGACTAATCATTGTCGAAGTGACCAACATGAGTCTCTCGGTAGAATCCCTGGCGCGCATTGCCATTGAGTTGCAAAGCGGCATTTCCCATCAAGACCGATTCCAACGCCTGATCAACACCCTGCGCCAGTTGCTGGGGTGCGACGCCTCTGCCTTGTTGCGCTACGACCATCAACACTTCCGTCCCTTGGCCATCGATGGCCTGGCCCCGGATGTGCTCGGGCGACGCTTCAGCCTTGATGCCCACCCGCGACTCGAAGCCATCGCTCGCGCAGGCGATGTAGTGCGCTTTCCGGCAGAAAGTCATTTGCCTGATCCCTATGACGGACTGATCCCCAGCCAGCAAGCATTGAAAGTGCATGCCTGCATCGGCTTGCCGTTGTTCGCCGACCAGACGCTGATTGGCGCACTGACCATCGATGGCATGGACCCGGCGCAGTTCGATCACTTCAGCGACGAAGAATTGCGCCTGGTCGGCGCCCTCGCCTCCGCAGCGCTGAACAACGCCCTGCTGGTGGAGCAACTGGAAAACCAGGCCATTACCCCGCTGTCCATCAGCAATGTACCGGCGAGCAAACCGGGCACCGAAATCGTCGGACTCAGCGGGGTCATGCAGCAGCTCAAACGCGAGATCGAAATGGTTGCAGGCTCGGACCTGAACGTTTTGATCACGGGCGAAACCGGGGTCGGCAAGGAACTGGTGGCCAAGGCCATCCATGAAAGCTCATCACGCGCCAGCCAGCCTGTGGTTTACCTGAACTGCGCGGCACTGCCCGAATCGGTGGCCGAGAGTGAGTTGTTTGGCCATGTCAAAGGTGCCTTTACCGGTGCGATTCATCACCGCACCGGCAAGTTCGAAATGGCTGATAACGGCACGCTGTTCCTCGACGAAATTGGCGAGCTGTCGCTCAGTCTGCAGGCCAAGCTGTTGCGGGTTTTGCAATACGGCGACCTGCAACGGGTCGGCGACGACACCGTCTTGCGGGTCAACGTGCGGGTACTTGCCGCGACCAATCGCGACTTGAAGCAGGAGGTAATGAATAACCGCTTTCGCGCCGACTTGTATCACCGCCTGAGCGTATTCCCGGTGCATGTACCGCCGCTGCGCGAACGCGGTCAGGACATCACCTTGCTAGCAGGCTTTTTCTGCGAACAAAGCCGAGTACGCATGGGCTTGAAGCGGGTGGCGCTGGCGACAAACTGCCTGTCGCAGCTTATGCAATACACGTGGCCAGGCAACGTTCGCGAACTGGAGCATGCGGTGTACCGGGCAACCATACTGGCCCGGGCGACCCAGCAAAGCGAAGCGCTGCAGCTCGAAGCCCAGCATTTCAATCTGCTAGGGGGGCAGCTCGATACCCCAACGGCGGCCCAGCAGGCGCCCGTGCCCAACCTTGATCAAGGACTGCGCGATGCAACCGACAATTTTCAGCGGCAACTGATCGAGAACACACTTAAGCGTTGCGCAGACAATTGGTCTGCGTGCGCCCGCCTGTTGAATATCGATGTGGCCAACCTGCACCGTATGGCGAAACGCTTGGGGCTGAAATAGCGCCCCTCTTCCCCGCCACTTACCGGTGCGAATCGCGCTCGATGAAATCGATAGCATGCTCTTCGCCACAGAGGAAAATCCTTTCGCCCATGAGCAGTTCCAGGCCGATCGTGCCGTCGCGATGCGCAGGAAACACTGCGCCTAGCACGGTGAGCAACGCCCGCGACACCTTGGCAACACCACGACCGAATGCCCGAAGTGTTGACTCATATTTATTTACAATTGCCATGGCACGCACCCTCTCTCATTGGATTGTGGATACCTATCACTGCGCAAACGCCGTGCCATGAAAAATGCCTTGTGAAACAGCGGCCGGCCAGCCTAAACGGTAAATATAACCATAATCATTCAGGGTTTGAATTACCCTATCAGGGTGAAAATCACCTTCTTGCGCCTTGGATGGGAATTCTGGATCCATCTGTATTGGCGAACTGCTCGATTGGCGTCTAGCCTCTGCCCGTACGCTTTCGATGCATCCATAACTAGATCCTCAAGCACTATCCGTGAGTCAGCCATCGGTAACGTTGTTTTCAATGCAGTAGGGCGTCGTGTGCCCAGAAACACCTACGGCTGATACAAAAGTGACGCGTTGAGTACCCAGAAGGGGCAGCGTAGCCATGGCCGAAAACCATTCAACTCGCGATCAACACCGCGCGCTTGGTCTCTCGACTTTAGCATTTACCCTGTGCTTTGCCGTTTGGACCCTATTCTCGATTCTCGGTTTGCAGATCAAGGATGAGTTCGGCCTCACCGATACCCAACTTGGCCTGCTGATGGCGACACCGGTACTGACCGGTTCGATCTCGCGCATTTTTCTCGGCCTGTGGACCGACCGCTACGGTGGGCGCTGGGTCTTCGGCCTGCTCATGCTGGTTTCAGCCGTATGCGTCTACCTGCTGACCTTCGCCAACAGCTTTGCGATGCTGTTGCTGGCCGCACTCGGTGTGGGATTGGCCGGAGGCTCGTTCATCGTCGGCACCGCCTATACCGCAACATGGTTCGAACCGAGTCGTCAGGGCACTGCCTTGGGGATCTTTGGCGCCGGTAACGTCGGTGCCGGCCTGACCAACTTCGGCGCACCGCTGTTACTACTGGCGTTCGGCTGGCGCGGTGCGGCCCTGGTGTATGCCTCGGTGCTGGCGATCATGGGCATCCTCTTCGTGCTGCTGGCCAAGGACGATCCACAGAGCAGCAGCCGTCGCGCGCAGCCCGTTGCGCTGGCCGAGCAACTGGCGCCACTGGCGGATTTGCGCGTCTGGCGCTTCTCGCTCTACTACTTCTTCGTTTTTGGCGCCTTCGTCGCCCTCGCCCTGTGGCTGCCGCATTACCTGATGCAAGTGTATGGCCTGGGAATGGTCGCGGCGGGTGTCGTCGCTGCGCTGTATACAGTGCCAGCGGCCCTGTTCCGCATTCTCGGCGGTTGGCTGTCGGACCGTCACGGTGCAAGGAAGGTCATGTACTGGACACTGGGCGTGTCGGTGCTGTGCACCTTCCTGCTCAGCTACCCGCCCACCCGCTATATCGTCACGGGTGTGCGCGGCGAGCTCGAGTTCTCCATGCACATGGGCCTGACCGGCTTTGTCCTGGTAATCATCGTGCTCGGCGTGTTCATGTCCTTGGGTAAGGCGGCGGTGTTCAAGCACATTCCCACTTACTACCCTCAGCACGTGGGCGTGGTCGGAGGCCTGGTCGGCATGATCGGCGGCCTGGGCGGTTTTCTGCTGCCACTGACTTTCGGCATGCTCAATGATGTGGTCGGTGTCTGGCAGAGCTGTTTCATGCTGCTGTTCCTGATCGCTGCTGGCGCGCTGGCCTGGATGCACTTCACCATCCGCATGGCCGAGCGCGTGGAATGGGCCAACCAGCGCCCCTCCAGCGACCTACCGGAACTGTCCACCCCCAGTGGCTTCGTGCTCTACGAATGGCATCCGGAAGACCCGACGTTCTGGGCGGCCAAGGGCAAGCGCATCGCCACACGCAACCTGTGGATTTCCATTCCCAACCTGCTGCTGGGCTTTGCCATCTGGATGGTCTGGTCGGTGGTGGTGGCCAAACTGCCGCTGGCCGGCTTCAACTACAGTGCCAACCAGTTGTTCTGGCTGGCTGCCCTGCCCGGCCTTTCCGGCGCCACCTTACGCATTTTCTACAGTTTCATGGTGCCGATTTTCGGCGGTCGTCGCTGGACCGCAATGTCCACCGCCTCGTTACTGCTGCCGGCACTGTGGATCGGTTTCGCCGTGCAGAATCCGCAGACGCCTTACCTGGTAATGCTGATCCTTGCGCTGCTGTGCGGCCTGGGTGGCGGCAACTTCTCTTCGAGCATGGCCAACATCTCGTTTTTCTACCCCAAGCAGGCCAAAGGTGGCGCCATGGGCCTGAATGCCGGGCTCGGTAACCTGGGGGTCAGCGTCATGCAGTTCGTGGTGCCGCTGGTGATCACTGCTGCGGTGTTCGGCAGCATCGGCGGTGAGCCCCAGCAGCCTGCCGAAGGGCCGCCGATCTGGCTGCAAAACGCCGGGTTTATCTGGGTGCCGTTCATTATTGCGGCAGCGCTGGCCGCCTGGTTTGGCATGAACGACATTGCCAGCGCCAAGTCGTCGCTCAAAGACCAGATGGCCATTTTCAAACGCAAGCACACCTGGTTGATGAGCGTGCTGTACACCGGTACCTTCGGCAGCTTCATCGGATTCTCTGCAGGTTTTCCGCTACTGGCCGGGCACTTGTTCCCGCATATCGACGTACTCAAGTTTGCCTTCCTCGGCCCGCTGATCGGTGCGTTGAGTCGCGCTTTCTCGGGTGGCCTGGCGGATCGCTTCGGCGGTGCGCGCATCAGTCTTTGGGTCTACGTGGCAATGGTCGCCTGTGTCGCCGGGGTGCTGTTCTTCATTGCCGGCAAGGATCAGCCAGGGGCCTTCTGGGGTTTCCTGACCATGTTCCTGCTGCTGTTCTTCTTCTCCGGGGTCGGCAACGCCAGCACCACCCAGATGATCCCGACGATTTTCCGCATCCAGACGCCCAGGCTGTTCCCCGATTTGCCGGCCGAGGAGCAGGCGCTGCAAAGCGAGAAAGAATCCGCCGCGGCGGTGGGGTTCATCTCCGCGGTGGCTGCCTACGGTGGTTTTTTCATTCCGAAGTCGTTCGGTACTTCCTTCGACCTGACCGGGGGCGCACAAGCGGCGCTCTACGGGTTCATCGTGTTCTACGTGCTGTGCATCGTGTTGACCTGGCTCTACTACACCCGTCGCAATGCCGAGGTTCGCTGCTAGCGGACTGGCATATACGCCAAGGAGGAAAGACATGAGTTATTTCATCGACCGCCTGCGTTACCTGGTCAATCGCCCCCCGGAATTTGCCAGTGGCCACGGTGAAACCCGCGACGAAAGCCGAGACTGGGAGGATGGATACCGCCAACGCTGGCAGTTCGACAAAATTGCGCGCTCGACCCACGGTGTGAACTGTACCGGCTCGTGCAGCTGGAAGGTCTATGTCAAGAATGGCCTGGTCACCTGGGAAACCCAGCAGACCGACTACCCGCGTACCCGCCCCGACCTGCCGAACCACGAGCCGCGTGGCTGCCCGCGCGGCGCGAGCTACTCCTGGTACCTGTACAGCGCCAACCGCCTCAAGTACCCGATGGTGCGCAAGGCGCTGATTCAGCTCTGGCGTGAAGCGCTCGCGGCCAACAGCGACCCGGTACTGGCCTGGGCAAGCATCGTCGAGAACCCCGAAAAGGCCCGGCAATACAAATCGATCCGCGGTCGCGGCGGCTTCGTGCGCAGTGACTGGGATGAGCTGCAAACCCTGATCGGCGCAGCCAACGTCTACACCGTCAAGCAATATGGCCCTGACCGCGTTGCCGGTTTCTCGCCGATCCCGGCGATGTCGATGGTCTCCTATGCGGCCGGCACCCGTTACCTGTCGCTGATCGGTGGCGTGTGTCTGTCGTTCTACGACTGGTATTGCGACCTGCCGCCCGCCTCACCGCAAGTCTGGGGCGAACAAACCGACGTTCCCGAATCTGCCGATTGGTACAACTCCGGCTACATCATCGCCTGGGGTTCCAACGTTCCGCAGACTCGTACCCCGGATGCGCACTTTTTCACCGAGGTGCGCTACAAGGGCACCAAAACCATCGCCATCACCCCCGACTACGCGGAAATTTCCAAACTCTGCGATGAGTGGATGAGCGCCAAACAAGGCACCGATGCTGCCCTGGCGATTGCCATGGGCCATGTGATTTTCAAGGAATTCCACCTCGACAAACCCAGTGCCTACTTCACCGATTACATCCGCCGCTACACCGATATGCCGATTCTGGTCGAGCTCGAGCCTCGCGAGGACGGCAGCCTGGTACCGGGCAAACAACTGCGCGCCAGTGATTTTGCCGACAATATGGCCCAGGCCAACAACCCCGAGTGGAAGACCATCGCCTGGGACGAAAGCAGCGAGCGCCTGGTCGTGCCGCGCGGCTCCATCGGCTTTCGCTGGGGGGAGTCTGGACACTGGAACCTGGAGCAGGTAGATGCCGAGGGTACCGAGATCAACCTGTGCCTGTCGCTGCTGGGTCGCCACGACGAAGTGGCGCGGGTGGCCTTCCCCTACTTTGGCGGTATCGAGCACAAGCACTTTCCTAACGTACCGCTGCGCGATGTGATCCATCACAACGTGCCGGCCAAGCGCCTGCGCCTGGCTGATGGCCGCGAAATCCTGGCGATCACGGTATTCGACCTGACCGCGGCCAACTACGGCATCGACCGTGGCCTGAGCGCCACGGTCGGCGGCAGTGGCGAAGACGACGGCGCCACGGCCTATGACCAGATGCGGCCTTATACCCCAGCCTGGCAGGAAGCGATTACCGGGGTACCTGCTGCACAGATGATCCGCATCGCCCGCGAGTTCGCCGAGAACGCCGACAAGACCCACGGCCGCTCGATGATCATCGTCGGTGCCGGGATGAACCACTGGTATCACATGGACATGAACTACAGGGGGCTGATCAACATGCTCATCCTCTGTGGCTGCGTGGGCAAGAGCGGTGGCGGTTGGTCGCACTATGTCGGCCAGGAAAAACTCCGTCCGCAAACGGGCTGGACACCGTTGGCCTTCGCGCTCGACTGGCAGCGACCACCACGCCACATGAACAGCACCTCTTTCTTCTACAACCACTCCAGCCAGTGGCGCTACGAAAAGCTGGAGGTCAGCGAGCTGCTCTCCCCCTTGGCCCGCCCGCAGGACTTCAGCGGCAGCCTGGTGGACTTCAACGTACGCGCCGAGCGAATGGGTTGGTTGCCATCGGCGCCGCAACTGAACACCAACCCATTGCACCTGGCCGCCGCCGCCCAAGCCGCCGGGCAGAGCACGACCGACTACACCGTCGAGCAACTCAAGAGCGGCAAACTGCGCTTTGCCAGCGAAGACCCGGACAACCCGCAGAATCACCCGCGCAACCTGTTTGTCTGGCGCTCCAACCTGCTCGGCTCCTCCGGCAAGGGACATGAGTACATGCTCAAGTACTTGCTCGGCACCCGTCACGGTGTACTGGGCAAAGACCTGGGCGTCGCTGGCGGCCAGAAGCCTGAAGAAGTGCAATGGACTGACACGCCGATCGAAGGCAAGCTCGACCTGGTGGTGACCCTGGACTTTCGCATGTCCACCACCTGCCTGTATTCGGATGTGGTCCTGCCTACTGCCACCTGGTACGAGAAGGACGACCTCAACACCTCGGACATGCACCCCTTCATTCACCCCCTGACGGCCGCCACCGACCCTGCCTGGGAAGCGCGCAGCGACTGGCAGATCTACGACGGCATCGCCCAGGCCTTCGCCCGTGTCTGTGTCGGTCACCTGGGCGAGGAAACCGACCTGGTGACCCTGCCCTTGCAGCACGACAGCCCCGGCGAACTGGCGCAACCCCAAGTACGCGACTGGAAAAAAGGCGAGTGCGAGCCGATCCCCGGCAAGACCATGCCGTCACTCATCGAGGTCAAGCGCAACTACCCCGAGACCTACGAACGTTTCAGTTCCATAGGTCCCCTGCTCGATGAAATCGGCAACGGCGGCAAAGGGATTGCCTGGAAAACCCAGGAAGAAGTCGACCTGCTCGGCAAGCTCAACTATCGCAAGCATGAAGGCTCTGCCCAAGGCAGGCCGAAACTGGCCTCGGCGCTGGATGCCGCAGAGATGATCCTTGCCCTGGCCCCCGAAACCAATGGCCAAGTAGCAGTCAAAGCCTGGGAAGCACTGTCGAAGATCACTGGCCGCGACCACTCGCACCTGGCGCGCCCCAAGGAAGAAGAGAAGATCCGCTTTCGCGACCTGGTCGCGCAGCCACGCAAGATCATCTCGAGCCCGACCTGGTCGGGCCTTGAAGACGAGCATGTGAGTTACAACGCCTGTTACACCAACGTTCACGAGTTGATCCCCTGGCGCACCGTCACCGGGCGCCAGCAGTTCTACCAGGATCACCCGTGGATGCGCGCCTTCGGTGAGAGCCTGATGGTCTATCGCCCGCCCATCGACACCAAGGCCATCGCCAGTGTTGCCGTGCCAAAAGACAACGGCAACCCGGAGATTGCCTTGAACTGGCTGACCCCGCACCAGAAGTGGGGCATCCACTCTACCTACAGCGACAACCTGCTGATGCAGTCGCTCTCGCGCGGCGGCCCGATTGTCTGGGTGTCCGAGACTGATGCGCAGGCCATTGGTGTTGTCGACAACGACTGGATCGAGCTTTACAACGCCAACGGCGCTATCGCTGCCCGTGCTGTGGTCAGCCAGCGGGTACGGCCGGGCATGGCGATGATGTACCACGCTCAGGAACGCATTCTCAATATTCCTGGCTCCGAGGTCACCGGCACACGCGGCGGGATTCACAACTCGGTCACCCGGGTCTGCCCCAAACCTACCCACATGATTGGGGGTTATGCGCAGCTGTCCTACGGTTTCAATTACTACGGGACGGTAGGTTCAAACCGCGACGAGTTCGTCATCGTGCGCAAGATGCGCAATGTCGACTGGCTGGACGGTGAAGGCAACGATTACCAGCAGGAGTCCGTGAAATGAAGATTCGCTCCCAGGTCGGCATGGTCCTGAACCTCGACAAGTGCATTGGTTGTCATACCTGCTCGGTCACCTGCAAAAACGTCTGGACCAGCCGTGAAGGTGTTGAATACGCCTGGTTCAACAACGTCGAGACCAAGCCAGGAATCGGCTATCCCAAGGAATGGGAGAACCAGAAAAAATGGAACGGTGGCTGGGTACGCAACGCCGACGGCTCGATCAACCCGCGCATCGGTGGCAAATGGCGGGTGCTGGCGAACATCTTCGCCAACCCCGACCTGCCGGAAATCGACGACTACTACGAACCCTTCACCTTTGATTACCAACACTTGCACAACGCCAAGCAGAGCGACCACCAGCCGGTGGCACGGCCACGCTCGCTGATCTCCGGCCAGCGCATGAAGAAGATCGAGTGGGGGCCCAACTGGGAAGAACTGCTGGGCACCGAATTCGCCAAGCGGCGCAAGGACGTCAACTTCGATCAGATCCAGGCCGACATCTACGGCCAGTTCGAAAACACTTTCATGATGTACCTGCCGCGCCTGTGCGAACACTGCCTGAACCCTGCGTGCGTAGCCGCCTGCCCCAGTGGCGCAATCTACAAGCGCGAAGAGGACGGCATTGTCCTCATCGACCAGGACAAGTGCCGTGGCTGGCGGATGTGCGTCAGCGGCTGTCCCTACAAGAAAATCTACTACAACTGGAAAAGCGGCAAGTCCGAGAAATGTATCTTTTGCTACCCACGGATTGAAAGCGGCCAACCCACGGTGTGCTCGGAAACTTGTGTGGGGCGCATTCGTTACCTTGGCGTGCTGCTCTACGACGCCGATCGCATCGAAGAAGTAGCGGCCTCGACCGATGACCGCGATCTGTACCATCGCCAATGCGAAATCTTCCTCGACCCGAACGATCCACAAGTGATCGCACAGGCGAGAAAGGATGGCGTTCCCGACAATGTCATCGCCGCCGCGCAAGCCTCGCCCGTGTATAAGCTGGCTATCGATTGGCAACTGGCCCTGCCGTTGCACCCTGAATACCGCACCCTGCCAATGGTCTGGTACGTACCACCGCTGTCCCCCATCCAGTCCGCCGCTGAAGCGGGCCATATCGAGTTCGACGGTGTCTTGCCCAAGATTGAGTCCTTGCGCATTCCCGTGCGCTACCTGGCCAACATGCTCACCGCTGGAGAAGAGGCGCCAGTGGTGCTGGCGCTCAAGCGTTTGATGGCAATGCGTGTGTACATGCGCGCCAAGCATGTCGACAACACCGTCAACACCGCCGTGCTCGACGAGGTTGGCCTGAGCCAGCACCAGGTCGAGGAAATGTACCGCTACCTGGCCATCGCCAACTACGAAGACCGCTTTGTCATCCCCACCGGCCACCGCGAGCAGATCCCCGACGTATTTGCCGAGCGCAGCGGCTGCGGCTTCACTTTTGGCGACGGCTGCAACGGCGGCAAAAGTGAAGTCAGCCTGTTTGGCGGACGCCGGCAGACCACCACCCTGGTCAAACCTGTGCAAACCTTCGACCCGCTGGAGGACAGCCGCCATGAATGAGGCCCCGGTGTTCAACAGTCAGGCCCAGGGTTTGCTGAGCTTGCGCGTGCTGGCCCGTCTGCTCGACTACCCCAGCGCCGAGCTGCAAGCTGCCAGCGCCGAGATGACCGGCCTGATCGAGGCTGAATCGCGCTGGCCGGCATCCTTGCGCACGCAATTGGTGCAGTGGTGCCGGGAATTGGCGGCCAGCGAGCTGCTGGATATCGAGGAAGCCTACGTCGAGTTGTTCGATCGTGGCCGAGCCACCTCGCTGCTGCTGTTCGAGCACGTGCATGGTGAGTCGCGCGATCGCGGCCAGGCGATGGTCAACCTGCTGGCAGAGTACGAAGCGGCAGGTTTTCAGCTCGATGCCCGCGAACTGCCCGATCACCTGCCGCTGCTGCTGGAGTATTTGTCTACCCGTGACCATGGACAGATTGGTCAGTGGCTTGGCGAGATACAGCCGATCCTGGCGCTTCTCGGTGCACGCCTGGAGGAGCGCAACAGCCGCTACGCCCTGGTGCCCCGTGCACTGCTGACACTGATCGGTGCCAGCGACACGATCGACGAGCAGCGCCCGGTTGCCAGCGCCGAGCCTCTGGACAATACCCCGCAGGCGCTGGACGCGGTCTGGGAGGAAGAGGCAGTGCGCTTCGAGGCCCAGTCCGACCAGGACTGCAGCCTGCAATCCAGCGAAGGCCGACGCTTGGCCGAGCGCAAGTACGAAGCTATTCCCCAAGTCATTCAGGTCATGCCATCAGCAATGTCGGACCGTGGTTGAACGGAGGCTTATCATGTACGAAGACTACTTGCTTCATTTGCTATACGGCTTTTATCCCTACCTGGTCGGCACCGTGTTTTTGCTCGGCAGCCTGCTGCGCTACGACCACGGCCAGTACAGTTGGAAAACCGGCTCCAGCCAGATGCTTTCCACCAAGCATATGCGCCTGGCCAGCAACCTGTTCCACATTGGCATCCTGGCGATCTTCTTCGGCCATCTGATCGGTCTATTGACCCCGCACTGGGTTTACGCCCCGTTTCTGTCGGCTGGGCACAAGCAACTCATGGCGATCATTTTTGGCGGCGTTGCCGGAGTGCTGTGCGTCATCGGTGGTGCCATGCTGCTCTGGCGGCGACTGTTCAACCCGCGGGTTCGTGCATCATCCAGCGTGATGGACAACCTGATTATCGCCCTGCTCCTGCTGCAAGCCACGCTCGGGCTTATCACCGTGTTCTTTTCACTGGACCACCTCGATGGAGGCATGATGTTGAGGCTGGCCAACTGGGCACAGTCAATCGTGTTCTTCCACGGCGATGCGGCCAGTCACCTGATCGGCACACCGCTGATCTTCAAACTGCACATCTTCCTCGGCCTGACCATTATCTTGCTGTTTCCTTTCACCCGTCTGGTTCACGTGTGGAGTATTCCGCTGGGTTACCTTGGGCGTAATTACCAGATTGTCCGCCGCCGCGGCTAACAGGAGACTGACATGGACATGATTGCCGTCGAAAACCTGCCGCACAGTCCGGCAGCGGTGATTCGGGTTGGTGACACCCTGCTCAGCGAGGCCGATATCGCCCGCGAGACACCGTTTCACCCCTCCTCGTCACTGGCCGAAGCGCAACTCAAGGCCGCCCGCGCTCTGGTAGTGCGTGAGCTGCTCGGCCAGCGCGCCGCGATGCTCGGCCTGAAAATCGGTGCTGATGATGAGAGTGACCAGGCCGTGAGCGCTCTGCTGGAGCGTGAACTGGCGGTGCCGGAACCGGACGAAGCGGCGTGTCGTCGCTACTTCGCCACCCACCGCGAACGCTTCTGCGAGCCGACCCGGCTGCGCGTACGCCATATTCTGTTGCCAGCGGCCCCCGAGGATGCCCGTGCCCGCGACGCCCACTATCGGCTTGGCGAAACGCTGCTGGAGGAGTTGCGCGAGCACCCCGAGCGTTTCACCGAAATGGCCCAGCGCCATTCTGCCTGCCCCTCGAAGGACGAAGGCGGCGATCTGGGCTGGCTGACCTCGGGCCAGACCGTTGCCGAATTGGACCAGGCCCTGCAGCGCCTGCCAGCCGGCTTGCACGATCGCCCGCTGGCGTCGCGCTACGGCTGGCACCTGGTGAGCCTCGACGAGCGCCAGGAGCGCAAGCCCCTGCCCTTTGCCCAGGTAGCCGAGCGGGTGCGCCACAGTCTGCGCGAAGAGGCGACTCGCCAAGCCCTTCGTCAGTACCTGCTGGCGCTGGAGGCAGAGATCGGAGTGGACGGCTTTCACCTCGATGACGACCCTATCGAGGGGTCAGGTAACCGTCGCACCGACCTGTAGTAACCCAGGCGCTACGACGGATGGAGGCAACAACAAGCACACGTTTGCGTCAAAGTCGTGAATAATCGGGGCGCCCTCTACAACGGGGCGCTCCGCGGTGAAAGCGTTATACGTCGGAACGCGGAAAAAATCGGCTCGAACGCTTACAATTGAGCCATTTCCTGCACATCAGACAGGCCAGTCCGGCTATGGCACTCGACCCTCCCACGCTTTTAGTTCTCTCCATCGCACTCGCCGCTGCCGCCGCCCTGTATCTGGCGGTCGAATGGCTCAGCGTACGTGAACCCTCGCTGCTGTTCTGGAGCGCGGGGTTTGCCACGATCACCGTCGGTTCGACCCTTGCATTGCTGCGCATGAGCGGGCTGCTGTTGATCGGTATCTGGTTCGCCAACGGCCTGCTGGTTACCGCGCATTGGCTGTTTCTGATGGGCGTCGCACGTTTTACCGAGACGCGCCTGTCACGAGGATGGTACCTGGTCTACGTTGCCTGGCTGGCCCTACTGCTGTTGCCCAGCGAGCCGTGGTGGTCAAAGGTGATGCTGATGGCCAACTCGCTATTGGTGGCGCTGCTGGCGCTCAGGGCCAGTTCGCTGCTGCGCCCACACGGCAAATCACTGAGCGTCGGCGCGGTGCAACTGCGCTACGTGCTGCTGGTCCACGGCCTGTTCTATCTGGTCAAGGCCTTTACTCCGGTGGTGCCGGGCACGCTGATAAATCTGGCGGCCTTCCAGGGAGAAATCATCCAGATCTCACTGGTCGAAGGTGCAATGGCGATCATGTTGATAGCACTGTCAATGACCGGCACCGAGCGTCATCGCCGAGAAGCACGCATAGCACGGTTGGCTGCGCGCGACCCATTGACCGCCCTGTACAACCGCCGGGCCCTGGAGGTGCGTGCGTCTCGCCTGCTGCAAGGCGTGTCGCCAACCCGGCCGGCGGCGCTGCTGTTGATCGATATCGACAACTTCAAAGGCGTCAACGATCTGCACGGTCATTCCGCCGGAGACCGGCTGCTGGTGGCCCTGAGCGAGATGATTCGTTCGCACCTGCCTGAAGGTGCGCTGGCGGCAAGACTAGGCGGTGACGAATTCGTGATTCTGCTGAGCAATACCTCAAAGCAGCGCATCGAAGAGCTGGGCAGCACCTTGCGAGAGCAGTTCCACAGCACCGCATCGCACGCCTTTGTAACCCCCTCTGCAGTGACCCTGAGCATTGGCGCGACCTTCTTCAACCAACCGCCAGCAAGCCTTGCGGCCCTGATCGAGCAAGGCGACGCCGCGCTTTACGAATCCAAGCGCGGCGGACGTGACAGCATTCGCCTGGTCGATCGCACCATTGTGAGTTCCGAGCCGCTGCCCCTGCCCACTCGTCAGTCTTCCTGAACCCGCCTAGCCGCTGTCGGTCGCTATTCAACAATGGCCTGTTTCCAGGCCGCTTGAATAGTAAGGAAGGCAGCGTGAGCGAGATCCGCATCGGCATATCCGGTTGGCGCTACAGCCCTTGGCGCAAGGACTTCTATCCCAAAGGGCTACGCCAAGCCGATGAACTGGCATTCGCCTCACGGGCGGTCAACAGTATCGAAATCAACGGCTCGTTCTACGCCCTGCAAACGCCGGAGCGCTATCGCCAGTGGCGTGAACAGACCCCTGACGACTTCGTGTTCTCGCTCAAGGCACCCCGTTACATTACCCATATGCGTCGCTTGAAAGAGGTCGAAGAGCCGCTGGCCAATTTCTTCGCCTCAGGTCCCCTGTTGTTGGGCGATAAACTCGGCCCCATCCTCTGGCAGTTTCCACCGAACATGAAGTTTGACGAACAACGCTTCGCCCACTTTCTCGACCTGCTACCCCGTGATCGTAAGGCCGCCAAAGCCTGCGCCCAACACTGCGCACAGCGACTCAGGGACAGTGGCGGCACCGACATCACTGGCAATGCAGCGTTGCGCTATGCCGTGGAAATTCGCCACGAGAGCTTTCTCTGCGACACATTCATCAAGCTCCTGCGCAAGCACAAAGTGGCATTGGTGGTCTCTGACAGCGCCGGAAAATGGCCATATGTGGAGGATCTGACCGCCGACTTCGTCTACCTGCGCCTGCACGGTGACGTCGAGCTCTACAGCAGCGGCTATACCGCCAGCGCCCTGCGCCGCTGGCGCTTGCGGATCCAGGCCTGGAGTCACGGCACGCAACCCGACGACGCCCGGCTGGCCACTGCCCTGGCCGCACCCAAGCGCGCAAAACGCGACATCTATTGCTATTTCGACAACGACCAAAAAGTTCATGCCCCGTACGACGCCCGGCGCTTGCTGGACAAACTCGGCCTGGATGGCGAACTGACTACCGAACCAGGGGTCCTGCCGGAGATGGCGGCACCGGGGCACCGGCACAATCCAAAGGAGAGCTACCATGCCACGCGGTGATAAAGACAAATATACCGACAAACAGAAGCGCAAGGCCGAGCACATCGAGGAAAGCTACGAAAACAAAGGTGTGTCCAAGGATGAGGCCGAGGCCCGCGCGTGGGCCACGGTCAACAAGCAGTCGGGCGGCGGTGAACGTAAGGGCGGCTCTGGACAAACCAAAAGTGCCAAAGCCAAGGCCAAGTCGCGAAAGTCCTCAGCGCAGCGTGCCGTCGCCACCAAGCACAGCGTGCCCCGGCCGGAGCAACACCTGGAAGACATGACCAAGGCCGAGCTGATGGACCGGGCCCGTAAGCAGAACATCGCGGGGCGCTCGACCATGCGCAAGGGCGAGTTGGTTAAGGCACTGTCATAGCGTTGGGTTTTGCGCTTTGCTCATTGGCTCTCGGGCTTGGGTGGCATAGCCGGGCTGTCGGGCGCCGGTGGGCTGCTCGGCTCGTCGGGCTTTTGCATCTGCAGGGATGGCTTGCTCTGGTCGGCATCCTTGGCCGGATGGTCGGGATCGCGGTCGAAACAGCCACCGAGCAGGGTCAGGCTGGCGAACAGACATAGCAATGGGGTGATACGCATGAGCTGTGCTCCTGATGATTTCGGAAATGTACGGCGCGGGACCGTACATAAGGTCGGAGTACGGCAAAAACCCGGGATTCACTCCACCGCGTAAAACCCTGACCAACGGTGGCTAAAGCTTACGGCCACTTGATCACCTGGGTCAGCACCACAGGCTGGCTCTCCTATGCTCATAGTTCACCTTCAGCGCGGTATGCATCCACCACATCAATGAGGAGCAACGAACATGGCATTCGTCACCACCCAAGATGGCGTTGAGATATTTTATAAAGACTGGGGCCCCCGCGACGCCCAGGTAATTTTCTTCCATCACGGCTGGCCCCTGAGTAGCGATGACTGGGACACCCAGATGCTGTTCTTCCTGGCACAGGGCTATCGCGTCATCGCCCACGACCGGCGCGGTCATGGGCGCTCCAGCCAGGTCTGGGACGGCCATGACATGGATCATTATGCCGACGACGTTGCTGCGGTGGTCGATCACTTGGGCGTACGCGGCGCGGCGCACGTCGGGCATTCCACCGGCGGTGGCGAAGTGGTGCACTACCTCGCCCGCCACGGCCAGGACCGCGCCAGCAAGGCGGCGATTCTCGGTGCGGTACCGCCATTGATGGTACAGACCGCGAGCAACCCGGGTGGCTTGCCCAAATCGGTGTTCGATGAACTGCAGGCACAACTTGCCGCCAACCGTGCGCAGTTTTACTACGACATTCCTGCCGGCCCTTTTTATGGCTACAACCGACCGGGCGCGGCGCCGTCGCAAGGCGTGATCTGGAACTGGTGGCGCCAGGGCATGATGGGCTGCGCCAAGGCCCACTATGACGGCATCGTGGCGTTTTCGCAGACCGACTTCAGTGAAGATCTGAGAAGTCTCAGTCTGCCGGTGCTGGTGATGCATGGCGATGACGATCAGATTGTGCCTTACGAAAACTCGGCGGTGCTGTCGGCCAAGCTGCTTGGCAACAGCACATTGAAAACTTACAAGGGCTATCCCCACGGCATGCCGACCACCCATGCCGAAACCATCAATGCTGATTTGCTCGCGTTTTTACGGAGTTGATGGTTGGAGATCGCTGGGCAATTCGGGGCACATATCTGCGACGCTTTGTCGAGGGGGGCCCGAATTGCTGTGAGCATATCCGTTTGATGTGGTGGCACCACTGGCTGGTTTCGCCCTTACGGCGACCCGCTTTTGTCGGGGCAAAAGTGGGCAAAACCCCCTGTCCCTGCATCCGGCCCTGCGCTGCGCTCCGGGTTCCCTCATTCCACCCTTGCTCCCGCGGGGACCGCGCCGAAGGGCCGTCCTGGCCCTGCGGCGCTCGCCGGCCATCCATGGCCGTCGCCCCACTACGCAAGGGTTCCATTCGGCCTGCTGAAGGGACGATTGGTGGTATCTGTACGATTTGTGTAAGGAGAAACACAGCAACAGCGACAGCAACAGCGAGGTGCTGGTGTTCAGCTTTTGATGTTGATCTGGCTCTTCGTACATCGTCAGCCCAGACACACTGGATCGTCCCTTCAGTAGGCTGAGTGTAGGCATTGCGTAGTCGGGTGCAGGCCATGGATGGCCTGCGAGCACCGTAGGGTCACAGGCCCCGCTCAGCCAGAAACTTGCCGACCACAGCCACTACCACCTCAGGCGCCTCCCGATGCGGAATATGATGGCAACCATCGAGAATCAAACATTCACTCGGCCCTTTGGACAGCGTGGCGAGATGTTCTGGGTGCTTCACAGAACCGTACTCGTCATGCTCGCCGTGAAGCACAAGGGTCGGGCAGCGTATTTCGTCGACTGCGCTCTCGATCTTCCACTCGCTGAATGCCGGTGCCAACCAGGTTTTGGTCCAGGCGCCCAACACCCAGGGCGCTTTGTCGGCGTGGTATTTTTCCAAGCGTGCCATATGCGCCGGGTTTTCGAACTGTGCTTCAGCCTCACGTATACCCTGCAGCGTACGATCTTCGACAAACGCCTGCGCCGCGATGGTAATCAGCGCCGTGCACTGTTGCGGATACATCGAGGCACAGGCTGCCGCCATGCCGCCGCCGACGCTGTGCCCAAGCGCCACAAATCGGTCGAGCTGCAACGCCGCTTTAACGCAGGCAAAGAAGCGCTCGGCCTCATCGCGGATAAACTCAAGAGGTAGCGTGCCTGGATACATATCGGACTGCCCAAAACCGAGTCGGTCATAGGCAATCACCTCACGGCCGGTTGCCTGGCTCAGCAGTTGGGGAAAGTCGCGCCACAGGGCGATGCAACCCAACGAGTCATGGAAAAGCACGACAGGTGGCTCCGGCGGGCGCTGTACTTCACCTGCTGGAAACCAGCGACAGCAGAACAGCCGCCCTTGTGGGGTATCGATCCAGAGCGATTCGGTACTGATAGACGAAGACATGCAAGACCTCGGTGGACCATTCAATTCGCAAAAAGTCAGAGTAACAGCCGTAAACAGGGTACTACGATAGCTCGCTAACGATTTCTTTCCGCCACCCTCCAGAGGAGCGCGCCATGGACAGATTTACCGGTGGTTGCCTGTGCGGCACCGTACGTATCGTTGCTTCGGGCCGCCCTAACCGGGTTGGCCTGTGTCATTGCCTGGACTGTCGCAAGCACCACGGCGCGCTGTTTTATGCGTCGGCAGTGTTTCCCCAGGACGCCGTGCACATCGAGGGTGAAACTCGCGACTACGCAGGACGCTTTTTCTGCCCCCGTTGCGGCTCCTCGGTTTTCGCCCGCAGCGCCGACGAAGTGGAAGTGCACCTGGGCGCACTGGACGCCCCGGACCAGTTCACGCCCACGTATGAAAGCTGGGTGGTACGTCGTGAATCCTGGCTGCCAGCGTTTAACCTCAGTCGTCACTACACGCACGACCGTGATCCCGCTCGGCGCCACGAATAGTGCCAGGTCCCAAGCGTGGGCCCTGTGGTACTTGCACAGGGCCCGTTACAACGGCAGCGTTCAAACACCGGCCGGGTCAACCTTGGCGGGGTCTATCTGCAGCTCGTGCAGTGCCCTGGCCACTCGTTCGCGCTCAATCACGCCGTCATCTGCCAAGGCCTTGAGCGCCGCCAGCACAATGAATTGCCGGTCGACCTCGAAATGCCGACGCAAGGCTTCGCGGGTGTCGGACTGACCGAAGCCATCGGTGCCCAACGCCACGAAGCGGCGATCTGCCAGCCAGGGACGGATCTGGTCGGCGTGGATTTTCATGTAGTCAGTTGCCACCACCACAGGGCCTGGGTGGCCGTCGAGCACCTGTCGAAGGTACGGCACCTTTGCCTCTGCGAGCGGATTGAGAAGATTCCAGCGCTCGACCGCCTGCGCCTCACGCCGCACTTCAGTGAGGCTGGTGGCGCTCCAGACTTCGCTGCTGACCGCGTAATCCCGCTCAAGTATTTCGGCGGCGGCCAGCACCTCAGGCAGGATTGCGCCACTACCCATGAGCTGGACATGGCAGTCACCGCGTACCTCACGCTCCACGGGCAAGCGATACAGGCCTTTAAGAATGCCCGCCTGCGCGCCCTCGGGAAAATCCGGGTGCGGATAGTTCTCGTTAAGCACGGTGATGTAGTAGTACACATCCTCTTGCTCGACGTACATGCGCTGCATCCCACGATGCACGATCACCGCCAATTCGTAGGCGTAGGTAGGATCATAGGAAACGCAGCACGGAACAGTCGCCGACATCACGTGGCTATGCCCATCATCGTGCTGCAGCCCCTCTCCCATCAGCGTCGTGCGACCTGAAGTAGCGCCCAGAAGAAAGCCTCGCGCCCGCGCGTCACCGGCAGCCCAGAGTAGATCGCCAACACGCTGGAAGCCGAACATCGAGTAAAAAATATAGAACGGGATAGTCATCACGCCATGATTGGCGTACGACGTGCTGGCAGCTATCCAGGACGATGTAGCCCCGGATTCGTTCAGGCCTTCCTGCATGATCTGGCCGTCGACACTCTCTTTGTAGTACGACAGCGTACCGGCGTCCTGCGGGGTATAGAGCTGGCCGACATGGGAGTGGATACCCACCTGGCGAAACAGGCCTTCCATACCGAACGTGCGGGATTCGTCTGGCACGATAGGGACAATCTGCCGGCCGATGTTGGCATCCTTGAGCAAGGTGGCGAGGATCCGCACAAACGCCATGGTCGTGGAGATCGCTCGGTCGCCGGTGCTCTTGAGCTGCGCCTCCAGTATTGACAGCGGCGGAATCGGCAACGGTTCGACCTTGGCGTGGCGGGCAGGCACATGGCCTCCCAGGCTGTCGCGGCGCAATCTCAGATAACGCGCTTCGGCGCTGTCCGGGTCGGGTCGCAGGTACGGCATGTCTGCCAATTGCTCATCGCTGAGCTCAAGGCCGAACCGGTCGCGAAACGCTTTCACCGCGTCGGCGCCTATCTTCTTGAGCTGATGATTGATGTTCTGCCCTTCGCCCGCCTCACCCAGACCGAACCCCTTGACGGTTTTGGCCAGGATAACTGTCGGCCGCCCACTGTGACGGACTGCAGCGGCGTAGGCGTTGTAGACCTTGAGCGGATCATGTCCCCCGCGCGACAGCTTCCAGATCTGCTCGTCGCTCAGGTCGCTTACCAGCTCGAGCAACTGCGGATACTTGCCGAAGAAATGCTCGCGCACATACGCGCCATTCTGCGATTTGTAATTCTGGTATTCGCCATCGACGCACTCCATCATGCGCTGGCGCAGCAAGCCACTCTTGTCCTTGTCCAGCAGCGCGTCCCAGCCTGAGCCCCAGACAACCTTGATGACATTCCAACCCGCTGCACGGTACAGGCTTTCAAATTCCTGAATGACTTTGCTGTTGCCGCGCACCGGACCATCGAGGCGCTGCAGGTTGCAGTTCACCACGAAGATAATGTTGTCGAGCTTTTCCCGCCCTGCCAAGGCTATCGCGGCCTGGGACTCAGGTTGATCCATTTCGCCGTCACCCAGAAACGCCCAGACTTTACGGCCCTGGTATTCCTTGAGATTACGGTTTTCCAGGTAGCGCATGAATCGCGCCTGGTACGCCGCGGTAATCGGGCCCAGCCCCATCGAAACGGTAGGAAACTGCCAGAAGTCGGGCATCAGCCGTGGATGTGGGTACGAGGAAACCCCATCGCGGTCAGTTTCGCGCCGAAAGTTGTCCAGTTGCTGCTCGGTCAAACGCCCTTCGGTGAATGCCCGGCCGTAGATACCGGGGGCCGAATGCCCCTGAATGTAGACCAGGTCACCTGCGAAGCTGTCGGTACGACCACGGAAAAAGTGGTCAAAACCAACGTCGTACAGCACCGCCGCCGACGCATATGAAGCGATATGGCCGCCGACACTGGAATGCTTGCCGGCACGCAATACCATCGCCAGCGCGTTCCAGCGAATGTAGGCGTTGAGCCGCTTCTCCAGGACCAGATCGCCCGGGTAAGGCACCTCCCGTTCTGGGGCGATGGTGTTCACATAAGGGGTGGTGACCCGACCGTGGAAATCACCGTGCAGCGATACGTCGAAGTCCAGCAACTGATCAATCAGAAAGTGCGCCCGGGGTCGCCCTACCTCCTCGACCACTGAGGCGATCGAGTCGATCCATTCACGGGTTTCCTGCGGGTCCGGGTCGAGAAGTGGATTGCGCTGTGCCATGGGTGAAGCTCCTTGAGATGGGATAGCCGGTCAACGCCTCGACCGGACGATCGTTGCACTTGCAATTGAATCTAGCGCCAAGCGCCTTATAATTGCAACTGCAATTACAATCCCGTTACTGGAGCACTGCATGCCCTCATCGTCGCCGGATCTCTGGTTCAATTTTGTTCGTGCGCATCGCTGCCTGATTCGTGAGATCGAACACCGGTTGGCTGAAGCCAAGCTGCCGCCCTACGCGTGGTACGACGCGCTTTGGGGCATCGAAAGCGGCCAGGATGGCACCCGCCGGATGCACGAACTGGCGCAAGTGATGGCGATCGAGCGCTACAACCTCACGCGCCTGGTGGACCGCCTGGAAAAAGAAGCGCTCGTGGTGCGTGAAAAGGCCAAGGACGATGGCCGCGGCGCAATTGCCCGCATCACCGATAGGGGACGAGACTTGCGCAAGCGCATGTGGGAGGTCTACGAGGCAGCAGTGGAGGAGCTTTTCCTGGTTGAATTTGACGACGATCAGCAACGCATTTTTGCCACGGCGCTGGCGCAGACCACCCGTAATGCCCGCTCGAATCAGCGCTAGACTTAACCCAGAGCAAGGGCGAGCGCCGATAGCCGCACTCTTCTCGGCTGATAGTGAAAATCTTTTGTACGAACCCGGGGCGAACAGCAGATGGTGTAGACAGCACCTGCACAACGGAGGCCCGGATCATGAACACTCGCCCGCGTTGCACAGCCTTTCACGAAGCAGGTCATGTGCTGGCCTTCTGGTGGAATGCGCAACGGATCAGGCGAGTGACGGTGCGAACCCGCGCAGAAGCGCTGATTGGCCCTATGGCCGATCTGCGCGGTAATCTGCTGCAGGTCAAAGGGCTGGTAGAAGCTGAATATTTTGTCGCCCTTCCCGCCTTCGAACCTTCCGGCATTGCCGAATACCTGCCCTCGATGATCGATGCCATCGAGCGCGACCTGCTGCATTGTTTTTCCGGTCCCGTGGCCGAGGCCATCTATCGTCACTGCCCGTCCACCCGGTTTCTAACCCGTAGTGGCGCTGGAGATCGCCAGCGGGCAATGGAGTTGATCAGTTTGCTGCCGGCACGCAAGGTTCTCGACGCCGAACCCAAGGCTATTGCCCGCTCGATCTGCCTGGTGCGCCGCTACTGGCCGGCGCTCAGCACGGTGGCGCAGTACCTGCATGCCCAGGGAACGGTCAATGGCGACGAGATCAGTGCCTTGTTAAGCACGCTCACCGGCGAGACGCCAACCCGCCAGGCCAACCCGTTGAGCAGCCTCGACAGTCGCCGCTGCCGCCCGGTTGATGCCTGCCTCACCGGTTGATCAACCCACCACCCGGTTGCGCCCGCTGTGTT
The DNA here is from genome assembly GCF_036324085.1 of Pseudomonas auratipiscis. NCBI lineage: Bacteria > Pseudomonadati > Pseudomonadota > Gammaproteobacteria > Pseudomonadales > Pseudomonadaceae > Pseudomonas > Pseudomonas auratipiscis. Next base: position 78,509 of record NZ_JAZDCU010000014.1, read on the forward strand.
TGGCTTGATAAAGGTGTTCATCGGCACGCTTGAGGATGGCCTCCGGCGTCGGTGTTTCTACGCTCTGCCCCGCAACACCAATGGAGATGGTCAGCGCGCCCGTTGGTACGATCTGGGTGGTTTCAATGGTCTGGCGAATCCGCTCGGCAATGGCCCTGGCGGTATGTTGCTCAGCCTCGGGCAGGATCAGCACGAACTCCTCGCCACCCGCCCGGCAAGCCAGGTCCTGCTCCCTGGAACAGCGTGCAATGATTGCCGCGACCTGCTTGAGGGCCTCATCGCCCACATCATGGCCAAAGGTATCGTTGACCCGCTTGAAGTGGTCGATATCCAGCGCCAGCACTGAATAATTTCGCTGCGCCTCGGTCAGGGTCTGCAACGCCGTATTCAGGGCGCGGCGGTTGGCCAGCCCCGTCAACGGATCGCTCTGCGCCTCCTGACTGAGGCTGCCAAGCTTCTTCTGCAACAATTGCACCCCGGTCAGCAGTGCACGACGAATAGCCGCTGCTTCTGCGTACCAGGCATTGATCGTTTTCAGTTTCTCCTCAGCCTGCGGCGCCGAAAGCAGCTCTGCGTGACCGGCCAACTGCCGCAAAGGACGGGTAATCAACGTGGTGGCGAGCAGAATCAGCAGCAGCCCCACGACACCCGCAGGAATGATTTTGAACAGAATGTCGCGCATTAACTGGCGCAGTGGCGCCAAGGCTATTTCGCGAGGTTGTTGCGCGACCACCGCCCAATTGGCATCGGCGATCTGCGCATACCCGGCGAGCATTTCAATGCCCTTGTAGTTGATGGCCTCCATCGAACCGTGCTCCCCACGCAGCGCTGCGTCGACCGTGGCACTGGTGGTCAGCACTTCACCAATTCGTTGATGGTCGGAGTGATACAACAGGCGCCGGTTTGCGTCGGCGATAAAGGCAAAGGTGCCATCCCTGTGGAAGTGGTTGCTGATCAAGGTGTGCAGGATGCCCTGCTTGCGGATGTAGATCGATGCACCGAGGGTGCCGAGAAATTCACCCGCGGGGCTGAACACCGGTTGCGAGATGAACACAATCAGGTTGCCTGCGGCGCTCTCGTAGGCATGGCTGACCAGAGGCCGACGCTCCTTCAGCGCTTGCAGGATTTCTTCCGCTTGCAGTGTGGTACCCAGCAATTGCGCATTGTCGGGATACAGTTGCAGGGCCTTGCCGTTGGCATCAACGATCAACACGGCATTGAATGCCTTGTCGTCGGACTGCAGACGAACGACCTCTTCCCTGAGCAACTCGGGGTTGTTGAAGTCACGCCCGAGCAGCTTGCTGCTGTAACTCAAGCGGTTGTGCGCAGAATCCAGAAACTGGCCAATGCTCGAGGCCACCTTGGCGGTATAGGCTTGATTGGCCTCCAGCGCAGAATGCACAAGCGCATCGCGCTGCACGCCATACGCCACCCAAGCGCTGTTGCACAGGGTGGCAATGACCGCCATGAAGACCAAAATCAAAATCAGGCTACGTAAGCCGATAGACACAGAATGCCTGTTGTTCATGAACCCTGCCGTTGTTGTTTGCTTCCTTGCAATAGAGTGCCCGAGCCTTGCGCTGTCAGCCAGAGAGTCCCGCACGATTCTTCAGCAATGCGATGACACGTTGGCCAGGTTCAAGGTAGCCATCGCTATCGAGCCGGTACTCCTGCAGATCGCTGCTCATGGTCACCGTATCATCGACATTGCCGCCCAATACACGTGCCACATCCGCGGTCACCTCAACGACAATATCGGAATGGCTGATGTACTCGGCGTGGTTTTCGGCATAGGAGTAAGTAAATGTGCCGGATGCGCGATTGCGCTGGATGATGTCGCCGATCTCCGGTTTTTGTTCGTTGATGCGATAGCCCCAGAACGGCTTATCCAACCGTTCGGTCAAGCGCGCCTTGATCGCATTATTGACAAACACCGAGTGGCCGGCAGCGAACTTGAAGTTGGCGTAGGCCGGCCCGGCCTTGCGCACCACCCAGGAGATAAACGCAGCAGACCACGGCACCTCTTCGCCGTTGGCATAACGGCTGCGACCATCGTAAGGCTCGCCGATCGCCGCCCACATCTGCCGAACGTACTTGTAGTACGGGTCGCCTCTCTCGTCGGCTTGGCCCTTGTCGAAACGTAACCACTCATCCAGCGCAGCGCGCAACAGCGCCTCGACTTCTGCTCGTAGCGGTTCGCGCAGGTATTTGCCGAACACCACGCCCTCCTCCAGGCCGACCCTGACTTTACGCCAGCCGGGCTCCACCGAGGCGCCAAGGTCAGTCACCTTCTCGCCGAGCGTCATGTCCCGCACTATCACGCCATTGGGAGACTGGCGCAGGCGCAAGCCCTCGGTGGTCACAAAGCGGTCCCCCGCCACCAGCGCTTCATCGACCTGGACATGGGGATTGCCGCCCAGGGTGGCATCGAGGTCTTCGTTCCAGAACAGTGATCCATGCCCGGTATCATCAACCACAAAGGCGCCCAGTTCCTGCTTGGCGACCCTGATGATATTACGGTCGTACCCCACTCCAGAGGGCCCATGGGTAAGGTCGGGAGGCACTTGGCGCATCGACCAGCGCGATGAATAAAAGAACTGCTCGGTACCTAGAAACAACCGCGACATCGACAGCCACGGGACACTGATCAGGCCCTCGGCGAGCAACTTGGCGAGCACCGCGCCACTGCCGTAGGCCCCCATCGAGAAGGCACCGCCTATCTCGGCTTTGACAGCCCTGAAATAGTCGAGTATCGGGCCATCGATCTGATCGGCCTCATAATCGGCATCAACAGCGAAAAGAATGGTGCTGCCCTTGCCCTTGGGCTGACCTACCCGCTTGGCGAAATCCATGGCGCTCTTGGCATTAGCCACGCCCTGTGCACTGGAAAAGTGCTCGATTTTGCGGCTGCTGTCCTGGAACACCGGCAAAATAGCGAACCCCTCTTTGGAGAGGTACTTCGCTTCGGCGGCAGTGATGGTTTTCGCCCGCTCCGAGCTTGCGTAATAGCGGATCAGGGTATCGACGCCCTTGCTGCGCAAAAACGTCAGGAACGTCTTGGCTGCGGTGGTATTGAGTCGGGTGCTGACATCCACCGCCGACCAACCTTGGGCGTTCGTGAAATCGTCTTTGTATGGCATACAAGCACCCCTTTTGCTTGCGCAGGAACAGGCCTCCTCGTGGGTACCGCGCCGCAAGGCCCGGCAACCGTACGAAAACGATAGCTAACAGTGGGGTCAGGTCAAGGTGCGTAGCCGGGCTTCCCTGCCCGAGCGGCAGAAGGTCAAAAACCCAGGGTTGCCGACAATAGGTAAGTCCTTGGCGTAGACAGGGTCAGCCCCGCCTCGCTGTCATCGGAAGCGCCAGCAGACGCCCAGTAGCGCTCATCCAGCAGGTTCTCGACGGTGGCGCGCAGGGTGACGTCCTTGCCATCGACCCTGAAGGCATAGCGGGCGCCGGCATCGTAGCGTTCCCAACCGTCGATCTGCTTGCTGTTGGCCTGATCGAGGTATTGCGAGCTGGAGTGGATGCCACGGGCGGTCAACGTCAACCCAGACACCGCCGGCACGTCCCACTCGGCCCCGAGGTTGACGTTGTACTCGGGCGTTGCCGGGGCGCGGTTGCCATCGAAGGTGCCACCTGCGGTGCCGGTCAATTCGCTGTCGATGTACATCACCCCGCCGAGCAGGCGAAAGCCTTTGAGGGGCTCGCCGAACACGCTCAACTCAACACCCTTGTTCTCGCGCTTGCCATTGGCGCCGAACATCCGGGTGTCGGCATTGGTCTCGTAGGCCGGCTGTCTGATTCGAAAGGCGCTGGCCGTCAGTGCAAACGCGCCGAGGTCGTACTTGGCGCCGACTTCAACCTGACGACTGATGAAGGGTGGAAATATCTGGTCTTCGTTGAGTGAGGTCGACGGCGCGATTTTGCCTTGACTCATGCCTTCCATGTAGTTGGCATACAGCGACAACTCATCGGTGGCCTTGAACAGAATCCCGGCCGAGGGCGAGAGCTTTTCTTCGTCATAGGCGGTGGTGCCTTTGATGCCGTTGCTCCAGTCATCCACCTGGACCCGCTGCCAACGGGCGCCCAGGGTCAACAGCAAGCGATCTTCAAAAAAGCCCAGGGTGTCAGCCAGCGCCACACCGGTAAAACGGTTCTCGGTGTAGACCTTGGCATCCTGGCGCGTCGGCGTACCCGGTTCAGGGGTTGGCACCGGATCGTAGATATTGCTGGAGCCGGAGGCATAACGCGCACCGCCGTTTTCAAAGTCCATGTAGAAGTAGCTGGCGGCCAGGTTTACCTCATGGCTTACCGGACCGGTATTGAACCAGTTGCGCAATCCAGCGGTGCCAGTCTTGACGCTCTCGTCGCGGGTGAAGTCGCGAGGCTGCACGGTGAAGTCACCGGCATCGTTGGAGACCGGTACGTTGTGGCGGAGGAAATCATGATCGCTTTTACGTGCGCCAAGCGCGGCGTAGGCCAGCAGCGAGTCGCTGATATCGTATTCACCATTGAGGGTGGCGAAGGTATCGTTGGTGCGCGCCTTGCTCCAGGCCTGGGCGTAGTTGCGACGCACATCATCGGCGTCAGGCACCTTGGCCTTGGCGCCGACCAGCACGCGTTCCTGGGGGGCGTCGGTGTCACGCTCGGTGTGACCGAAGTCTGTCGACAGACGCAAGCGCTCACCGCGAAAGTCCAGGCCCAGCACGGCCATTTCGCGCTTGACGCGCTGATGATCCCATTCGGTGTCGCCCGACTGTTTCACGCCGTTAAAGCGCAAACCAAACTGTTTCTGGTCACCGAAGCGCCGGCCGATATCCACCGCCCCGCCAACCTGGCTGTCCGAGGCAGAATTACCGGTGAACTCAGTGATCGGCGTGTCGGTAGCGCGCTTGGCCACGACGTTGATACCACCGCCGACACTGCCTCGCGGCGAGATCCCGTTGATAAGCTGACTTGGCCCTTTGATGATGTCTACCCGGTCGGCCATTTCCATGTCGATCGAATAGGTCGGCAGCACACCATACAAGCCGTTGTAGGAAACATCACTGTTGAACAGGCTGAAGCCGCGAATGGTGAACTGCTCAAAGCGCCCGCCGGCCGGATTGGTAGCGCGGACCGAGGGGTCGCTGGCAATCAGATCGCCCAACGTGCGAGCTTGTTGGTTCTGCACCGCCTCGCTGGTGTAGGTAGTCATGCTGAAGGGCGTTTCCATGAAGTCCCGCGAGCCCAACAAGCCTTGCGAGCCCCGGCGCGTGACCTGGCCACCGGCATAGCGTTCGCCATCCAGGTCGGCACCTGCGTGGCTGCCAAGAATGCTCGTCGGTGCGATTTCCAGCGCCTCGGAACCTTGGGGTTCGGGCGCCAGGGTATAGGCACCGGCACTCACCGGCAGCAGTTGCAGGCCGCTGCCCTGCAGCAAGCGGGCAAACCCTTGATCGACACTGTAGGTACCGCTCAAGCCGGCACTGCGGCGACCACTCACCAGGGCTGGGTCTACCGAAACGCTCACACCAGCTTGCGTGGCAAAGCGCACCAGCGCCGAGCCTAGCTCACCAGCGGGCACCCGGTAGGCGCGTTGTTCTCCCTCGGCCATGGCCAGTTGCGGTGCCAGCGCGCCAAAACCAAGCATCAGGCTCAAACACAGGGTGGAACAAGAAAACGAAGGCGCCAGAGGGAGGCATCGGCGTGTCGGTACGGGCATTGTTGCGCTCTCTAATCGGTTCACTTGCCTTTGATGACAAGCGAGTGCCGAAAAAGGGACAGGCGTAGCGCAATTTTTTTCAGCCCGGTACGCCTACATCCACGCCAACGCTTTGCGCGGCAACATCTACCCACTGCGCATTCACCAATGCGGCCAACCGCTCAGGCTCGATGCGCACCGCAGCGTTCGGTGCACCACCGGCTGGGTAGACCATGGAAAAATCCTTGAGCGACACATCGCAATACACCTGTAGCGGGCGGCACAAGCCGAACGGACAGGCAACGCCAACAGAATGACCGGTCCGCCACTGGAACATGAGCCCATTGCCGTTGGCAAGTGCGCTGCCGAGCGATCAGTGCACGGCGCGGGTCACCAGGTAACTGAGCAGTTCGGGTTCGTCATCCAGTTCGATTGTCCGCACCGGCCGTGGCAGGTTATCCAGAACCGCGCGCCAGAAGGCCTGGGCGGCTTCATCCTGGTCATAGAAACGCACCAGCCAGTCACACTCCCCGCTCATCAGCACCTGGCTGGCAATCGCGCGGCCGATGCCCTTGCGCCGGTAGCGTTTGAGGATGAACAGATCGGCCAGTTCCAGGGCATTGAGCGCGGCAAATTCGCTGCGTTCTACCAACAGAAAGCCGGCGATGAAGCCATCGACCAGGATCAGGTTGGCACTCCACTGCGGGTCTTGCCAGTAGCGTGCAAGGTGCTCCTCGTGAATATAGAAACGGCCGTCCACCTCCACGTCCTCCTGTTCCCAATCCGAGGACTCGTAGGCATAGAACTGGTACAAGTTGCGGATCAGCTCGGCTTGTTCCGGGCCGGTTTGCAGCAGCTCGACGGTAAAGGGATTCGAAGGCATGGGTATCTCGGTCAGTAAACAAATAGCGCATTTTCAGCGGGCGCTATTGTTTACAAAACCGCTGGGCAATACCAGCACCCGTAGGCGCGAGCATGCCCCGCGAAGGTCAATAGCTATCTATATCCGCGCCAACGCCTGAGCCAGGTCTGCGCGCAGGTCTTCAACATCCTCCACCCCCACCGACAGACGAATCAGCGCATCACCAATACCGATCTGCGCCCGGGTCTGCGCCGGGATGCTGGCATGGGTCATGATCGCCGGGTGTTCGATCAGGCTTTCCACCCCGCCGAGGCTTTCCGCCAAGGCGAAAATATTCACACTTTCAAGAAAGCGCCTGGCCCCGGCCAGATCACTGTTGAGGTCCAATGAGATCATCCCGCCAAAGCCATGCATCTGCCGCCGCGCCAGACCATGCTGGGGGTGCGAGACCAACCCTGGATAATAAACCCGCGCCACCTGTGGCTGGCGCTCCAGCCAGTGCGCCAGCTCCAAGGCATTGCTGCAGTGGCGCTCCATGCGCAAGGCCAGGGTCTTCACCCCGCGCAAGGTGAGAAAGGCATCGAACGGCCCGGCAATGGCGCCCACCGCGTTCTGCAAAAAGCCCAGGCGTTCGGCCAGCTCTGAGTTCCCCGCCACGGCGATCCCGCCGATCACGTCAGAGTGGCCGTTGAGGTATTTGGTAGTCGAGTGCACGACAATGTCGAAGCCCAGTTCCAGGGGTCGCTGGACCCAAGGGCTGGCAAAGGTGTTATCGGCGACACAGAGAATCCCGCGCTGGCGGCAGATGTCGGCCACGGCCACCAGATCGGTGAGGCCAAGCAGAGGATTGCTCGGCGTCTCGACCCAGACCATTTGCGTGTCTTCTTCCAGGGCCGCCTCGAAAGCCTCCAGGTCGGTCAGATCGACAAAACTGAAACGGTGCCCGGCGCTGCGCCGACGCACCCGCTCGAACAGGCGAAAGGTACCGCCATAAAGGTCATTGCCGGAGACCACGTGAGCCCCGGCATCGAGCAGTTCCAACACATTGGCGATGGTTGCCAGCCCAGAGGCAAATGCGAAGGCCTGGGTGCCGCCCTCAAGGTCCGCCACGCAGCGTTCCAGCGCCCAGCGCGTGGGGTTGTGCGAACGCCCGTAGTCCAGGCCTTTATGCACCCCGGGGCTCTGCTGGGCATAGGTGGAGTTGGCGTAGATCGGCGGCATCAAGGCGCCGGTGGAGGGGTCTGGAGATTGCCCGGCATGGATCACGCGGGTAGCGAAGCCGAGTGAAGCGTTGCTTTCATCGTGGTGACTCATGGCAAGGACCTGCGCAAGTGGTTGAGCATGTCGACACGGGTAATCAGGCCATGAAAGCCCGAAGCATCGGCGATAATCGCCACCAGCCCACGGTCGAGTTCCGCTTGCAGTGTAGCCAGACTGGCACTGGGCGGCAGGGTTTGCAGTGTGTCGGTCATGGCGCTGGCCACTGGCAGGCTGAAGTGCGTAGGGTCGGCATGCATACCCAGCAAGATATCCGACTCGTCGATCACCCCGACCAGGCGCTGGCCATTTTCAAGCACCGGTAGCTGCGAGACATCGGCCAGACGCATGCGCTGGAAAGCGGTCAGCAAGGTATCGCCGGGACCGACGCTGATGACCCGACCATCCTCGAAGCGCCGGGCGATGAGGTCACGCAAGTCGCCGTAATGCTTGAACTGCAGCAGGCCCTGGTCCGTCATCCACTGGTCGTTGTAGACCTTGGACAAATAACGGGTACCGGTGTCGCAGACAAAACTCACCACCCGCTTGGCTTCGGTCTGTTCACGGCAGTAACGTAACGCGGCGGCAAGCAATGTTCCGGTCGAGGAACCACCGAGGATGCCTTCGGCGCGCAGCAACTGACGGGCATGTTCGAAGCTTTCTTCATCGCTGATCGAATAGGCCTGGCGCACGCTGGAGAGGTCGGCTATCGACGGCACGAAGTCTTCACCTATGCCCTCCACTGCCCATGCTCCGGGAGTGCCGAGCTTACCGCTACGGCTGTACTCGGCCATCACCGAGCCCACTGGATCGGCCAGCACCATGCTCAAGTCCGGCTGCACCCGGCGAAAGAAGCGGGTCAAGCCTGTGAGGGTACCGGCCGAACCGACGCCGACCACAATGGCATCGAGGTCATGGTGCATCTGCGCCCAGATCTCCGGGGCGGTGCTGCACTCATGGGCCAACGGGTTGGCCGGGTTGTTGAATTGATCGGCGAAGAACGCATCGGGAATCTCCGTGGTCAGGCGCGCGGCAACATCCTGGTAGTACTCTGGGTGACCCTTGCCGACATCGGAACGGGTAATATGCACCTCGGCGCCCATGGCCTTGAGGTGCAGAACCTTCTCGGTAGACATCTTGTCGGGTACCACCAGCACTACCCGATAACCCTTGGCCCGGCCGACCAGGGCCAGGCCAAGGCCGGTGTTGCCAGCAGTCGCTTCGACAATGGTGCCACCGGGACGCAATCGGCCATCGCGCTCGGCCGCATCGATCATGGCCAAGCCGATGCGGTCCTTGATCGATCCGCCCGGGTTCTGTGATTCGAGCTTGAGGAACAAGGTACACGGACCGGTATCGAATCGACTGACCCGTACCATCGGTGTATTACCGATCAGTTCGAGTACCGCCGGACGGGAGTCATTGGCCATGGGTCACCTCACAGCTGGAATGGGCAGCGGCTGAACCGTAACCTGTGCAGGCCGGCTCACTCGCCCTTTCAATACCTCGTTTCGACCATAGGCGCGCTTGCTGCCCGCCGCAACCGCCCCCAGCCAATCGGTAGGCGCAATTCTCTAACACAAGCACGCAGAGCAAATGTCGGCCAATAAATAAGGCAAACTGCTGGCCCCTTGCTGCTGCGTTCATTGGCAAACTTGCTTTCCTTTCAATAGCTTAGGTTGCCACTATGCGGGCTTATGGATTAACCCTTGCAGCGCTTTTCCTTGCCACGTTCTCCCTGGGTGCCCAGGCCAAGGCGCTGGCCAAGAATGATCGTTATGTGTGTAGTTGGGGATCGGATATAGCCGCGGGCGCGCAGCAATCGAAGCTATCAGGCGTAACCTTGTACTCGGCGCGCAAGCGGCTTCAGGTGCGCAAATTTCCCAAGCCGTGGATGCGCATGACCGCCATGGGTATCACCGAACAGACCTACAACAGCCAGTCACGGCTCAAGCCCGCCGCCATCAAGCAGACCTACTATGAACAGTGTGTTCACCACGCGGTGGCACAGCGCTGAACGCTGGGCGCAGGTAGGGTGCCGGGCCCATCGGTTTTGGCCCATCGGCGCATCAATAGCGCTTCAGGGCACCCCGAAAATTGATCGTGCCGCTGCGCTGCGTGTGTTCAAATCATCGCCGGGCGTGAGCGGCAGCATCGATGCAGTGACCAATGCGTGAGCCTGCCCTCCTTCAACGGCAGGCAGGCTTGGCTTGCGCCAGGCACGTCAGTTAGCCAGCAAACAACTCGGCCATGCGCTTGAGCTTTTTCTTGTACTGCTGACGGGCTGCCAAGGCATCGTCCAGTGAAACTTCACGAAAGCGCGCCTTCTGATTGGGTTGCATCTGCCCGACCAGGTCCAGGTCCGCGCTGATCACCGTGCCGATCATGGCGTAACCGCCACCAGACACCGCGTCACGGTGCAGGATGATCGGTTCGAGCCCCGCCGGCACCTGGATCGAGCCGATGGGGTAACAGCTGTCGACGATGTTGGAAGGGTCCGACCCTGCCCCGAAAGGTTGTTCGCGGGCCTGAAAACTCAGGGCGCTGCCACCCTTGAAGCGATAGCCGATACGGTCAGCTTCCGAGCCAACCGTCCACGGCTCGGCGAAGAAGCTCGCCGCGGCAGCAGGTTGCAGGCGGTCGTAGTACAGCCCCGGCACCACCCGCAGTTCAACCTCACCGCCCAATGACTGGCGCAAGGCCATAGGCAGGCTGGCGCCAACCTTGCCCTTGCCGCTTGGAGCGCCTACCGGCAGTTCGTCTCCCGCTACCAGGCGTCGGCCGTTGAAACCACCCACGCCGCCGAGGGTATAGGTGGAACGGCTGCCCAGCACTACAGGTACATCGATACCGCCTGCCACCGCCAGATACAATCGCGCACCGACCTTGGGGTAGCTCAAGCGCAACACTTGACCGGCACGCACCTCAAAGGCGGTGTCCGGTGGCACCTGTACCTCGTCCAAAAGCGCAGCCATGTACGCGCCACTGAAAGCCACCAGAGCATCTTCGCTAAATTGCAGTTCCGGGCCGAGCAACGTGCACTCCAGCGCCGCGGCGCCAGGTTCGTTGCCTACCAGCAGGTTGGCAGCCTGCAGGGCATATTGATCGAGCGCACCGGAAGGCGGAATGCCCAGGTGGTAGAAGCCTTCACGGCCAAGATCCTGGACAGAGGTGGCCAGGCCAGGTTTGAGTACCTTGATCATGCCAGCACCTCCTGCAACGACTTGGGATAGTTGACCGGGTCAGCGAGAAACGCATCCAGGGAAAACTCGACCGGCCGGATCCGTAGATCGAAAGTACCTGCGTCCACCTCCGCCACGGCCTGGTCATAGGCCTGGCGATCAATCGGTTTGAACTGGACGATGTCACCCGGACGGAAGAACACCATGTGCTCCTTGAGATATTCCAGGGTTTGCTGCGGGTCATAGATCGGCGCCGGGGTGACACCAAACATCTGGTACCCACCGGCACCGCGTACCGAATAGATACAACCGAAGCAACCGCCATGCCCCAGGGTCAGCTTTGGCGTGTCGGTGCGTGGGCGCAGGTATTTGGGCACCTGGAGTTGACGCTCGCGTTCGACCATCTGGAACATGAACGGCAGGCCTGCAACGAAACCCACCATCGACACGAACCACGGCGCGCCACTGTGCGCGGCGACAAAGGCATCAACATCGGCCAGGCCGTTGATGCGAGCGGCGTACTCAAGATCGGTGGCGCTCGGGTCCTGGTGGCGATCGCGAAAACGCATCAGGGTTTCATGGGTCCAGGGGTCGTTGTACAGCACCGGAATCTCGATAATCCGGGTTTGCAGGGTACGCTCGGCAACCGCCTTGACCTCAACGGTTTTAACCACGTCCAACAGTGTCTGTGGGTCGATCAGGTCCGGGTCGAAGCGGATCTGGAAAGACGCGTTGGCCAGGCAAATATCCAGCACACCCTCAAGGTCGAGTTTCTCCAGCGCACGGGTAATGGCCATGCCGACAAAGAATGCTTCCAGCGACATGCTTTCGCTGACCTCGGCGAACAGATGTTCGTCGGCACCAAAACTGTAGCGAATCGGACGGTTCATGACGCATCTCCACAGCGATGCCGGGCCGGATCGGCCAGCCAGGTTTCCAGGGTGCCGGTATTGAATTGGGCGGTGATCAGCCAGGGCTGCTCCAGCAGTTGCCTATGCAGTGCCAGGGTGTTGGCCATGCCGGTCAACGTGGTTTGCGCCAAGGCCGTGCGTGCCCGCTGCAGCGCCTGGGTACGATCATTGCCATGGACAATGATTTTCGCCAGTAGCGAATCGTAGTACGCCGGCACTTTGTAGCCGCTGAACAGGTGACTGTCGACGCGAACGCCCTCCCCTTGGGGCCAGTGCAACGTCTCTACCTGACCAGGGCTGGGGAAGAAATCGCGCGTGGGGTCTTCGGCATTGACACGCATTTCTATGGCCGCGCCACGCAGAACAATATCGCTTTGCTGCAGGCCCAATGGTTCACCCGAGGCAATGCGCAACATGGCCTGAACCAGATCGATGCCAGTGATCATTTCGCTGATCGGATGCTCGACCTGAATGCGGGTGTTCATCTCAATGAAGAAGAACTCGCCGCTGACATCGTCATACAGGTATTCAAGGGTACCCGCCCCTCGATAGTTCAGGGCCTGGGCCAGTTTTACCGCGCTGGCGCACAGAGCCTCGCGCTGCACGGTGCTGAGGACGGGCGACGGCGCTTCTTCGAAGATTTTCTGTCGGCGCCGCTGCAATGAACACTCACGCTCGAACAGGTGCACGGCGTGTTTGCCATCGCCCAACACTTGCACTTCTATATGCCGGGCCTGGCGAATGAATCGCTCCAGGTAAACACCGCCATTGCCGAATGCAGCCTGCGCTTCACCTCGTGCCTTGGCAAACTCGTGCTCGAACTCGGCCAGGTCGCGGGCCAGGCGAATACCGCGTCCGCCACCACCGGCACTGGCCTTGATCAACAGCGGGAAGCCAACCTGAGCGGCAGCCTCTCGTGCGCTTGGCAGATCATGCAGCTCGCCTTCTGATCCGGGCACTACCGGTACCCCAGCCAGCATTGCCGTTCGGCGCGCAACCGCCTTGTCGCCCATCTGGCGAATCGTTTGCGCATCGGGGCCGACGAATATTGCACCACACGCTTGCACAGCTTGGGCAAAGTCGGCGTTCTCCGACAGGAAGCCATAGCCTGGGTGTACGGCATTCGCGCCGCTGGCCTTGAGGGCCGAGAGCACCGCCTCGGTGTTCAAGTAGCTACGGTCAGCGCGTGCCGGGCCCAGTACCTGAACCTCATCGGCCAGTTGCGCTGCCATCGAGTCGACATCGGCTTCGCTGCAGGCTGCCACGGTCGGTATTCCCAGCGCCTTTGCGGCGCGGATGATACGCACGGCGATCTCGCCACGGTTGGCCACCAGCAGTTTGGTAATTGCCTGAGTCATAAGGCCCCCTCACTCAACTTGAAGGGTGGCAATGACCTGGCCGGGCTCGACCGGATCGCCGTCTTCTACCTGGAAGTCGACAAGCCTGCCGCTGACGCCGGCAGTCAGTTCGGAAAACTGCTTCATCACCTCGATCAAGCCAATGACGGTCTCGGCATCGACACGGGCACCGGGCTCGACGAAGCAAGGCGACTCGGGGGTGGCTTTACGATAAAACGTCCCTGGAAGAGGGGTGACTACGCATTGCTCGGCCATGACTGTTCCTTTTGAAATAGTTGTAGAAAGGCAGGCTGGAAAAAATCAGCAGGGGCATGCGCTGGAGCGCAGCACCCAGGTATCAACGACTCAGGGGGTTGCCACACGAATTCCTGCAGCGTCGAGCGCCGCCCGCGTGGCCTGGACCAACGCCAGGGCTCCGGGGGTATCGCTGTGCAGGCAAATGGAGTCGAATTCAATGGCCAGGTCCTGGCCCTCCACCGTCATCACTTTGCCCTGCTGGCAGGCGCGCACCACGCGGGCTGCAACCTCCTCGGGATCGAGTGCCCGAACCTTGCGGGTGAAAACAATCGAACCGCTCAGGTCGTAGTCACGGTCGGCGTAGAACTCACGCACGGTTGGCTGACCCAGTTCCTGGGCCACGCGCCAGGTAGCCGAATTGGGCATGCAATACAGCATCAGCGCCGGGTCCAACTGATGCAGGGTCTGGACAAAAAGCCGTGCGGCTTCCTCATCGCGGGCCAGGTGCATGTACAGCGCACCATGAGGCTTGATGTGCTGCAGGTTCATGCCCTGAATGCGCGCCAGTTCCCGCAGGGCACCGAGCTGATAAAAGATGTCGTCGACCAGTTCCTGCGCTGGGGCATTGATGTGCCGACGGCCAAATCCGACCAGGTCCCGAAAACCTGGATGCGCACCGACCGCCACCTGGAGTTGCTTGGCCTGCTCCAGCGTGCGCCGCATGGTGCCGGGATCGCCGGCATGGAAGCCGGTGGCGATGTTGGCAGAGCTGATAAAGGCCATCAGCTCGCTGTCCACGCCATCACCGATGGTCCATGGGCCAAAGCTTTCGCCCATGTCCGAATTGAAATCGACTGCGTGCATCAAGGGTGCTCCCGTTCATTCGCTTGATGCTCGAACAGTAGAATTCCGCTTGCCCCTTGGGAAGATCTATTATCAGATGGTGGGTATTCTGAAAAACAGATACCTCAAGGTGCTGCATGTCCCTCACATTGCGACAAGTTCGCTATTTCGTCGCCACTGCCGAGATCGGCCAGATTTCACAGGCGGCGCTTCACCTGAACATCTCCCAGTCGGCGGTAACCACCGCAATCAAAGAGCTCGAAGCCCTGCTTGGGGTGGCCTTGTTCCTGCGCTCGGCACAAGGCATGAGCCTGACTGACGCAGGCCGGCACTTTCTCAACCGTGCCTACGTGATTCAGCGCAGCGTCGAGGATGCCCTCAACAGCCCCCTGCCCGACTACCGCGCCAGTGGCCTGCTGCGTGTCGCCGCCAGCTACACGGTGATTGGCTACTTTCTCCCCCATCACCTGCAGCGCCTGGGGCATTGGCATCCGGATGTGACCATCGAAGTTCACGAACAGGAACGCCAGGCCATTGAACTGGGCTTGCTCGAACATCGCTATGACATGGCCGTGGTGCTTACCGCTAACCTCACCCACCCAGACATAGTCTCCGAAACGCTGTTCAACTCGGAGCGCCGCCTGTGGCACCCTGCCCACCACCCATTGTGCCAGCGCACCGCCGTGAGCCTGGCTGATGTCGCCCGTGAGCCGTACATCCTGCTGACTGTCGACGAGGCCGAGCAAAGCGCCATGCGCTACTGGGAGCATGCCCGCCAGCAGCCGTCGGTAAGGGTGCGTACAAGCTCGGTGGAGGCCGTGCGCAGCATGGTCGCCAATGGCAGTGGTGTCGCGATTCTCTCGGACCTGGTGCATCGCCCCTGGTCGCTCGAAGGTAAACGCATCGAGACCGTGGGCCTGAGCGACCCGGTGACCCCGATGAGTGTCGGCCTGGCCTGGCACCGTGAGCGCACATTCACACCAGCCATGCAGGCGGTGCGTGGCTACTTCCACGAAGCTTTCCTAACCCCGCAACAATCGCTGATGCGCAGATAGGCCCGCGTGCCTTCACATTGGACAAGCGCTCAAAGCCCACCATACTGTTTTTTCACTGCAAGCCAGCTTGCAGGCAGCACCCAGGATTGATCAGCGTACTTCAGCGCAATAAGGAGTTCCCATGGCAGGATGGTTTGAGTTGGGCACCAGCAGCGACGGTCAATACCGTTTTGTGCTCAAGGCAGGTAATGGCGAGACGATTCTTACCAGCGAGTTGTACAAGGCCAAGGCGTCCGCTGAAAGCGGCATTGCCTCGGTCCAGGCCAACAGTGGTACGGATGAACGCTACGAGAAGAAAGAAGCCAGCAATGGCAAATTTCACTTCAACCTCAAGGCAGCCAACCACCAGATCATCGGCAGCAGCCAGATGTATGCCAGTGCGCAATCACGCGATGCCGGCATTGCTTCGGTGAAAACCAATGGCAGCAGCAAGACCATCAAGGACAACACTTGACCCAAGGCTTTGCAGGTGTGTGCCGGGCGCTGTAGGGAAAACTGCGCCCAGCCACCCTGAGCCTCCATTGCCTTTGCGCAAGCCCGAGCCTATAGTCGCGGTCGGCGTCTTCCACGCCACCGTCCGCGGAAAGGGCAGCGCCCAGGACAGTACACCAGGAATTCTACTTACGACTCCCGGCCTGATAGCGGACAAGGCTCGCACAAGGAGTTCGTATGCCTGCTCGACTGTCTTCACCGTCCCACGATGGACGCATCAATCTTGAACAACAGCGCAAGCGCGCCAAAGAGCTGCTCCAACGCCTGCGTACAGGCACCGCGCCTGAGCATCTGGCGCAACTGGGTTCACGTTCATCGGCACCGCGCCTGGCCGATGCACAATGGTTAATTGCCCGTGACCTGGGGTTCAGCAGTTGGCCCAAGCTCAAGGCCCACATCGACGCCATCGATTTCGCCGCACGCAACCCGCAATTCGTCGCCGACGATGAGGCCCGCACACAGCACTGGCGCTGCGGCAACGACATCCAGCACAGTTTGAATCTGGCTGGTTTTACCGGCTCGTTTCACATGTTCACCGACCCTTTGTGCATGGGCCCGGTTCGCGATCTGCCCCTTGAGCAATACCAGGCCATGCGCATTGACTACATCAGCAAGGCCTACGCCCTCGAGCGCACTTTTGTGCAGCGCAAGATGCTCGATGAGTACGGCCAACTGCCGTTGCTTGAGGATTGCCCACGGGCGGTGCTCTGGTGCGAAGCGGATGCCTACGACCAACTGTTTCTGATACGCCTGCTTGCCAGCCTGGAACGCATGCCCCAGCGTCTGGAACTGATCCAGATCGACCATATGCCCGGTGTGCAACGATTCATCGGCATCGGCCAACTGGCGCCGGATGTACTTGCCTGGTTGTGGCCACAACGTCAACCCGTCACCCAACCCATGCTGCAACTGGCCCGACAAGCCTGGGTGGCCTACTGCGCACCCTCGCCAGAAACATGGGCGCAATTGGCACACCGCCGCGACTTGTGCCTGCCCCTGCTTGCACCGGCACTACTACGACAACTGCAGGAATTACCGGGATTGCACGATGGCTTGTCGCTGACTGAACGGTTGTCATTGCAGTTCATCAGCGAACAGGGTGAAGTGGCGTTTGCCCGCGTGTTTGCCGAACTGATGGGCAAACGAGAACCATTGCCGTACCTGGGCGACATGATGTTCCATGCGATGTTACGGCCCCTGATAGATTCACCGACACCGTTAATCAGCGAAACACAGACAGATTTGGAGTGGACGCGACGAACGCTGCGCTTGACTGCCCTGGGTGAACGAGTGCTGGCAGGTGACGCCAACTGGCTGCAACAACAAGCCCCCGAGCGTTGGGTAGGCGGCGTGCGACTGCTGGCCGGACAAGGACATTGGGCGCTGGACAAAGAATTATGGCCAGTATGGCGCCCATAACCGGCTGCCACCCTGCCTGCTTCCGACCTGCTGTTGATCTGCTCTTGAACTTGATCTTGATCTTGATCTTGATCTTGATCTACCCGCCCCGTTAACCAGAAGGGCCGAGCGAAGGTGTTGCGAAAGGGCTAGCGCGCAGCGCCTTCGGCTTGGCCGAAGTTGCGAATCGTAGTGTTGCTTGCAACACGTAGATCGCAATGCCCTGTAGCGACACCGTAGCGAGGGGACCCGAAGCGCAGCGTAGGGCCCCTGGTGGGGCAAGCCCTTTGCTTACTTTGGGGCGACTGCCAAAGTAAGGCGCCGTAAGGGCGCAAAGGTGATTCAGCGCCCCCCTAGCAAACGGATAAGCACTCAATTAGCTCAAGCCGAGGCTTGCCGAGCCACCAAAGTCACCCAGTAGCGACTGCGCGTTTGCACAGTCAACGGCAAACTCGCCGCCAACAAATCAAGAATCCGATCGGTATCATTGAGCTGAAAAGTACCAGTGACACTGAATGATTCCAGCACCGGCTCCCAGCGCAAAATCCCCGGACGATAACGGGCAACTTCACGCAAAAACTGCCCCAGCGGCTGATTCTCGACACTCAACACACCATCGCGCCAATCAGGCAGATGCGGATCGAAACGGCCCATGGCACCACTGCCATCGGCGTACAACGTCAATTGATCACCGTATTGCAGGGTCAGCGCCATACCCTGTTCCGGACGTACCCGCACTGCACCTTGCACAACGGAAATACGACAACTGTCAGCATCGCGGCGTAGACAGACCTGTGCCTGGCCCGTCGCGACGCGCCCAAGACCAAAATCCACGTTGATCGCCTGCGCGCGACTGACGCTCAAGGCAATCTCACCTTCGATCAAACTCAGTCGATGCTGCGCCATGTCCAGATCCACAGCAGTGTCCGTATTCAACTGCAGCATGCTGCCATCAACCAGGCGCACACCCCGACGCTCGCCGACGGCAGTACGCAAATCCGCTCGCCACGCTGCAAAGGGCAATTGTTGGCTGAGCACCCAACCGCCTGGCAGCAACACAGCCAAGGCCAGGCCACGCTTGAGCAAGGTGCGACGATCGCTTTGCGGGCGATCCAGACTGGCCATCGCCAACGCTTGCGGCACGGTCTGAAAACGCTGGCGCAAGCCCTCGGCGCGCTGCCACACCTGCTCATGACGGGGATCGGCTGCACGCCAATGATCAAGCCGCTGCAGATCATCGGCACTTGCCCTTCCTGAATCGAGCAATGCCAGCCAACCGGCCGCGACCCGAGCCAGTTGCCGCGCCTCGGGGCTACTGGTGCGGTTCATAGTTCAATCAACAGGCAGTGTTCATAGGCTCGAGCCATGTAGCGCTTGACCGTACGTTCGCTGACCTGCAGACGCTCGGCAATCTGCGCATAGCCCAACCCTTCGAGTTGCGACCAGAGAAATGCCCGACGCACCGGCAGGGCCAAGCCGTCGAGTACTTCGTCCAGTGCCTGCAGGGTTTCCAGCAACAACCAACGCTGCTCTGGTGAGGGCATCAGCGCTTCGGGCAGGTTGGCCAGGGCTTCAAGGTAGGCGTGCTCAAGACTGCGGCGTTTGTAGAAGTTGACCAACAGACGCTTGCCCACCGTCAGCAGGTAGGCCCTCGGTTCGCGCAGCTCTTCGAGCACCTGCGGGCTGGCCAGCACCCGCAGGAAGGTGTCCTGGCTCAAGTCGGCCGCATCCCAGCGATTGCCCAGGCGCTGGTGCAACCAGTTCTCCAGCCAACTACGGTGATCTCGATAAAGACCGTGCAGCGTCTGCTCGGAAAGGACCACCGCTTCGCTCATCTAAAAAGCACCTGCAAGGCAAAGGAATCAAATGAGATTGATTCTAATTAAATCCCCTGGCACAAGCCAAGTGCTGTTAACGCATCGGTTGATTTTATTCACTACGACGGGCCAGGCCGGAAACGATGGCCACCATCAGCAGACTGATCCCCCAGCCCACAAGAATCTCAAACCAGATCAACAGACGCACAAAGTGCTTCCAGCCGAAAGCCGTGAATTCGTCCCAGAAGCCTTGCTTGGGTGTCGGCACCAAAGGCGCCCAATCCGCCTCCTGCTGCAAGTCGACCAACGGCATCAGCACGTCCAGCGAATACGCCAAGGGGCTGAACCCGGTGTATTCCTCGCGCAGGCTGTCGCAAAGGTACCAATTGCCCTGGCCATAAAAATTCGGATCGGTTTCCTGCCCGGGATTTAGCAGGCGCCAGGCTTCGCCCCGATCAGGTCGACAGTCGAGATAGGCCAGGTTCTGGAACACCATCGGATTGCTCGGCGCAAACACCCCGTGCTGAGCGGCTGCATACCAGAACACCGAAGCACAACTGAGCCAGATACCCACGAACCAGAACAACAACTGCATTGGACGGTAACCGTAACCGGTGAGCAGCCCGTAGAGCGCATGCAGGCCAAGAGCAATACGCGAGTAGATGGCTGCGATCCAGGTCGGCCAACCCTTGGGTGGCTGGCCTACGTGGCCAATAGCGCGCAACTGCTGCTCATAGATGATCCCCAGTTCACGTGCTTCGGCAGTATGTCCCATTTCAACCAGCACGCGTTGCAACTGCCGCCAGGGCTGAGGGCGAAAGTCCTTGGCAAGTTCGGTAGCAGGCCGGTCCTTTTCAAGGCTGGGGATCTGCTGACGCAACCACGCTGAACGGAACTTGGGGTTGACTGGAGCGCGGGCTGAGAGTGCGCCATAAACAAAACCGTTGAGGGCAAGGTTCTCACCCCAGGTATGCTCGTCGTCGTCGAGCTCGGTCACTTTCGCGCCGACAAATGAGGCATTGGCCAACTTGTTCTGCAGTGCTCGAAGCAGCAACGGGCCCGACACCTGCGCACGGTCGAGAACCAGCGAAGCACCGGTTTTTCCTTCAAACCATGCGCCGCAACCATCGAAGCCGGCTGCAATCCTCGCGTCGGTGAAATTGACCGATTTATGCGCGTGAAAGCCTTTTCCAAGGCGCACCTTACCGGTCAATACACAGCGAACCGCAATCAGCGAATTGTGCTCGTCACCTTCGAAAACAGCATCCTTCTCACAGATTAAATCGCCTTCGATCCGAGCGCCGGTAAATTGAACAAGCCCCTTTGCATGAAAACCTCCGTGCAGCAGGATGCTGCCGGTCATCACCAAACCCGTTGCACTGAAAGCTACGTCACTCATGCCATCAAAGCAGGCGTCGCGACAGATGACTTGCCCAGCGATATTGGCACCAACAAATCTTACAGAGCCCTCGGCACAGAACCCATCGACAAGGAATACACCGCCGCCGACTATTAGCCGATCAGCCATCAAGGCTGCCTTTTGCGATGCCTTGAATGTCCCACTACAAAAAAACCGACCCTCGATACGTGCGCCGATCAGCCTAACGTCACCCTTTGCAGTAAATTGATCGCCGAGAAAAAAACTCCCTTCAACATGCAATTGATCAGCAAAAAGTGCACCTCCACCGTCTCCATCGATAGCCGCGCCGTCAAGGTTCAATTCTCCACCGATATGCGCACCAGCAATATCGATCCTGCCAGTACAGCGCAAACCGTTAAGAGCCACTGCTCCACGGACACTCACGCGCGAAGCGATAACCCCAGGGCTGGCACAGTCGATGAGCCACAGTGAGCCGTTGAGTTGAGCGTCAGTCAGGTCAGGCGCGAACTCGAACGTGCAATCCCAAAAGCCCAGCGAATGGGTCAAAACCGTTCCGCTCAAATCGAGAATGCCGACGATATAAGCGCCATGCAGACGCACACCTGACTCATGAACAGACCGAGTCTTATCCGCGTCCAACATCACAAACCGCAGAAAACTAGCACGTACCCGATTGTCGGCCGTTGCCTTGTCAGGGCGTTCGTGCCCCAGATACACAACATCACCTGATGGGCGATCAGCGATCAATTTCCCTTCAGCCGCTGACAATGGGGAGAAATCGCTAAGCGTCCTGTCTGTTGCGTGCATGACTGATCTCTCTGGCAAAAGCCAGCAATACTAAATTGCCACTAGTCGTTCAGCCAGCCCTTGCGGATTTTTCTCTGCAGCCTATGCCGTAGATGCATCAACGCGCAGCCTGAAACCGCGGGCATTGCCCTTCAACTTGATAGCGCAACGTCAGCAGTTGACCAGCGGTGTTTTCATAGGTCATCAACATCGGCGCGGCTGCGCAACCTCTGGGCATGGGGGTCTGTGCGATGAGCCGGGCGACATCGACCGATGTGCCGTAGGCGTAGTCCTGCACCGTAGGAAGGGTTCTGCCGGTTTGCGCTGCGTAGGCCTGCACAGCCTGCTCATGGGCAAACAGACGCGTGTCCTTCACCTCTGCTGCCCAACCCTGCGCGCCTGCACCTGCCAGCAGTACTAACGCTGCCCCAGCCAAACCTTGCATGCGCTTCATTTGCTCTTACCTCGCATGTGATGAAACGGCAGTACTGAGAAGCTTACGCCTGACAGCGGCGCCCCACTACAAGGCAATGTCCAGTGCCTTGCGCAGTTGTGCACCACGGCTGTCGGATGCCGCGCTGACTAATGCGTAGTTGTAGTCACCGTGGGACCAATAGCGCGCTTGCAGTTGCCCATCAGTGCGTTCACCACTGGGCATGCGAGCAAAGTGCTCGCCAGGCGAGCGCAGAAACAGACTGATTCGTTGTCCCTGGGCGTCTTCGAACACCACCAGGGCGGCCGGCCCCTGTTCGTTGCTCAGCAGCCGTGCACCCAGTGGGGTGAAGCCGTAGGAGGACAAGTCCGGCAGGTTACCGACGTGGCGAAAATATTGCCCCAGCCATGCTTGCAGCCGCGCAGGATCACGGGCGCTCAAGTCCAGGGCGCTGGCGTCGGCAAACAGCCGGTGCGCCTGCACGGCATCGGCCATCGGCAGGTTGCCAGCCATCAGGCTCGACTCGCGCACTTGCCAGCCGCCCAGGCCACCGATCCCCAGCGTCACCAGTAGCACCGCTGCACTGGCCCAGCGGCGCTGCCAGCGTCGGCGTAGCTCGCGGCGCAGATGAGCCGGATCAAGCCGTGGATTAGGCACCTGCCCGGCGAACCCGGACATCGCCGCACGCAGTTGTCGGGCATCACGGCGCCAACCTTCGACGCGCATGGCCTGCTCGGGGTTGGCGGCCAGATAACGCTCTACCGCGCGTCGACGCTCCGTTTCCAGGCATTCATCCACGTAGGCGTGCAGCTCATCTTCCGATGGAATCAACTGACTCATTTCAACCTCCGCAACACCGGGGATACTGTAGTGCCCTCGGCCAATTCACGCAGCGCTGCCCGCGCCCGCGACAATCGCGACATCACTGTGCCGATCGGTACATCCAGGGCCTGGGCGGCCTCCTTGTAACTCAAGCCCTCGACACTGACCAGTAGCAACAAGGCCCGCTGTTCGGTGGGCAATAGCGCAAAAGCTGCCAGGCCAGACTGGGCCAGGACAATGTCCTCCGTGGCATTGCCCTGCTCTTCGGCACGTCCGAACCAGGACAGCCAGCGGGCATGCCGACGCTCGCGGCGTTTGCCATCGATAAACTGCCGGTAAAGGATGGAGAACAGCCAGGCGCGCAAACTCTCCTGCTCGCGCTGCTGGCTGCGGCGGCTCAGGGCACGCTCGACGGTGGCCTGCACCAGGTCATCGGCGCTGTTTGCGTCGCGGGTCAACCACACGGCGAAGCGCCGCAGTCGCTCGAGCATCTCGCGCAGTTGCTGGTCATTTAATTCATGCATTGCCGGGGCCTTGGCCTTCAAGCGTTAAGTGTACGAGGCAGACGCTGCAGAGGAAAAAATATTCCCTGCCATGGGAATAAATTTAATACCCAGGCGTCGTACCGGCTCATTCACTGACCCGGATCGTCGCCATGAGCACTCCGTTACACGGTCGTCCCCGCACCCTGCGCCTGGCTGCCATTGGCTTTGGCCTGACCGCCCTGGCCGCCGGTTTTGCCTATGCCGCCGGTTGGATCGGCAGCGACCGCCTCACCCCCAAGCGCATTATCGACACATTTGAGTCCCAGGCCGGTCACTACCCCGGCTATCGAAAGAACCACGCCAAGGGATTGTGCGTGAGTGGCTACTTCCAGAGCAGCCAGCAGGCTGAACCGCTGTCCCGTGCCCGGGTATTCAGCCAGCCGCGGGTTCCGGTAATCGGTCGTTTCGCCATAGGCGGCAGCAATCCCTACAACGCCGACACCAGTGTGCCGACCCGCAGTCTGGCACTGCAACTGAGCAGTGACGACGGCGAAATCTGGCGTACCGGCATGAATACCCCCCCGGTGCTGGCGGTGAGCACGCCACAAGCCTTCTACCAACAGGTTCTGGCGATGACCCCGGACCCGGCAACCGGCAAACCCGACCCGGCACGTGTGCAGGCGTTTTTCGCCGCCCATCCCGAAAGCGCATCGTTCCGCCAATGGGCCAAGGACTACAAAGCCCCGAACAGCTTCGCCAACTCCAGCTTCAACAGCATCAACGCCTTTGCCCTGATCGACCGCGACGGCAACAGCCAGTTTGTACGTTGGAGCTTGTTGCCACAAACGCCGTTCGCCGCCCTGGAAGGTCAAGTCGACGACCGCGACTACCTGCAACACGACTTACACCAGCGCCTGGCCCAAGGCCCGTTACGCTGGACCCTGCGCCTGACCCTTGCACAAGCAGGCGATCCAGTCGATGACCCGGCCAAGCCCTGGCCGGCAGAGCGCCGTTCCGTCGATGCCGGCACCCTGGTCATCGAGCATGTCGACGGCCCCGAGCAAGGTGCCTGCCGCGACCTCAACTTTGACCCGCTGATCTTGCCCACTGGCATCGAGCCATCGGCTGACCCGATCCTGGCAGCACGCTCGGCAGCGTACGCCGAGTCCTTCAACCGCCGCAGCTACGAATCGGCCGACTTGGGAGCACGCCCATGAAACCTGTTGCCTTTCATCCTTTGGCGCGCCTGTTGCACTGGCTGATGGCCGTGCTGATCATGGCGATGCTGTTCATTGGCGTCAGCATGATCGCCGACCTGACCCCGCGTCACACCTGGCTGCTTAGCCTGCACAAGGCGATTGGTCTGGCCTTGTTGCTGCTGGTGTTGGCGCGCATGGTCCTGCGTCTGACCCTGCCCCACCCACCCTTGCCTGCCGATCTTCCAGCGGTGCAGCGTCTGGCTGCCGGGGCTTCTCATCTGCTGCTGTACGGCTTGATGCTGGCCATGCCATTGATTGGTTGGGGCATGCTCTCGGCGGGAGGCTATCCGCTACCACTGCACCTGCCGGCGCTGCTGCCCCATGACCTGACCCTGTATGCCTTGCTGCGCCAGGCCCATGGCTGGCTGGCCTATTTACTGTTCGCAACGGTGCTGGTGCATCTGGGCGCAGCGCTGGTCCATGCACTGGTGCGGCGCGACGGTGTGTTGCGCAGTATGTGGCCTGCGCCGTTGGGTAATACCGGAGAAAGCGACAAACAATAACGATTCTTATTATCAAGGGATTTTTCCCAGATAGCTTTTCCGGCACAATACAACGCTTGCCTTTTGAGCTTTGGATAGCCATGAACAGCGCACAGGATCCTGCCCAACCCACTTCATCGATCAGCACCGAGTCCAGTTTCGACCTGCGCCCGCTGCTGGTTGCCAACATGGCCTGCACCATGGCGATGATGGCGTTTGTCTCCTTGATTGGCCCTATTGCTCGCACCCTCAGCCTTGCCACTTGGCAGGCCGGGGCTGCGGTGACGGTGGCCGGAGTGATCTGGATGTTGCTGGCCAGGCCCTGGGGCCAGCTCAGTGATCGTCTTGGCCG
The DNA here is from genome assembly GCF_036324085.1 of Pseudomonas auratipiscis. NCBI lineage: Bacteria > Pseudomonadati > Pseudomonadota > Gammaproteobacteria > Pseudomonadales > Pseudomonadaceae > Pseudomonas > Pseudomonas auratipiscis. The sequence continues at coordinate 103,607 of NZ_JAZDCU010000014.1, forward strand.
GCGCCGGATTCTATTGCTCGGCACGGCCGGTTTCACCGTGGCTTACTGGGCCTTGTGTCTGTTCATCGATTCCGCATTGCACCTTCTACCCAGCGCTACCCTGGCCTTTGCCGGGCTGGTGATCGGGCGCGGCTTGATCGGCGCTTTTTACGCCGCGCTGCCGGTCGGTGGCACGGCGCTGATCGCTGACAACGTTGAGCCACAGCACCGTGCCCGCACCTTGGCATCACTCGGTGCGGCCAACGCTGTCGGCCTGGTACTGGGTCCAGCCTTGGCGGCGCTGCTGGCTCGTCACAGTTTGAGCCTGCCTTTTTACGTGATGGCGTTGCTACCGATGCTGGCTTTTGTCGTGCTGTTGCTCAAGCTCAAGCGTCAGGAGCTGCACCTAAAGCAACCGCCACGCCCGGTCCGCCTTAGCGATCCGCGCTTGCGCCGGCCTTTGCTGGTGGCGTTCGTGGCCATGCTCGGTGTTTCGGTAGCGCAGATCACCGTCGGCTTTTTCGCCCTCGACCGCTTGCGCATGAACCCGGCAGACGCCGCGCAGACCGCAGGCATTGCGCTGACCATGGTGGGTGTAGCGCTGATCTTCGCGCAACTGCTGGTGCGCAGGTTGCAGTGGCCACCGCTGCGCATGATTCGCGCAGGCGCGAGCGTTTCAGCCTTGGGCTTTGCCGCCGCCGCTTTTGCTCCCAGCGCGCCATTGCTCTGGGCCAGCTTCTTTGTTTCGGCCTGCGGGATGGGCTTCGTGTTTCCGGCCTTCTCGGCATTGGCGGCCAATGCCATGGACGCCTCCGAGCAAGGCGCCACGGCCGGTTCCATGAGCGCTGCACAAGGCCTGGGCGTGGTTATCGGCCCCCTGGCCGGAACGCTGATCTACGCGGTAGATCCGCGCCTGCCGTACCTGATTGTGGCCGGGCTGCTGCTATTGGTCGGACTGTGGCCCCACCCCAATTCCGTGTCCATACAGGCGGGCCGCTAAAGCTTCGCGGAATGTGCTTTAATGCTCCGCCAAAAATTTTTAACACATAAGGCGGCTATGGACACGGGGACACGACTCAAACTGGTGCGTGAACGCAACAAACTCTCCCAGCGGGAGCTGGCCCGTCGTAGCGGGCTGACCAACTCGACGATCTCGCAGATCGAGCAGAATCGCGTCAGCCCCTCGGTCAGTTCCCTGAAAAAACTGCTTGAGGGCATTCCCATGTCGCTGGCAGAGTTCTTCAGTTTTGACGAGCCGCCACGTGAAGAGCGTTTTGTATTCCGCTCAACCGAGCAGCCGGACCTGGGCAACAGCGGCCTACGCATGCTATTGGTCGGTGCCAGTGTCGAAGGCCGGCAAATGCGCATGCTGCGCGAACTGTATGCGCCAGGTGCCGATTCCGGTGACGAGCCCATCGTTCACTCCGAAGGTGAAGAGTGTGGTCTGGTAACCCGCGGCACCATTGAGCTGCGTGTCGGCGGTCAGGTCAGCATCCTCAACTCCGGTGACGGCTACTACTTTCCGACCACCCTGCCCCACAGTTTCAAGAACATCGGCCAGGACGAAGCAGAAATCATCAGCGCCAACACACCAGCGAACTTCTGATCGTAGGCTGCCCTGCGCTGGGGTCAGTGCAGCCTGTAGGTAGGGTGTCGGCCGGGTTGCGGCCGATCGCGGGCAAGCCCGCGCCTACCGGTTGCGCCCATAGAGACCGCTACATCCATCCCAACCAGTGCCACCAAGTCGCCGCAAACACCAGCATCAGCAGATAGCCAATCACCGTTACCAGAATCCCGACACGGGCAAATTGCTTGGCGCTGAATGTTTCGGTCCCCAGGCACACCATGTTCTGCGGTGCGTTGATCGGCAGGATAAAGCCATAGCTGACGACAAAGCCCAATGCCATGGTCATGCCCAAGCGGCTGAAATCACCCGGCAAGGTCTGCAGAACCGCAATCAGAATCGGCAACAGCGCCGAGGTCAACGCGGTGGCACTGGCAAAGCCCAGGTGAATCAAAATCAGAAACGCCGCCAGAATCGAAAACACCCCCAGAGTTCCCAATTGATCCAGCCCGGTATTGGCCACTACCTGCGCGCCTAACCATTGCCCGGCCTGCGTGGTGAGCAAGGTGGTGCCCAGGCTGATACCAACCCCGAAGACAATCACCGTTCCCCAGGGAATCCGCGCCTGCACATCTTTCCAGGTCATTACCCCAACGCGAGGCAGTAAGAGGATGACCAACCCTGCATAGGTTGTCGAAGTGGTATCGAAGCTGTGCAGCTTGCCCTCGGTCGCCCAGGCCAACAGCAGTAGCACCGACACCCCAAGCAGGCGCTTCTGCGCTCCGCTCATCGGCCCTAGTTCAGCCAGGGTCTTGCTGACCGCCGCCTTGCCGCCGGGAATACTGTCGCTTTCGGGCGGCAACAATTTGAGCACGATGTAAATCAGCACCGCCGACATGATCACCGCCCATGGCGCACCGGCGATCAACCAGTCGATCCATGACACCCGCGCGCCGAGCATCTTGTCCATGAAACCCACTGTCAGCAAGTTTTGCGCTGCCGCCGTCTGGATACCGATGTTCCAGATACTGGTACCTTGAGCGACGATGATCATGATACCGGCGGCAATGTTGGAGCGCTTGTCGACGCCGAAGGCGGCGATCACCCCCATCATGATCGGCACCACACACGCGCTGCGCGCCGTGGCGCTGGGCACTACCAGGCTGAGCAGGATAGTCACCGCCACGGCGCCGAGCAGAATACGTCGGGTACTGACGCCAACGCTGGAAAGCGTCACCAGGGCAATGCGCCGGTCCAGCCCCGTATGGGTCATGGCTGCAGCAATGAACAAGGCGCCCACCACCAAGGCCAGTGCGCTGTTAGAGAAGCCGGTAAGGGCCAGGCTGATGGCCGCCGAGGAGCCATAGGTCACCGATGGATCGGCCACGGTCGGCGCTGTGCCGAGCAGAAATGCCATCAACGAGGTGATCATGATTGCGCTGGCTTCGTACGACACGGCCTCGCTGATCCATACCACCACGGCAAAGGCCAGGATCGCCAGCACGCGGTGACCGGCCACCGGCAAGTCGGCGGGCAGCGGCAGCATCAACACCCCGACCAATGCTGCTATTGCCAACAACAAGCCAATTGGAATCTTGACCCGGGCAGGTTGTGCACTCGGTGCACTTGCCGACGAACTCATGAGCATCTCCCTGTAATACATGAGTGACCATCATCAGCCACTTCACCTGTGAACGAACTGATGCGCATCAACACCAGCAGAGCGAGCATTGTCAGACAAAATGTAGTGCGCAAAAAAAATCACTACAAAACCTATTGACGCCGTTCGTCGGCCCTTGCATGATGAGGCCGTCTCCCCGATCGGGGACACTGGCAAGGGTGTTCCAGGCAGCTCGAAGGATCCATGAGCTGTATGCGGATGGGTACTGCCCAAAAGGCAGCGTGTAAAAGCCCCCAGTTGTGACGCTGCTGTAGCAGCTTTCTTTCAACGCTACATGACGTGTTTGAACTCAACTAAAAATGGCCTAGGGGGCTTTATGATGAATCTGAACAATCAACCGACTATCGACGAATTGGCTCAACTGTTCGCAGCGCGTAAAGACACGCTCGACAGCCACATTCTCTGGGTTTGCGAAGAGGGCGAAGTTCGCCTGGACGGCCTGGGGACCCTCACCGATGAAGCACAGTTCGAGCAACGCACGCCGAACATGCGTGCCCGGTTGAAGATGTACCGTCGTGGTCAAGGCTATGTCGGCAAGAAAGCCGCCGCCGACACCCAGTACGTAGGCCGTGTTCTGCAGACCCTGCAGCACGAGTGGTCGACACTGCAAAACCAGCCAGGCGTTGCGGTAATCGATCGCCTCTGCTGATAACAGCACTTATTGCAATACCAAAGCCCAGTGCCTGCACTGGGCTTTTTTCATGCTGTCGATATCTGGCTACAATGGCGCTTTTCCTGCAGAGAGTTGCCATGAACAATCCCGCATTCGGAACCGGCGACGCCTCCTACCAGGCCGCAGGCGGCATCGAGGGCCTGCGGCGCCTGGTCGATGATTTCTATCGATTGATGGATGAGAGCCCGGATGCCCGCCCGGTGCGACAGATGCACCCGGACAACCTCGACAACGCGCGAGACAAACTGGCCTGTTTTCTGAGCGGGTGGCTCGGTGGCCCGTCACTGTTCAAGGAGCGCTATGGATCGATCGCCATTCCGGCATTCCATGCCCAATGGCCGATCGATCAATCCCACAGCGACATCTGGTTGAGCTGCATGGAGCAAGCCATCGCCAAGCAAGGCTACTCAGCCGCGTTTGCCCATTACCTGCTGCTGCAACTGCGTGTGCCGGCCCAGCGTATTGTCCAGGCCAGCCACAATCGCCATTCTCAAGCCTGACGCCGCAGGGGTATCTGCTCTATCGGGAACTCACCGGTGAGCAAGGCCCTGGCCCGATTTACCCCCCAGACCATGGCCCGGGTCATGGTTTCGCCGGGGCGGCTGGGATAATACTCCTCCACCATCGCCTTGCCATGGCTGGCGTAAATGCCGATAAACAGTTGCGTGGCGCCCGTACGCGACAGCCTGACTTGAACATCAATGTTGGTACCGTCACTGAGCAGCTCATCGTGACTGCGGCTATGCAACTGGGCGTCCGCCCATTGCCAGTATGTTTCTTCCCTGATACGCATCGGTCATCCCCTGTATTGAAAGCAGCCGGACAAGTAAGGCATACATGCGCCAATCACGCGAGCATCTATGCCGCAACCTTTGAGCAAGGTCAAACAATGCATAAAAAACCCCGCGACATTGTGCGGGGTGGTGTGAAGGAGTTCACTTTTTCAACGGGATCCTGGGCATGAAACGACCCTTCTTCGCACGTTGCAGGTGGCACGGTTTGGCGTGATCAGCCTCATCCTGGGTCATATGGGCAAACCCCAGGCGAAATGCAGATTGGCCACAACGTACCTGACTGTTGATGGGAAATTCGTCGCCGTTGTCCTCGAAATACGATTCACTCATGCCCTGTCTCCCTCTGACAGTGGGTCGGTATGGGCAAATAGTTGGTTGCCCGGAAATTACCGTCCCAAGTGATTCAGAGACTAGCCGGTCATTTATCGACCATGGAGACAAAAAGCAAAAAGCCCGACCAGTGGCCGAGCCATTTTGTCGCACCCAAGTGTCTACCGGAGCTTGACCGCTGTCCCAGTGACAAACACCACGACCATGCCGCCGCGCGCAGATGGCATGCTGATTTCATAATCCAGGCCCACGACCGCATCAGCCTGCAGGCTGCGCGCGCGGGCTTTGATTTCATCCGTCGCTTGCTCGCGGGCTTCCTTCAATGCGCTTTCCAGGGTTTGCGAACGACCGCCGAAAAAGTCCCGAAAGCTGGTGAAAACGTCACGAACCACGTTGATACCCTGGACCGATTCGGCGCTGACCACGTCCAGGTAGGCGGCGATCTGGCGCCCCTCGATAGTGCCTGTGGTGGTGATGATCATACTGCTCTCCTTCGGTCTTGCAGGTTGTACGCCCAGCCCTAGCGGCTCGGCTAAAGCGCGATGGTAACAAATGCCAGCGGCGATGAGCCCAGCCAGTAGTTTGTGTTAACCCCCAGGCGCTCTTAGACTGCAGCCACGACTCACCCTTGCGAAGGATGCGCAAATGTCCTCCCCCGCTACGCCTGCGAGTGCTTCCTGGGCCGAACTGCTGCACGGTCGCAACGCCCTGCGCTCGATCGCATTGGCTGGCGGCGTGGCACTGCACGCGATCAACGTTTACATCGTGACCACCATTCTGCCGACGGTCATCGCCGATATTGGCGGGCTGGCGTTCTATGCCTGGAGTACGACGCTGTTCGTGGTCACGTCGATCATTGGCTCTACCCTTTCGGCACGCCTGCTCGAAGGGCTTGGCGCGCGGCGCGCGTTCCTGCTGGCACTGACGATCTTCGCCGTAGGTTCAATCCTCTGCGCAGCGGCGCCGAGCATGCCGGTGCTGCTTACCGGTCGCAGCGTCCAGGGCCTGGGCGGTGGGGTTTTGTTTGCCCTGAGCTATGCCCTGATCCGTCTGGTGTTCGACGAGCGCTTATGGCCTCGCGCGATGGCCATGGTCTCGGGCATGTGGGGCCTGGCGACGCTGTGTGGGCCAGCCATTGGTGGCGTGTTCGCCGAGGGCGGACATTGGCGCTGGGCATTCTGGGCCCTACTGCCGGTAATCGGCCTGCTGGCGGTCATTGTGGTCACTCAACTGAACAACAGCCTCGCCGCCACCTCCAGTAGCACACGCCCACCCTACGCTTTGATTGTCTGCCTGGTCGCTTCGGTGCTGGCTATTTCGGCAGCCAGCCTCAGCAGTCACTTGCTGTGGAATTTGCTCGGCATTGGCGCCGGCCTTGCCATCGCCGTGCTGATTGCCCGCCTGGATCGAAACCCGCAAAGCCGATTGCTGCCCACGGGGGCCTATTCGCTTGGCAGCCGGCTCGGTGTGCTGTACGCAATGATGTGCCTGTTGATCGCAGCGGTGACCACCGAGATTTTCGTGCCCTATTTTCTTCAGCAGATCCACGGCCTCGGGCCTCTCGCCGCGGGCTATATGACCGCAGCCATGGCAGCTGGCTGGACAGTCGCTGCATTACTGAGCGCCAGCCGTACAGGGGATGCGGCCGAGCGGATGATGCGCGTTGGCCCGGTGATCATCGTGTTGGCAATGTTGGCCCTGGCATTGATGACAGCGCAGCTTGGATGGCTGCGCACCACAGTCGGCGTGGTCAGCTACTGCCTTGCCCTGGCCGGGGTTGGACTGGGTATCGGCGTAGGCTGGCCACACCTGCTGACGCGCGTGCTGAGCTCGGCGCGTCCTGGCGAGGAAAACCTGGCATCGGCCTCGATCACCACCGTGCAACTGTACGCCACAGCCCTGGCTGCGGCACTCGCTGGCGTCGTAAGTAACAGTGCAGGCCTGGTTGAACCTGGCGGCGTAGTCGGGGCCCAGCACGCCGCCGCGTGGCTGTTTGGTGTGTTCACGCTTGCTCCGCTGCTGACGCTCCTGCTGGTTCGACGCATTACCGGCACCCGCGCACTTGCCCTGGCCTGATGCGCAGTTCAATCAAGCCCGGCCTTGCGCCGTAACTCGACCCGCCAACAGTCGCGACCCAAACACATTGATCAGCAACCCGACCATTACCAGCCCCGCCCCCCAGCCTTGCAGCGGTGTCAGCCGCTCGCCCAGCAACAGCGCCGAGGAGCTCAAACCCACCACCGGCACCAACAACGAGAACGGCGCCACCTTGCCTGCGGGGTAACGTGACAGCAGGTAACTCCACAGGCTGTAGCCAAGCATGGTGGCAATAAAGGCCAGGTACGCCAGCGACAGGATTGAACTCCACCCGATCCCGCGCAACGAGCTTTCAATCAGGGTCGGTCCTTCCAGCCACCAGGACAGCGCCAGGAACGGCAACGGCGGGATTAATCCGCCCCAGATCACCAGTGCGACCAGATCTATATTGCCGAAGCGCCGGGTAATAATATTGCCCATGGCCCACATCGCCGCCGCACACAAGGTCAGCAACAGCGCGAAAAACGGCACGCTGGCGCCGTTCTCGCTGCCAATCAGAGTCAGCCCTCCCGCTGCGACCAGAAGCCCCAGCACACTTGCTGCACGCAGCCGCTCGCCAAGAAAGATCGCGGCAAAGAACAGGGTGAAAAAGGCTTGCGACTGCAACACCAGCGAGGCCAGACCCGGTGGCATGCCATTGCCCATCGCCTCGAAGAGAAAAGCGAACTGACCCAGTGAAATGGTAGCGCCATAAGCGATCAGCCAACGCCAGGGCAACTGTGGGCGCTTGACTAGCAACACCGCCGGAAATGCCACCAAGGCAAAGCGCAGCGCCCCCAGTAACATCGGTGGCAAGCCATCCAGGCCAACCTTGATCACGACGAAATTGACACCCCAGGCAATAATTACCACCAGGGCCAACAGTAAGTCCTTTAACGGCATATCCCGATCCGGCTTTGTAATATTTCGCAACAGCATAACCTTATGCTCGCGTTGCTGGCATCCCGGATGCGACCTGCACCTGCCCTTGAGTCCGCCGCAGCCCAGAGTGTTCGTGGCCTTGGCACTGATAGACGAGGCTTATCGATCAGTCACTAAAAGCAATTTGACGCCACCCCAGTGCCTCCCTATGCTCGATAAGGCGCACTCCTGTTCAATGCATTTGCACCCATGCATTCCCCGCCGCGACGGGAGCCTGATCAAAAGAGGCAATGGCATCTGTGAACGCAAGCGACAACACATTGGTCGATGGTTTCGATCGCAAGATCGACTATCTCAGAATGTCGGTCACCGATCGCTGCGACTTCCGTTGCGTCTATTGCATGGCCGAAGACATGCAGTTCCTGCCTCGCCAACGCATTCTTACCCTTGAAGAGCTGTATCAGGTCGCCGAGCGTTTCGTCGCCATGGGCACACGCAAAATTCGCCTCACCGGGGGCGAACCGCTGGTACGCAAGGGCATCGTCGATTTGTGCGCCCGCATTGCCGCGCTGCCAGGCTTGCGCGAGCTGTGCATGACCAGCAATGGCTCGCAGCTTGGGCGCCTGGCCAAACCGCTGTTCGATGCGGGCCTGTCGCGCCTCAACATCAGTCTGGACAGCCTCGATCACCAGCGTTTCAAGGCGCTTACCCGTACGGGTGATCTTGATCAGGTAATCGCCGGGATCGACGCGGCACGAGCAGCGGGGTTTCGCCGCACCAAGCTCAACTGCGTGGTACTCAAGGGCCGTAACGACGGCGAGATCAATGATCTGGTGCGTTTTGCCATTGATCGTGAGCTGGATATTTCCTTTATTGAAGAAATGCCGCTCGGCGTCATCAGCGAACATGAGCGAAGCGAGTCGTATTGCTCCAGCGATGAAGTTCGCGCACGCATTGCCGAGCAGTTCACCCTGATCGAATCCGCCGAGTCCACCCAGGGCCCCTCACGCTATTGGCGCCTGGCCGAAGCCGCGCACATTCGCATTGGTTTCATTTCCCCCCACAGCCACAATTTCTGCGCCACCTGCAACCGGGTACGACTCACAGTCGAAGGCCGCTTGTTGCTGTGCCTGGGCAATGATCACGCCAGCGACTTGAAACAGGTACTGCGCGCCCACCCCGGCGACAACGCACGCCTGGACAAAGCCATTCGCGATGCCATGGGTCTGAAACCCTACAGTCATCACTTCGACGTCAATGGTGATGTGCAGATACTGCGCTTCATGAACATGACCGGCGGCTAGACGCTGCGCGGTTTACCCGCCTCTATCGATCCTCTGCACTACCTTTCGGGCATAACTGCGCCTGTCTTCATGAGTTTTCGCTACAACGCCCTCACTTGACTGCGCTTGTATATACATGATGATATCTGCAAACGTCACCGACCCTGTGTCCGGTCGGCGATCAACCGCTCGACAACAACAAAATGCGGAGATCCACAGCAATGACCCAGGCCAGCGCTTCGCGCAGCAAGCCATTGATCGAGCGGCGCTCGATCGACTACATCCCGGAAAATGAGCGACACGGACGCCTGTACAGCCAATTCACCTTATGGCTGGGCGCCAACCTGCAGATCACCGCAATTGTGACCGGGGCCTTGGCCGTGGTGCTCGGTGGCGATGTGTTCTGGTCACTGATCGGCTTGCTGATCGGCCAACTGGTGGGGGGCGCAGTCATGGCACTGCATGCCGCCCAAGGGCCGAAGCTGGGGCTGCCGCAGATGATATCCAGCCGGGTGCAATTCGGTGTTTATGGCGCAGCCATCCCGATCACCCTGGTGTGCCTGATGTACTTGGGCTTCACGGCTACCGGCACTGTGTTGTCGGGCCAGGCCATTGGCCAGTTGCTGAGCGTCAGTGACAGCACAGGGATCCTCATCTTTGCCGGCGTGATCGTACTGGCGACGGTGTTCGGCTACCGCATGATCCATTGGATCGGGCGCATCGCCAGCGTGCTGGGGATCATTGCCTTCGTCTACCTGTTTAGCCGCATCCTGACCATTACCGACATCAGCCAGCTTCTGCAAAACCGCCACTTCACCTGGGCGTCGTTTCTGTTGGCGGTATCACTGTCGGCTTCCTGGCAGATTTCCTTTGGACCTTATGTAGCAGACTACTCGCGCTACCTGCCAAGCAATACCTCCTCGTTCAAGACCTTCCTGGCCGCAGGCCTTGGCTCAGTGGTGGGCTCACAAGCTTCGATGATGCTTGGGGTATTTGCCGCAGCAATTGCCAATGGGCAGTTCTCCGGCCGTGAAGTCGCCTACATCGTCGGCCTGGGTGGCACGGGTGCCACCGCGGCGCTGCTGTACTTCAGCATTGCCTTTGGCAAGGTGACCATCTCTACCCTCAACTCCTACGGCAGCTTCATGTGTATCGCCACCATCATCAGTGGCTTTCGCGGGCATATCGAAGTCAGCCGCCGTCAGCGCCTGATCTTCGTGCTGTGCATTGTCGGTGCTGCGACGATCATCGCCCTGCTTGGGCAGCACTCGTTCCTCGCCGCGTTCAAGTCGTTCATTTTGTTCCTGCTGACATTCTTCGTGCCCTGGAGCGCGGTCAACCTGGTGGATTACTACTTCATCACCAAGGAACGCTATGACGTACCGGCGCTGGCCGACCCCAAGGGCCGCTATGGACGCTGGAACTTGCCTGGCATTATCGTCTACACCATTGGTGTACTGATCCAGATGCCGTTCATTTCAACCAAGCTCTACACCGGCCCAATGGTTGCCCACCTGGGCGGTGTCGATGTGTCGTGGATCATTGGCCTGATCGTCCCGAGCGTGCTGTATTACCTGGTCGCCCGCGGCAAGGCAGCCCAGGCGCCGGCGCACATGATTCTGCCGAAACCGGCTGCATCCTGAGCTGACATTGCGCGTTGCCCACCGTTCCCACGGTGGGCAACGACCGTTCGGCGCACGACAGAATAACGACATATTTTTATGCTGTAATTGATCTTGTAGGCCACTTCACCCCTCGAGGGTACTGCCATGAAGATCAGAGTGTCGGTCGTGTTGCTTCTCGCTGCCTTGTGCGCGTTTCCCGCCTTGAGCCCAGCGGCTCAAACCGCGCCCCCGCAAGCCGATTCCGTTGCCTTGACTACCCGCTTGGCCCTGCGTGACCTGTGGGTGGAGCATGTTTTCTGGATTCGCAACTATGCCATCGCCAACCAAGCCGGTAATCGCCAACAGGCGGATACTGCCAGCCAGGAAGTGGTCAATAACGCCACCGCGATAGCCAACAGTATCGCACCGCTGTATGGCCAACCTGCCGCTGACCAGTTACTTCAATTGCTCGGTGGACACTGGGGTGCGGTCAAGCACTACAGTGACGCCACTGTCAGTCAATCCGCTTCCGGCAAGCAGGCAGCCGTGGACGATTTAACCCGCAACGCCAAGGCCTTGGCCAAATTCCTCTCCAGCGCCAATCCCTATTTGCCTGAAGTAACGCTGACGACCCTGCTCGTTGCACACGGAGGGCACCATATCGCCCAGATCGACGAGTTGGCGAAAAAGGACTACAAGGCAGAAGCTGGCACATGGAAACACATGCGCGAGCACATTCTCGGGTTGGCCGACGCCTTGACGGCGGCGCTGGTCAAACAATTCCCGGACAAGTTCTGAGCGAGGTCTGTCGATGTTCGAAGGTCTCGGACGCACTCAACAGGATCTGCTTTCGGCACTGCTGTACAAGGTCGCGGGCATGAGCATCGAAGAGCTGGCCAGCCAGCTTGCAGTCACCCGCACAGCGGTGCGCCAGCACCTGGCCGCACTGGAGCGTGACGGTCTGGTGGTACGCGGCGATCTGCGTGCCACTGGCCGGCGCCCCGAGCAGCTATACCGCCTGAGCGTCAGTGGCAAAGAACTTTTTCCGCGCCACTACCACCTGCTGGCCAATTTGCTGATCGATGAAATCGCCAGCCTGATCGGCCATGAAGCCCTGGTGGCCTTGATGCGCAGCCTGGGTAGAAAGATGGCCGCAGACCTGAGTGCTACTCGCCTCGATGAGCAACAGATTGCCAACCACATGAACGATGTCGGCTATGAGTCCGAAGTGTTTTTTCGTTCGGGAGAAGCGACGCAGATAGTCGCTCACAACTGCGTATTCCATCAGTTGGCCGAAGCTCACCCGCAAATCTGTGAGCTCGACCTGGCATTGATTGGCAGCCTGGGGGGTGGGCAGGTGCAGCACCTGGAGTGCATGCTGCGCGGTGGCCAGGTCTGTCGATTTCAGCTGATACGCGACGCCTCATAACTTGGCGATCGACACCTCGGTGGATTTCACGAAGGCAATCACTTCGCTGCCCACGCGCAGCTCCAGTTCGTGTACCGAACGCGTGGTAATCACCGAGGTGACAATGCCAGCGGGTGTCTGCACGTCGATCTCCGACACCACTGGCCCTTCAATGATCTCCTTGACCGTGCCCTTGAACTGATTGCGTACGTTGATCGCCTTGATGGTCATGCCTGCTTCCTCGTTCCGGGGTGCACTGCGGCGCAGTGCTTAAGCTGCAGAGTGCACGCTCAGCGAGAAAACCAAAAAGAATAGTTAATCATTTTGTTAGATCTATATTGAATATCGGAGAAAGTCGCCCCCGGCTAGGCAGGGACGGTGAATGCTACTTTGGTCTAAGCCTGTGCATGGCCCGCCAATGCCCGAGATAGACAGGACAAGGCTTTGCCCACCCGCGGACGAGTCGCGATAGAGGCGCTCGATAGGGCCATCAACACCCTTGATTAGTCCTACATTCCATACGGGAATACACTAGCCGCCATCCGCGTAACCCGAGCCCTGCGCCAGACAGGGCCTGCATCAATCGTGACCTCATCCTCAGCCAACTGCGCTTGCGACGCCTTGTTGCCGGGCATACCTATGCCCGCTGTTTTGTGCAGCCGAAAGAATAAGGAGATAACCATGGGACTCGGCAGACGTCAGTTCTTCAAGCTCTGTACCGCTGGTGTTGCCACCGCCACGTGCGCGACCCTGGGCTTTGCCCCCGGCATGGCCCAGGCGACCCAGTCGCGCCAATACAAACTGCTGCGCGCCAAGGAAACCCGCAACAACTGCACCTATTGCTCGGTGGGTTGCGGGATTCTCATGTACAGCCTCGGTGACGGTGCAAAAAATGCCAAGGCACGCATCTTCCATATCGAAGGCGACCCGGATCACCCGGTAAGTCGCGGTTCGCTGTGCCCCAAAGGCGCGGGCCTGGTCGATTACGTGCACAGTGAACAGCGCCTGCTATTCCCTGAATACCGCGCTCCCGGGTCAGACCAATGGCAGCGCATCAGCTGGGATCACGCCATCGAGCGTATCGCCCGGCTGATGAAGGATGACCGCGACGCCAACTTCATCGAAAAGAACGCCAAGGGCACCACGGTCAACCGTTGGCTAAGTACCGGCATGCTCTGTTCCTCGGCCGCCAGCAGCGAAACCGGCTCGCTGGACCAGCGCTTCACGCGCGCCCTGGGCATTCTCGGTACCGACAGCCAGGCCCGCGTGTGTCACGCGCCCACCGTAGCGGCCCTGGCGCCGACCTTTGGGCGCGGCGCCATGACCAACAACTGGGTAGACATCAAGAATGCCAATGTGGTGTTGATCATGGGTGGCAACCCGGCCGAAGCGCACCCGGTGGGTTTCAAGTGGGTGATCGAGGCGAAGATCCGCAATGGCGCCAAGGTCATCGTTGTCGACCCGCGCTTCAACCGCAGCGCCGCGGTCGCCGATATTTACTCGCCAATCCGCGCAGGCTCCGACGTCACCTTCCTGATGGGCGTGGTCAATTACCTGATCAGTCAGGACAAGGTCCAGCACGAGTATGTGCGCCACTACACCAACGCCAGCCTTATCGTACGCGAGGACTACCACTTCGACGACGGACTGTTCAGCGGCTACGACGAAGAAAAGCGCAGCTACGACCGCAGTTCCTGGACTTACGAACTCGACGACAAGGGCTACGCCAAGCGCGACCTGACGCTAAGCCATCCGCGCTGCGTATGGAACCTGCTCAAGTCCCACGTCAGCCGTTACACCGCGGATGTAGTCAGTAATATCTGCGGTACGCCCAAGGAAGATTTCCTGCAGATCTGCGATATTCTCGCCAGTACCTGCGTACCCGACCGCACCGCGACCTTCCTCTACGCCCTGGGCTGGACCCACCACACCAACGGCGCACAGATGATTCGCGGATCGGGCATGATCCAGTTGCTGCTGGGCAACATCGGCATGGCCGGCGGTGGCGTCAACGCCCTGCGCGGGCACTCCAACATTCAGGGCTACACCGACCTCGGTCTGCTGTCGCTCCGTTTACCGGGCTACATGAACCTGCCGTCCGATCAGCAAACCAGCCTTGCCACCTACCTCAAGCAGACCACGCCGACCGCGCTGCTCGAAGATCAGGTCAACTACTACAAGCACACGCCCAAGTTCTTCATCAGCATGATGAAAAGCTTCTGGGGCGACAAGGCCACAGCCGCCAACGACTGGGGTTTCGACTGGCTGCCCAAGTGGGATGACAGCTACGACGTGCTCAACTACAGCAACCTCATGTACGAGGGCAAGGTCAACGGCTACATCGCCCAAGGCTTCAACCCGGTGGCCGCCTTCCCAGACAAGAACAAGGCCCAGGCCGCGCTGGCCAAGCTCAAGTTCCTGGTGATCATCGACCCGCTGGCTACCGAGACGTCCAGCTTCTGGCAGAACCACGGTGAGCAGCACGATGTTGACACTGCGGCGATTCAGACCGAAGTGTTCCGCCTGCCCTCTTCCTGCTTTGCCGAGGAAGACGGCTCGATCGTCAACTCCGGGCGCTGGTTGCAATGGCACTGGGCAGGTGCTGCGCCGCCCGGCGAAGCCTGGCACGACGGTAAGATCCTCGGCCATCTGTTCATGAAGATCCGTGAACTGTACGAAAAGGAAGGCGGCGCCAACCCCGCCCCGATTCTCAACATGGCCTGGGACTATGCCGACCCCTACGATCCCAAGCCCGAAGAAGTGGCCAAGGAATCCAACGGCCGTGCGCTGGCCGACCTGCACGATGAGCAAGGCAAGTTGATCCTGCGTAAGGGCCAGTTGCTCGACGACTTCTCGCAATTGCGCGATGACGGCAGCACCCAGTGTTTCAACTGGATTTTCGCCGGCTCCTGGACCGAACAAGGCAACCAGATGGCCCGTCGCGACAACGCCGACAGCGGCCTGGGCTGCACCCCGGCATGGGCCTGGGCCTGGCCGCAGAATCGCCGTATCCTCTACAACCGCGCATCGGCCGACCCGCAGGGCAACCCGTGGGACCCGAAGCGCAAGCTGATCGGTTGGGATGGCGAACGCTGGAGCGGCGTCGATGTGCCTGACTTCGCCGTCACTGCCGCACCAGGCAGCAAGGCCAACCCGTTCATCATGCTGCCCGAAGGCCTGGGGCGTCTGTTCTCGGTCGGCGCCATGAATGATGGCCCGTTCCCCGAGCACTACGAACCGACCGAAAGCCCACTGGCACACAACCCACTGCACCCGAACGTCACTTACAGCCCCACAGCGCGGGTGTATGAAAGCGACCGCAAACGCATGGGCAAACGTGAAGATTTCCCCTATGTGGCAACCACCTACTCAATTACCGAGTTGTTCCGCCATTGGACCAAGCACGCCCGCCTGAACGCCATCGTCCAGCCGGAGCAGTTCATCGAGATCGGCGAAAAGCTCGCCACCGACAAAGGCATTGTCCAGGGCGACATGGTCAAGGTCAGCACTCAGCGCGGCTACATCAAGGCCAAGGCCGTGGTGACCAAACGCATCCGTCGCTTGGCCATTGATGGCCAGGATGTCGACACCATCGGCATTCCTTGTCATTGGGGTTACGAGGGCGCGACCCGCAAGGGCTTCCTGGCCAACACGCTGACCCCAGGTATCGGCGACTCGAACACCCATACGCCCGAGTACAAGGCGTTTCTCGTGAATATTGAAAAGGTCTGAGGGCGAAACCATGTCCATGCAATCCCAAGACATTGTCCGCCGCTCGGCCACCAGCGTGTTGACCCCGGCGCCACACACCCGCGACCACCAGGCCGAAGTGGCCAAGCTCATCGACGTGAGTATCTGCATCGGCTGCAAGGCCTGCCAGGTAGCGTGCAACGAGTGGAACGACCTGCGTGACGAAGTCGGTCACAACGTGGGGGTGTACGACAACCCGGCGGACCTGTCTGCCGAAACCTGGACGCTGATGCGCTTCGATGAAGTCGAAGACGAAAGCGGCAAGCTTGAATGGCTGATCCGCAAGGACGGCTGCATGCATTGCGCCGACCCCGGCTGCCTGAAGGCTTGTCCACAGCCTGGTGCGATCATTCAGTACGCCAACGGCATCGTCGATTTTCAGTCCGAGCATTGCATCGGCTGCGGCTACTGCATTGCCGGCTGCCCTTTCGATGTGCCACGCATCAGCCAGAAGGACAACAAGGCCTACAAATGCACGCTGTGCGTGGACCGCGTATCGGTCGGCCAGGAACCGGCCTGCGTCAAGACCTGCCCTACCGGCGCGATCAACTTCGGCAGCAAGCAGGACATGCTGCACCAGGCTGGCGAGCGGGTCACCGAGCTTCAGGGACGCGGTTTTGCCGGTGCCGGAATCTATGACCCGCAAGGCGTAGGCGGCACTCACGTGGTCTACGTGCTGCAGCATGCGGACAAACCCCAGCTGTATCACAAGCTGCCAACCGACCCGCGCATCAGCACTGCCATCCAGGGTTGGAAAGGCTGGATGAAACCGGTGGCCGCCGCGGCGTTTTTCGCCACCCTCGCCGGCACCCTGTTCCATTACATCGGCGTGGGCCCCAACGAGGTCGACGAACAGGACGAGAAGCACGAGGAGGATACCCACGCATGAACACCGACAAATTGATCCTGCGCACCCGCTTTATCGACCGCGCCTGCCACTGGTTCATGGTGATCTGCTTTTTCGCCGTGGCGTTGTCGGGCCTGTCGTGGTTCTTCCCCTCGTTCAACGGCCTCAACGCCGTGTTCGGCACCCCGCAGTTGGCACGTATTCTTCACCCCTTTTTCGGCGTGGTGGTGTTCGTCCTGCTGATGTTCCTGTTCGCGCGCTTCGTTCGCTACAACCTGCCGGAGCGCGAAGACGCGCAATGGTTCAGGAACGTCAAGCACGTGCTGGCCGGCAAGCATGATCCGGCGTTGAACATCGGCAAATACAACGCCGGGCAGAAGGTGTTGTTCTGGGGCATCATGACCTTGATCACGGTGTTGCTGCTCAGCGGTGTGGTGATCTGGCGGCCGTATTTCGCGCCGCTGTTCTCGATCCCCAGCATTCGTATCGGCCTTCTGGTACACGCAGTAGCAGGTATTTCCCTGATTCTGCTGATCATCGGTCATGCCTACCTGGCGTTCTGGGTCAAGGGCTCGATTCGCGGCATGGTCACCGGCTACGTCAGCCGCACCTGGGCCAAGACCCACCATGACCGCTGGTACCGGCAGATCAACAAACAGAACAAAACCGGGAGCAAGCCATGAGCAGTATCCACATGACCCCGGTGCAAACACCTAGCGGCGGCATCGCCCAGATTGCGCCCGTACTGTTGCCATCGCTCACGGACCGCTACGCCAAGCGTGCTGTCCGTCTACGTGAGCTTGCCGACACCCATGCCATGGGCGACTACCTCGGTTTTTGCGCACAACTGGTAGACGCCCAGCAGCACTTGCTTGAACGCCTGCCATTGCCACAGGCACTGGCTGACGGCCTTGCGCACCGCGTGGGTAGCGGCCAGGCGCCGTTGGCCACGGCCAACTACCCACGCGCCCCGTATTGGCAACAACTGCTGCAAGGTGTGATCGAACGGCTGTACAGCGACGCCAACCCGAACGTGCGCAGCATCCTGGACAGCCTCGGCGCCCATAGCCCAGCGCAATTGGAGCAACTGGCCAGCGCCTTGCTGGCCGGCGGCTACGAGCAGGTTGGCAGCGGCCAAGCACTGTTCCTGTGGGCGGCGCTGTCGCTGTACTTCACGCAGTTGGCCAGCGCCCTGCCTGCTTCGGCCAGTGCTGTCATCGGCGAGCAACGCCAGCACTGCCCGGTATGCACAAGCGCCCCGGTCGCCAGCGTGGTGATGACCGGCTCCCAGGCCGGCCTGCGCTACCTGCAATGTAGCCTGTGCGAATGCCGCTGGCACATGGTCCGGGTCAAATGCAGCAACTGTGAAGCCACCGGCGCACTGGACTACTGGTCGCTGGAACGTCAGGATGCCGCGATCAAAGCGGAAAGCTGCAACGATTGTCACAGCTACCTGAAAGTCTTCTACCCGGAAAAGGACCGTGACCAGGAACTGCTGGCCGATGACCTCGCCTCCCTCGCCCTCGATGCCGAGGTTGAGCGTGAGGGATTCGGCCGCAGTGGCGTCAGTCCGTTTTTGTTTCCTGGTTGAAGCAAGCATCGCGGGGCACGTCGAATTGCCCCGCGGTAACCTACACCCAATCCCCCGGAGACCCTCATGGCCTTGAAAAAATCTTCCGCCGAACTCAAGCGCGACCTGAAAAGCGTCGCCTCCAACCTTGAGCGCACTGCCGGCGAAATCAGCAAACTGGCCGAACGAATCGAGGGTGTCGATGTTGTTGCCGTACTGCACCTGATGAATCGCCTGTACAAGGACTCGGACAAGCTTCATGCCTACGCCGACGAGATCAAGAGCGGGCGCATCGTACGCGCCAAGGCCGAATAACCCGGCGCCGCAGGCGACGGACAAATCCCGACAGTAGACTTACACTTGGATGAGTTCCAGTTCTTCTTGAATGGAGCACATGCAATGAAGCGCTGTGAAGTACTGATCATCGGCGCCGGGCCTACCGGCCTGGTGCTGGCCTTGTGGTTGAGCAAACAAGGCGTGAGCGTGCGCATCATCGACAAGACCAGCGGCCCCGGCACCACGTCCCGGGCATTAGCGGTGCAGGCACGAACCCTGGAGCTGTACCGCCAGCTGGATTTGACCACGACTATCGTCGAGCGCGGCCGCCAGGTGCCCGCGGCCAACCTCTGGGTCAAGGGCCATGCCGCGGCCCGCCTGCCCCTGAACAGCATCGGCGCTGGTTTCACGCCCTACCCCTTCCTGCACATTTACCCGCAGGATGAACATGAACAGCTGCTGATCGACCGCCTTCAGGGCTTCGCAGTCGACGTGGAACGCAACACCGAACTGAGCGACTTCAGCCAAGATAACCAGGGTATCAAGGCCCGCTTGCGCCATGCTGACGGCACGCAGGAGCACTGCCAGGCCAGTTATCTGGCCGGATGCGACGGCGCTGGCTCGACAGTGCGCAAGGCTCTTGGCATTGGTTTTCCCGGTGGAACCTACCAGCAAGTGTTCTATGTTGCCGACGTGCAGGCCTCGGGCCCGGCGCTGAACGGCGAGCTGCACGTCGACCTCGACGAAGCGGACTTTCTCGCGGTTTTCCCTTTGGCCGGAGATGGCCGAGCCCGGCTGATCGGTACCGTGCGCGACGCACGCGCCGAGCACCCCGAGCAATTGCGCTTCGACGATGTCAGCCATCGTGCCATCGAGCACATGAATGTCCAGGTCCAGCAGGTCAACTGGTTCTCTACCTATCGGGTACACCATCGGGTGGCGGAACACTTCAGTCAACAGCGTACGTTCCTGCTCGGCGATGCCGCCCATATACACAGCCCGGCCGGCGGCCAGGGCATGAACACCGGTATTGGCGATGCCATCAATCTTGCCTGGAAGCTGGCCAGCGTCCTGCGCGGCGAAGCCCGGCAAAGCCTGCTGGACACTTACCAGATCGAGCGCAGTGCCTTCGCCCAGCGCCTGGTGGCCACCACCGACCAGGTGTTCAACTTTGTCACCGCCGATGGTCGCCTGGCAGCCCTGTTACGCACCCGTCTGGCCCCGCGCATGCTGCCGCGGGTGTTGGCCTTCAGGTCAGCCCAGGCGTTTCTGTTCCGCACCGTCTCGCAAATCACCCTGAACTATCGCTACATGCCGTTGAGCTACGGCGATGCAGGCTCACTCCAGGGCGGCGACCGCCTGCCCTGGGTCGCCGAAGACGGGCGCGATAATTTCAGCGGCCTGAGCCGTATCTGTTGGCAAGTGCAGGTTTACGGCGCTGTCAGCGCAAGTCTGGTGCAATGGTGCAGCGGTCGCGGCATACCCGTGGATGTATTTGTCTGGAGCCCGGCCCACGAAGCTGCTGGGCTGGTACGCGACGCGGTGTACCTGATACGGCCAGACACCTACATCGCGCTTGCCTGGGGCAATGCCGACGCAGCAGTGCTGGAAACCTATTTTGCCGAGCGTGGCCTCAACCTGCCCGTCGATAACCCGAACAGGTGAGCGCAAGCGTTAGCCTGTGATCAATGCCAGTAGAACATGGCCTTGGCCAATATCACGATCAACAGCATGTGACCGAGAATACTGCAACGAATCCAACGGGCGCGAGCCTGAGTCAGGCGCTGGCGCTTGAGCAGATACGCCAGCAGCAGGTAGTGGCCAATGATGCTCAAGGCGAGGATGATCTTCAGGCTGAGCAGCGTGGCAAAGCTGCTCGCCAGCGGCTGGCTGAGAGCGCCGCGATGATGCCAGGCAAGACCGATACCGGCGCCATACAGCACCAGCACGACAGCATGCAGCACTTTACGCGAACGGCTGGAGATCGCCTGGTCAGCTGCGCCCTGAGCAGTCTCGGAAACTTGCTGACGCGCGGTATGCCAGATGAACACTTCAAAAAACAGTGTGCCGATAAAGGCGATCGCCGCCAGCAAGTGAATAACCAAAATATAGGGGTAGTACATTGTCAGCCTCCTGCTCTGGCGTCGTTATCCTGGATGACCGTCAACCCGCGCACGCATAAGCATTGGCGCGTAACGCCACGCATACAAGGCAAACGCCAGTGTCCAGCACAACCCGGCCAGCCACAGGCCCTGCAAAGGGAACCACTGCACCACGAGCACCCGGCTAAGGCCGCCAAGATTGAGCAGCGCGAATGCCAGAGTCATCCCTGCCGGTGGCTGCAGTGGCCTGCCGGTATGCCCAAGGCTGACGCGGGTAACCATTGCCAGGATCAACCCACCGATGGCGCCCACTGTCAGGCTATGCACCGCAAGGCTGGGGTTGATCGCAACGCCAAGGTGCCACAAGGCCATGCCCAGGCACGCCAGCGCCATCCAGGCATAGGCCACATGCAACGACCACAACAGCGGGACCTTCCACAGCCCGCGATCATGCCAGCGCCACAGACGCACCGCGTGGCCAAGGGTCAGTACCGCGAACAACACCCCCACCCCGACATTGGGCAGTAGCGCCGGGCCAGTGATATACAACAGTGCTATCAGCGCAGAACCTGCCAACAGCAGCCAATCCAGCCACGGCCACGGCGCCACCGCATCGACCCGTCCCAGGCCACGCTGGGTGAAGAACGGAATCACCCGCCCGCCAATCATCACCATCATCGCCGCCACCAGCCAGATACCGCCCAGCACACCCTGGCGCTGCCAGCCGTCGTTGCCTTGGACCAAGCCGTACACCGCCACCGCATCGACCACGGTGAGCAGCAGCAACAGCAGCACGATGGGGTAGTTGCGCTTCTGCCGTACCCGCCACAGCGTGACCGCCATCAGCACCGCCACTACCAGCGGGAATGCCAGCTCCAGCACCACCAGCACGGGCCAGGGCGCATTCACCAACCAGGCAACCCGTGCCCCCAGCCACAGTGCAGCCAGGGCCGCCAAAGGCTTGCCACTGATACCCGGTTGGCCGGTCCAGGTCTGCACGGCGGTGAGCAAGAAGCCAGCAATGATCGCCAGGCCAAAACCGAACAACAGTTCATGACGGTGCCAGGCCAGCCAGCCACCGGCGGGCTGCCAATCGCCCAGCGAGCCGTGCAAGGCTGCCAGCCACAGCGGAATTGCCAGCAAAGCCAAGCCACAGCCACCGAGGAAGAATGGCCGGAACGCCAGACGCAACAAGGGCACGATGGCCATTGCTTTACGGCGATCAAGTACTTGCATTGACACCACTCCTTAACCCTGTTGCCGGGGTGCCCCAGGGCGAAACCTATCCCGGCGTTATCGTCTACGATTTAGTGAGCCTAGCCCTTGTCGCACGTCAACGCGTGCTGGCTACAACTGCGTAAGCTGCCCATCGCTGCTTCATGCTCGATTGTGCAAGAGCCGTGCCCCTGCGCATTTGCTGGCTCGATCTCGCGATGCAGCCAACAAACCGGGTATAAATTACCCTTAGATGGTTGTTTTGACCCTTCATAACAGGGTTATTTTTACCCTACAGTTCGGCAAAAGCTGACAGTCTGCGGGCTTGAGCCTGGTCCGACTCTTGCTGATAAGCCCCATCAGTCATTCGTTTGGAGTTCACATGAGAAACATCATCCAGCCATTGGCATGGTTCGCCGCCCTGGGATCGTTCATCGCGATCGCCAGCAACGTTGCCCTCGGTCTTATCTGAGTCCTCTTTTAACTCGCCTCAGGATGAACGCTCATGGTCCTTCACCGTGTCCATCACCAGATTCTGCGCAGTCATCACTTGTTCGAGCCGCTCAATGACGAGCAACTCGACGAGCTGATGGCTTCCAGCCAATTACTCAGCGTCGACAAGGGGGAACCGCTGTTTCGGCAAGGCGAGCCGGCTGAAGGGTTTTATTTTGTGATTGCCGGCGCGGTAAAAATCTACCGCCTGACGCCGGACGGCCAGGAGAAAGTGTTCGAGGTCATCGGTCCTCGGCAGACCTTTGCCGAAGCCATGATGTTGATGGACACACCCAACTATGTGGCCTCGGCCGAAGCCATCGCGCCGTCGCAATTGTATCGGTTGTCCAACAGCACCTACCTGCGCCTGCTGCAGAGCAACAGCCGGCTGACCTTCGCGCTGCTGGGCAAGCTGTGCGTGCGCTTGCACCAACGGGTCAATGAAATAGAAACCTTGTCACTCAAGAACGCGACCCACCGCGTAGTGCGTTATCTGCTCACGCAAATGATGCAGGTTCAACCGGTCGAAACGCAGTTCGAACTGCCAATGGCCAAGCAACTGATCGCAGGCCATCTGTCGATTCAGCCGGAAACGTTCTCGCGCATTATCCGTCGTTTGATCGATGAAAAGGTCATCACCCAGGAAGGCCGGCATATCGTCATTCTCGATCGTTCACGGCTGGAGCAGTTCGAATGAAGGCTCTGCCCGTCTGCCTGTATTGCCAACACAGCAACCCCATCCATGGCGTTGAATGTGAACAATGCGGCATGCCGCTGCCAACCTCCCCGGCCCATGCAGCGGCAAAACAGCAGTTGCGCTTTTTGTGGTTCTGCATCGGCCTGACCCTGTTCTGCGTGGCAATGGTGTTGTGGTTGCCACGCTAGATACTGCTCAAGGCTGGGTTAACTGCCGATACAGTTGCGGCAATCGCAGCGGCAACTGTTCAGGCTGACGAATCAGGCTATAGCCATTGCTGCCGAACATGTACGGCAGATACTCCTGCGCTTTTCGGTCGATGGTGATGCAGAACGGGATCAGGCCCTGACGCCGCGCCTCGCGTACTGCCTCGCGGGTGTCCTCGACACCATAGCGCCCCTCGTACAAATCCAGATCATTGGGCTTGCCATCGGTGACCAGCAGTAGCAGTTTGCGTCTGCGCTTGCTAGCGCCAAGCAGGCGGGTCGCCTGGCGAATAGCAGCACCCATGCGCGTGTAGTAGCCTGGCGTTAGCCCTTGGATTTTCCCGCGTGTACTGTCGTCATAGCGCTGTTCGAACGTCTTGAGCGCCTGCAGGCGAACCTGTTGGCGACGTAGCGAGGAAAACCCGTACAAGGCAAAGTCATCGCCCAGCGTCGAGAGGGTTTCGCCGAACAACAACAAGCTGTCGCGAATAACTTCGATTACTCGGCTTTCATCGTTGATGTGCGCGTCGGTGGACATCGACACGTCCGCCAATAGCAGACAGGCCAGATCGCGGCGCGTCTGCCGTTGCGCCAGGAACAAGCCGCGCTCGGCACATTGACCGTGACTGCGCTCGACGTAGAAGTCCAGCCAGGCCTGCAGATCCAACTCAGAGCCCTGCGGCTGCTGGCGCAACCATTGACGGTCGTTGCGCAACTGCTCGAATTGACGTTGCAGACGCCGTGCTGCGGGCTGTAACCGGGGCGGCAAGGGTTGCGCCTGGGAATCCCTGGGTTCGAACATCTGCAGATTGACGAAATTCGGTTGCAGTCGCCCCGTGCGATAGTCCCATTCCGGCAGCTTTATGCCCTCGCCCAGCGGAATATCGTCGACATCGGCAGGCGGCAAATCCAGGTGCAACTTGAGGCCCCCGCCCTTGCGCAAGCGGGTGCGAGAAAGGGTCAGTTGGTCAAGGTCGTCGGCAACCCGGGCGGCATCAGGGTCTTCGCTGTCGTCCGACCAGCGATCGAGGTCGACGTGCTCGGTCCAACTGAACAGGTTCTCCAGACGCACGATCAACAGCCCGCCCTCGCGCCGGGTTTCATCGATTCGCGTAGCGCGCTTGCGCCCGCTACGCTGCTCACCCGGTGGAGTCGCCAGATGTTCGTCGGTGTCTTCCAGCTCCCCGGCCTGGGCGCCGGGCATGTGCAGCGGCGGGTACAACCACAGCGGCACCGGCCACGCTGCGCGCTCGCTGCGCGGAAACTCACTGACGCTGCCCGGCTCGCGCAGGGCCTGGCACAGGGCACGCTCCAGGGCCGCTTCAGCCGGACTCAGGGAGTCAGGGTCCGGGCGTAACTGCAGGTGAGCCTCGACCAGACGCTGATAACGCGGCAGCAGCGCCGGGTAGCGCTGCAGCAGGGTTTGGGTCCAGCGCTGGTTGTCACGCCCCCAGTGCCGCATCGGTTCCGAGTGCGCCGCCAGCAGCGCCAGCCAGCGATAAAGCGCCTCGTTCAAGCTGGCCTCGGGGAACACCGCCAGGTGGCCGGGCAGGCGTAGGTTTTGGCCATCACACCAGGCCAGCGGTACCTGTTTGCAGGTGCCAGCGATCTGTTGCAACAGTGTGCGGCGTAGCAGCAGGTCACGCTCACTGGCTGCTTCCACACCTTGGTTCGCGGGCCCGCCCATGGCGCGAAACAACAGGGTCAAGGCGCGCTGTCGAGAGGCCAGATCGACACTCGCTTCAGGGAAGTCCGGGTTGGCGCGGCGGGTGATGAAGCGATGCCAGACACTGCCGACCCACTCCTCCAGCTCAAGGGTGAACGCCATGTTGCCTCCTGTGTTTTCAACGCAGAAAACGGCCCGCTGCAGTAGCCGGGCCGTTGCTTGTTACTTGCAGCTACCGATCATGACGGCACCACCCGTGCCGGTGCGCGCAATGCCGCCCGCCCACGCTGGCGGAAACTCAGCAGGTAGCACAACAGCCCGGCCATAAAGCCCACGCCACTGACCAGGCGTGCCCAGAACAGCCCGCGCAGGTGTTCGGTGGTGGACATGAATGGCATGGCGCTGCCGTCCTCGGCCCAGCGTTGCAACATCACCTGCACCACGCCGGCAGCGGTGAGCAACAGAGTGATCATTACCATCGACAAGGTCATCAGCCAGAAACCCCACACCTCCAGGGTCTGCGAACGCTCATCGGCGGCCTCACCCAAGCCACGCAGGCGCGGCATGGCGTAGCTGATGAGGGTCATGACGATCATTGCGTAAGCACCGTAGAACGCCAGGTGACCGTGAGCTGCGGTCAGCTGCGTGCCGTGGGTATAGAAGTTCACTGGCGCCAGGGTATGCAGAAAACCCCAGACACCCGCCCCAAAGAACGCTGTTACCGTCGTGCCCTTGGCCCACAGCGTGGCGGCACGATTAGGGTGTTGCCGACGGCGGTTACGAACCATGGTGAAGGCAAACAGCACCATCGCCAGGAACGGCAGCGGCTCCATTGCCGAGAAGATCGAGCCAACCCACAACCAGACTTCAGGCGCACCGATCCAGAAGAAGTGGTGGCCGGTACCGATGATGCCGGTGATCAGGGCCATGGCGATGATCACGTACAGCCACTTCTCCACGACCTCGCGATCGACACCGGTGATCTTGATCAGCACGAACGCCAGCATCGAGCCCATGATCAGTTCCCACACCCCTTCCACCCACAGGTGCACAACCCACCACCAGTAGAACTTGTCACGTGCCAGGTTACCGGGGTTGTAGAAGGAGAACAGGAAGAACACCGCCAAACCGATCAACCCGGTCATCATGACCATGCTGACGGTGGTCTTGCGGCCTTTGAGCAAGGTCATGCCGATGTTGTAGAGAAAACCCAGGCACACCACCACGATACCCATTTTGGTGATGGTTGGTTGCTCGAGGAACTCGCGCCCCATGGTCGGCAGCAATTCGTTGTGGGTCAGTCTGGCAAGGCCGGCGTAGGGTACCAGCAGGTAGCCGAGGATCGTCAGCACACCTGCGGCGGCGAACACCCAGAACAATACGATTGCCAGTTTCGGGCTATGCAGCTCGCGATCGGCCTCTTCCGGAATCAGGTAATAGGCCGCGCCCATGAAACCGAACAGCAACCAGACAATCAGCAGGTTGGTGTGCACCATGCGCGCCACGTTGAAGGGAATGGCCGGGAACAGGAAGTCACCGATCACGTATTGCAGGCCCATGATCAAACCGAACAGCACCTGACCGAGAAACAGGATCAGGGCAAATACAAAGTATGGCTTGGCGACGGCCTGCGAAGCGAATTTAAGATGGGGATTGGCAGTACTCATCACTCAGCCCTCCTTGTTTGGCGGCCAGCCATTGGTATTTATTTTCGACGTCCATTTGAGGAATTCGGCGATGTCGTCGACCTCCTGGTCGCTCAAGTTGAACTGCGGCATGGCTCGGCGGCCCGGGACGTTCAACGGTTGCATCTTCATCCACGCATGCAGAAAAGGCTTGAAGCCGTCATCGCCACCACGGCGCTGGACAACGTTGCCCAACTCAGGCGCGAAATACGCACCCTCGCCCAGCAGGGTGTGGCAGCCAATACAGTTGTTTTGCTCCCAGACTGTCTTGCCGCGAATCACGGCGTCGGTTAATTGCGCGGCATTGCTCCGTTCGGGAAAGGTTTGTTCGGTGTGGTAGGTCAAGGCCAGGAATATCAGGAAGAAAAAAATACTCCCCCCAAAATAGATGTTCCTGGCCATGCCCTTGGTGAAGGTCTCTGACATGGTCGCGTCCTCATTGCTTGGCCTGGCCATGATAGAAAGCGAGGGCTGAAAACCTGCTTGATGGCGATCAAGAAACGCCGATGGTTTTACTCGGGTATTAGCTGCGAAGGCTCAAGGTCGCGCCAACCAGCAGTGCCAGCACCAGCGCCCAGGCCAATACCAGGGCGCGCCAGCGCCATGGCCCGTGGCGCAGTTCCATGAAACCGTCGGTGATCAACCAGGCTTTGAGCACCGCCAGCAGCAGGACCAGCCAAACGCTTGCCCTGCCCTGCGCCAGTGCCACGGTAACCAGGCTCAGGCATGCCAGGGCTAGCCAGCAGCGCAGCAAAAACTTCGATGCGTGCATGCGAGTTCCTTAATCCAGAACGTAGACCAGGGGAAACAGCACGACCCAGACCAGGTCGACCATGTGCCAATACAACACCCCAGACTCGAATCCGCTGCACCTGCCCGGACCATACACACCGCGCCAGCAGCCCTTGGCCAACCAGACCAGAATCAGCATGCCGAGCAGCACATGCAGAAAGTGAAAGCCGGTGAGCAGCCAGTACAGGGTAAAGAACGTGTTGTGCTCAAGACCCAGCCCCAGGCTGAGTAGATGCTGGTATTCACCTAGCTTCAGGCCCAGGTAGCCGCAGGCGACCAACAATGCCAGCAGCAGAAGCCCGCCCGCCTGTCGCGGTCGTGCCTGTCGCACCTGCTCCTGTGCCAGGGCAGCCAGAAACCCGGCACTGAGCAGACTCAAGGTCATCGCCAGGCCCGTAGAGGTGTCGAGCAACTGTCGGCTTTCAGCGAACAGCTGTGGCTTGAGCGCCTGAGTGGTCGCAAACGCCAGAATCAGCAAGGCGAATACCGACAACTCGGCGAGGATGAAAAACCACATCGCCAGATCCCCCGGCAAGCGCCGGGGAGCAACCTGCGCGTTAGCCGAAGTGGACATCGACCACGTCCATCAACGCCGCAACCGTTACCGGGTCATCACTCAAGGGTTCGGCCAGGCAGGCCAGGCACGCTTCACGCGGATTCATTCCGGCGCCGATCATACGTGCAGTAAAAATCAGCAGGCGGGTCGAGGCAACCTCCTCCAGATCGTGGTTCTCCAGACGTCGCAGCGCCTGCCCCAGGCGCACTACCTGGTTGGCCAGTGCAGCATCCACCCCGGCTTCATGACGCACGATATGCGCTTCATCGGCGGCTGCCGGATAGTCGAAACGCATCGCCACGAAGCGCTGGCGGGTACTGGGCTTCATACCCTTGAGCAGGTTCTGATAGCCGGGGTTGTAGGACACCACCAGCATGAACGACGGCGGTGCCTGCAGTACTTCACCGGTACGTTCCAGAAACAGCTCGCGGCGATCGTCAGCCAGCGGGTGCAGAACCACGACGGTGTCCTGACGCGCCTCGACCACCTCGTCGAGGTAGCAGATGCCACCTTCGCGCACCGCACGGGTCAATGGCCCATCTTGCCACCAGGTGCCCTGCGCGCCGATCAGGTGGCGGCCGACCAGGTCAGCTGCACTCAAGTCATCGTGACAGGCAACAGTGTGTAGCGGCAGGTTCAGGCGCTGCGCCATATGCTGGACGAAGCGGGTCTTGCCGCAGCCGGTCGGGCCTTTGATTAGCACGGGCAGGCCGTGGCGCCAGGCCTGCTCGAAGAGCGCCTGTTCGTTGTGCTGTGGTTGATAGAAGGGTTTGCTTCGAGTTTCGGAAACAACGGTGAGGGTCATGCGACACCTGGCTTGGCAGCGGATTCGAGCACCACGCTAAAGGTGCAGACGACCCACTGACAAGCACTGCGCCGGGTAAACTTGATCGCCGTCAAGCACCCTCAGACCGTGCGTGAAAACTGCCCTTTACGCCCGCCACCGAGGTAGGCGTCAAAGGCCATGGCGGTGTTGCGCATCATAAGCTGCCCTTGGGGCAGCAGCTGCAAGGTGTCCTGGTCAATTGCCAGTAAATGGTCATCCACCTGTTCAGCCAGTTGCTGCAGCGCCTCGGCAAAATAGTCATTGAAACGAACGCCGTGCACCGCTTCGAACCTGGCAAAGTCGATGCGACCGTGACACATCAATTCATTGATCACCTCACGGCGCAACACATCATCGGCGTTCAGGCGATAGCCGCGCTGGACCGGCAGCATGCCCTGGTCCAGCCGCGCATAATACTGCGAGAGCAGCTTGACGCTCTGGCTGTAGCTGTCCCCCACTTTGCCGATCGATGACACGCCCAGGCCGATGAGGTCACAGTCAGCGTGGGTCGAGTAACCCTGAAAGTTACGCTGCAAGGTGCCATTGGCGCGGGCCAGGCTCAGCTCATCATCCGGCAAGGCAAAATGGTCCATGCCGATGTACACATAGCCGGCTTCGGTGAGGCGGCGGATGGTCAACTCCAACAGTTCCAGCTTGCGCTCTGGCGGCGGCATGTCCTGTGGACGAATCATGCGCTGGGCACGGACCTGCTGCGGAAGATGCGCGTAGCTGTAAGCTGCAATTCGGTCCGGGCGCAGGGCAATGATCTTGCTCAGGGTAACGTCGAAGCTATGGACCGTTTGCAATGGCAAACCGTAGATAAGGTCGACACTGACCGACTTGAACTGCGCCTGGCGTGCTGCTGCGACCAAATCGTATATCTGCTGCTCGCTTTGCTGGCGATTGACCGCAGCCTGCACATCGGCGTCGAAATCCTGCACGCCAAAACTCAAGCGGTTGAAGCCCAGGCCTCGCAGTACCTGAATCTGCTCGGTGCTGATGGTGCGCGGATCGACCTCGATGGAAAATTCGTGGTTATCGCTGTCGTCCATGTTGAAGGCCTGGCGCAAGCACTCCATCAGCTCAGCCAGCTGCTCACCGGTCAGGTAAGTAGGCGTACCGCCACCCAGGTGCAATTGGGTCAGCCTGCGAGTGCGATCGAACAATTGCCCCTGCATGGCTATTTCGCGCTTGAGATAACCCAGGTATTCGCTGGCGCGGTGGGTCTTGCGGGTGATGATCTTGTTGCAGGCGCAGTAGTAACAAAGGCTCTGGCAGAACGGGATGTGGATATAGGCCGACAATGGCTTGGCAGCTGCCGCCTGATTGCTGGCCGTCACCGCCTGCAGGTAGTCATCGACGGCGAACGCCTCATGGAACTGCGGCGCTGTTGGGTAGGAGGTGTAGCGCGGCCCTGGCCGGTCGTATTTCTTCACCAGGGTGCGGTTGAACTCAAATGCTGGCGTCATGATCGATCCAGTCGTGTTGGGACGAAAGCGCCGAATTATTCACGTCCTGCTCGAACAGCTGGCAGATGACATCCACCTCCAGGCGGCCGGCAGGCAATATGCTGATGTACTGCTCGCCCAACTCCACCAGCCCGGCGCGAGCCATGGCCTCAAGTTGCCGCCAGGCATTGGCGAAGTAGCGCTGAAAATCAATACCGTAGCGGGTTTCGATGGCCTGGATGTCTAATTCTAGATCACAGCTCAACCGCTCCGTTACCCTTTGTCGGACCTGGTCGCTGTCCTCGCAGCGCCAACCCCGAACCGTTGCCAACTGCCCCTGCTGCAACTGCGCCATGTAGTGGTCGAACGCCTCGGTATTTTGCCCATACAAGGTATCGAACTGGCTGATCGCACCTAGGCCGAAACCGACATGATCGCAATAACCATGGCGCGTGAAACCCTGGCAGTTGCGGCGCAAATGGCCACGTTCCTGCGCAATAGCAAGATCGTCATCTGGGCGCACAAACTGTCCCAGGCCAATATGCTGATAGCCGGCTGCGAGCAGTTGCTCAAAGCAGATACGCCGCATCAGCGCTTTGTCTTCCTCACTGCTGGCTTGGAGCTTGATGCTCTGGGCGTAGCGCTTCGGTGCATGCGCGTAGTCGAATACCTGCAGGCGATCGGGCTCCAGCTCGATCAGGCTGGACAGCTTCAGGGCGAATGTCTGCGGCGTTTGCCAGGCATGACCATATCCCAGATCGACACTCACCGAGCGATAATCAAACGTACGCGCCGCATCGATCAGTGAATGAATCGGCGCAGGGTTCTGGTAACGCGCCACCGACTGTTCACCCGCGCTGCCAATATCCGGCACGCCGATACTTACATGGTTGAAGCCCTGATCACGCAGCAGCCCCATGGTTGCCCAGTTGGTGTGCTGCAGCTCGATATCGGCACTGTAGTCGCCGCTCTCGTGGGTAAGAAAATTGAAGCGTCTGTGCAACTGTGCCATCAGTTGTTGTAACTGCGCTGGTTCTGCGGGAATGCCGCTTAAATGAAACTGCTCGATCCGTTGTTGCGGGCTCAGGTGACAACCGACCAGATCGATCTCCCGCGCCAGGCACTGAAGATAATTTTCCGTGACTTGACCGGCCTGCCTGAAATTGGCCGGTATCTGCACGTTCAACGATAAGGGGCGCTGATGCTGACGACTGCTGCGCAAACCGCGCAATACGTCCAGCGAGCCGACACCGCCATGGAACTTGCGGATATCGACGTAGTAGTTGGGGTCGAGCAGGCCTTGATCGCGTCTAACGATCTGCTCGTTGCGGGAGTGAAGGACATCGAGCATAACAAAGGCTCCGAGACGGGCTGCGGAGTTTCAGTGTCTGCCTATACCGCCTTGGAGGCCTTGATTTGTATCAAGCGCAGAGGATTTACCAGGTCAGGTAGAACATGCCTTTGGCCAACACAACGATCACAATCATATGGGCGAACACACTGTTGTGAATGAACTTCACCCAGCGCGCATTCATACGATCGGTCTTGAACAACACCATGGCCCCGAGAAAATGCACCAGCACACTGGCGGCGACGACAATCTTGGCCAACAGCAACGTCCCGAACGACGAGCTCAGCGGTGTAGCGAGTACCGGCAGATAACGCAACCAGACCATACCGATACCCGCACCGAACAACACCAGCAACACCCAGGGCATCAACTGCCGGGCGCGTTTTCCGACAGCCTGCTCGAGCAGCAACATCAACTTGGCAGGCAACTGCTTGCGGATACTCTCCAGAAACAGCACCTCGAAAAACACCGTACCAATAAAAATCAGGGCCGCGAACAAATGCAGCGTCAACAACACTGGATAAATCATCAGACCCTCGGCTCGCGTCCCATCAATGGCTCCGAGCCTACATCCCGGAGTGCTGAATGCGGTTGATACCGATCAAGAAAGGCCTTCGCAGGATGCTCCCGAATCACGCGGCAAGCCCTTTGCTTACTTTGGGGCGACTGCCAAAGTAAGGCGCCGTAAGGGCGCAAAGGTGATTAAGCGCCACCAGAGCAAATGGATTAGGCTGAATTGAAGGGCCTCATCGCGGGGCAAGCCCGCTCCCACCGGAGGGCCCAACTAACGCGGACGCAGAATCAACACCCCCAACGGCGGCAAGTTCAAACGCAACGACAAAGGCTGCCCATGGCTGGGCAACCCTTCACTCACCACCTCACCAAGATTGCCAAAATTGGAACCTGCATAACTCTGCGCATCACTGTTGAGCACCTCAGTCCAGCGCTCGCCAAACGGCACCCCAATGCGATACCCCTCCCGCGGCACTGGCGTAAAGTTAGCCACAACCAGCAACGGCTCGCCACTCGCACTCCATCGCAACCAGGCATAGACACTGTTGTGCGCATCATCACCGATCAACCACTGAAAGCCCTGCGCCTGGCAGTCCTGCTCATGCAGGGCGCGCTCTTCGCGATACAAACGGTTCAAGTCACCCACCAGACGCTGCACACCCAGATGCTCCGGATACTTGAGCAAGTACCAGTCCAATTCACTGTCATGGTTCCACTCACGCCACTGACCGAATTCGCAGCCCATGAACAGCAACTTCTTGCCGGGATGAGCCCACATGAACGTCAAGTAAGCACGCAAGTTAGCGAATTTCTGCCAGCGATCACCCGGCATCTTGTCGATCAAGGAATGCTTGCCATGCACCACTTCATCGTGGGAAATCGGCAGGATGAAATGCTCCGAGTACGCATAGAGCAGACCGAAACTCATCTCGTGATGGTGGTGAGTGCGGTGGATAGGATCATTCTGGATGTAGTGCAGCGTGTCGTGCATCCAGCCCATGTTCCACTTATAGGCGAACCCCAGACCACCCTGTTGAGTGGGCTGGCTGACGCCAGGCCAGGCCGTGGATTCCTCGGCAATGACCAGCGCCCCAGGCACTTCAATAGCGACTACATCGGTGAGGTGACGCAAAAAATCGATGGCTTCGAGGTTTTCCCGACCACCATGACGGTTGGGCACCCACTCGCCGGCTTTGCGCGAATAATCGCGATACAGCATCGAGGCGACGGCATCGACGCGTAGCCCATCGATGTGAAAATGCTTTATCCAGTGCAACGCCGACGCCAGCATAAAGCCATGGACCTCGGTACGGCCAAGGTTGTAAATGAGCGTATCCCAGTCCTGATGAAAACCTTCGAGCGGGTTCTCATATTCATACAATGCCGTACCGTCAAAACGTGCCAGGCCATGACTGTCGGTAGGGAAATGCGCCGGCACCCAATCAAGAATCACGCCAATGTCGGCCTGGTGGCAGGCATCGATGAAGGCGGCGAAGTCTTCTGCCGAGCCGTAGCGCGCGGTGGGCGCGAACAACGACAGCGGCTGGTAGCCCCAAGACCCACCGAAAGGGTGCTCCATGATCGGCATCAGCTCGATATGAGTAAAGCCCAACTGCTGTACATATGGGACCAGACGCTCGGCCAATTCGCGCCAGTTATAAAAACGCGCAACTTCCCCGGTATCATCACACTCGCACTGCCAAGAGCCGGCATGTAACTCATAGATCGACAGCGGCGCGGTGATAGCCTGACGCTCGCCACGCGCTTGCATCCAGCGCTCATCCTGCCAGGTGTGCGCCAGTGGCCCTGCAACCCTGGAGGCGGTGCTGGGCGGCAGTTCGGTGGCTCGGGCCAGAGGATCCGCCTTGAGCGGCAGAATGCCGTCACGGCCCAGCACTTCATACTTGTAAGCCTCACCCGCCTGCAGGCGCGGGACAAATAGCTCCCAAACTCCAGAAGCATGACGCAAGCGCATGGGGTGGCGGCGCCCATCCCAGTTGTTGAAGTCGCCAACCACCGACACCCGGCGGGCATTCGGTGCCCACACCGAGAAGCGCACACCATCGACACCTTCAACCTGCATCGGCTGCGCGCCCATGCTGGAGGAAAGGTCGCGGTGGTTGCCCTCGCCGAACAGGTAGAGATCCATGTCACCGAGCAATGGCCCAAAGCTGTAAGGGTCCTCGGTGATTTGCTCCCCACCTGCCCATTGGACTTTCAGCACATAGGCGTGCTGCTCATTGAGGTGCACGAGAAACAGCCCAGGTACCGATTGTTGCATCTCGGCCAGCAGGCGCTGACCATCACGCGCCAGCACTTGAACACTCAAGGCATTGGGCAAATAGGCGCGGACAAACTGGCCGCCTGCACCATCGGGGTGCGGGCCAAGCACAGCGAACGGGTCAGTGTGCTCGGCCCTGACCAGGGCATCGATATCACGCTGACTCAGCCCGCCTTCCTCGCGCTTAAGGTGTTTCATTCAACTCTCTCCCCAGGTACTTGTCAGGCCATGTAGACCATGCAAAGGCACGGCCAACCAACTCGGGCGGTTTTCGGCTTCATACAGGATTTCGTAGGCCGCCTTCTCCAGGCTGAACAGTTCCAGTGCCGCACGCTCGCCGTCGGCATGTTCCCAGGCATGGGGCATGGCCGCAGTGGCCAACCCATAGGCCTCGACAAAAGCATGTCGGGCCTGGTGCAGATAACGCCTGGCGACTCGCTGACGGGCCTGGCGGGCGCTGTCCGAGAGGTCGACACTAGAGGCACTGCGCAGCACCATGGCAGCAGCATAGTCGAAGGATCGCAACACGCCGCTGACATCCTTGTAAGGGCTGTGTCGGGCCCGGCGTTCGTCCAGCGGCCGGGCAGGCTCGCCCTCGAAATCAATCAGGTAGGCATCGCCCTGCACCACCAGCACCTGGCCCAAATGCAGGTCGCCGTGCACACGCATCAATAGCCCTCCCTGGGCCTGCGCACTCAAGGTGGTGACCGTGTTCAACAGTTCCTGACGTTGCTGCTGCAGATCGGCGACTAGGGCCTGACTCTCACTGTCCAAATCATCACAGTGGGCTTGCAGCACATCCAGCGCCCGAGTCAATTGTGCACCGATGTGCTTGCCCCAGGCCTGGCAATCGCGCGCCGTGGCAGGCCGCGGCCGAAACGCCGAGTCTTTGCTCGGCGCCGCCAGCAACAGGTGCATTTCACCCAGGCGTTGGCCAAGCATGGCGGCGAAGTCGGCCAGATCCTGCAGGGCATCGGCATGCCCCTCAAGCGCAGCGTCGCCAGGCTCCAGCTCGTCGCGAATGGCCCGTTCCAGGTTGTTCTGGGTCCACTCCCAGGCATCGCCCTGATTGCTCAAATAACCTTGGGCAATCATCAGCAAGTGGTCCTGGCCGTTACCGTCCACACGACTGACCCAGCCGAGCAAGGGCGAGATATTGGTAAAGCCGGCGGCGGTCAGGTAGGCGCTCATCTCCAGTTCCGGGTGCACCCCGGGATTAACGCGTCGAATCAACTTGAGCACCAGGCTGCCGCCGACGACCACCGAACTGTTGGATTGCTCAGCCGATAGGTAGCGCACTTGCGCATCATCTGCCAACTGCAAGGCGCTCATCTGCTCGGTGGCGTGAAAGCGTACTTCGCCGTCTTCACAGGGCAAGCGAGCGTCTTGCTGACAGGCACCGAGCACCGCATGAACAAAACTCTCCAACACGAAGGCATCGGTGATCAGCCCGACCTGGCGCCCACGGCGAACCCGCGACAGCGCCAGCTGCTGTGGCGCAGCGCTGTTGATTTGCTCTTCGCCAATGAAGCCGAAAGGCAATTGGTAACGACTGCTGTTGCCGCCACTGCTGACCTCGATCTCGGTGAGCAGCACGGGCGTCGTGGGGGTACCAAAGCGCACGCCGTAAGCAATCTGCACTTGATCGATGGGCGCCTCTTTACCGGCAAACCAACGCCGCTTGGGCAGATATTGCGGGAGGATACTGTCCTGCAAAGTACTGCGCGCAGGCGCCTCGAGCAGCTCTTCCATGCGTTTTTTCAGCACCAGCGTGGTGAACTCCGGCAGGCTCTGGGCCGGCTCCATGTGCCAACTGGGCATTTGGTCCTTCGGCGCCAGAAGAAACCAGTAGAAGCCGTAGGGCGCCAGGGTCAGCAAAAACGGCAGTTGGCCGATGGGCGGGAACGCGCTGCCGCCGAGCATTTCCACCGGCACGCTGTCGGCGTACTGGGACAATTCCAGCTCAGCGGCCTGGGCTGCGCGCGATACGTTCGCCACGCAGAGGATGACCTCACGCTTGCCATCGGTACCGGTGTACTCACGGATGTAGGCCAGGATTCGTCGATTGCTCGGCGAGAGCATGGTCAGCGTACCGCGACCAAAGGCTTTCTGCTGCTTGCGCACCGCCAGCAAGCGTCGGTTCCAGTTCAACAATGAGTGCGGATCATGGCACTGAGCCTCGACGTTGACCGAGGCGAAGCCGTATAGCGGGTCCATGATCGGCGGAAGCACCAGGCGCGCAGGGTCGGCACCGGAGAAACCACCGTTACGATCGATGGACCACTGCATGGGGGTGCGCACGCCATCGCGGTCGCCCAGGTAGATGTTGTCACCCATGCCGATTTCATCACCGTAATACAGGGTCGGGGTCCCTGGCATCGACAGCAACAGGCTACTGAGCAACTCGACCCGGCGTCGGTCACGCTGCAACAGCGGCGCCAGGCGCCGCCGAATGCCCAGGTTGATCCTGGCCCTGCGGTCTTCGGCATAGTAGTTCCACAGATAATCCCGCTCCCGATCAGTGACCATCTCCAGGGTCAGCTCATCGTGGTTGCGCAAAAAAATCGCCCACTGGCAATTGGCGGGAATTTCAGGGGTCTGGCGCAAGATATCAGTGATCGGAAAGCGATCCTCCTGAGCCACGGCCATGTACATGCGCGGCATCAATGGGAAGTGGAAGGCCATGTGGCATTCGTCGCCCTGTCCTTCACCAAAATACAATTGAGTGTCTTCCGGCCATTGGTTGGCTTCGGCGAGCAACATCCGATCGGGATAGTTGGCATCGATTTCGGCGCGAATCTTTTTCAGTACCTGATGGGTTTCAGGCAGGTTCTCATTGTTGGTGCCATCGCGCTCGATGAGGTACGGAATCGCATCCAGGCGCAAGCCATCGACGCCCAGATCGAGCCAGTAGCGCATCACGTCGATAACGGCCTTGAGCACCTGCGGATTGTCGAAGTTGAGATCCGGCTGGTGTGAATAGAAGCGGTGCCAGAAGTATTGGCCGGCAACCGGGTCCCAGGTCCAGTTGGACTTCTCGGTGTCCAGAAAGATGATCCGCGTGCCGTCGTACTTCTGGTCGCTGTCGGACCACACGTAGAAATCCCTCGCCTTGCTGCCCGGCTTGGCGCGCCGGGCTTTCTGAAACCAGGGGTGCTGGTCGGAGGTATGGTTGATGACAAGCTCGGTGATCACCCGCAAGCCACGCTTGTGCGCCTCGGCGATAAAGCGCTTCACATCCGCCAGGGTGCCGTAGTCGCTGTGCACGGCTTTGTAGGCAGCGATGTCATAGCCGTCATCGCGTCGTGGCGAGGGGTAAAACGGCAGCAACCACAAGGTGTTGACGCCAAGCTCGGCAATGTAGTCGAGTTTGGCGATAAGGCCTGGAAAGTCACCGATGCCGTCGTTGTTCGAGTCGAAGAACGATTTGACATGAACTTGATAGATAATCGCGTCTTTGTACCACAGGGGATCGTCGATAAAGGCTGCCGGGCGAGTACGCTTGGCCATGTTCGACTCCTTTCTATTGGGCTTTTTCTATACGCCAGATACCAAACGGCAGGTGCCAGGGCTCGATGCGCATCCATTGGGTCTTGCCGTGCCAGGTCCAGCGGTGGCCAGTCATCAGGTCTTCACCGCGCGTGTCGGCGTTATCGTCCAGGCCCAACTCCCAGAGCGGCAGTTCGAAGTTCGCCTCCTGGGCGTTATGCGGGTCAAGGCTGATGGCAATCAGAATGAAGTTGTCGCGCTCGGCAGTGCGCTTGCCGAAATACAGGATGTTGTCGTTCCAGGCATGGTAGAAGGCAACGCCAAGGTGGGTCTGCAACGCAGGATTCTGCCGTCGGATGCGATTGAGTTGGGCTATCTCGGCAATGATGTTGCCAGGCTGGCTGAAGTCACGTGGGCGGATCTCATACTTCTCCGAGTCCATGTACTCCTCCTTGCCCGGTATCGGCGTCGACTCACAGAGCTCGAAGCCCGAATACATGCCCCATAGCCCCGACCCCATGGTGGCCAGTGCAGCGCGAATCAGAAAGCCTGCGCGCCCGGACTCGTGGAGGAAAAACGGGTTGATGTCCGGGGTGTTGACGAAAAAGTTCGGCCGGTAGCAATAGCGCCAAGGCGGCTGGTTGAGTTCCTCGAAATATTCGCGCAACTCCTGCTTGGTGTTGCGCCAGGTGAAATAGGTATAGCTCTGCGAATACCCGACCTTGCCCAGGCGCGCCATCATCGCAGGCTTGGTAAAGGCTTCGGCGAGGAAAATCACCTCCGGATACTGACTGCGTATATTGGCGATCAACCAGTGCCAGAAAGGCAGCGGCTTGGTATGCGGGTTGTCGACCCGAAACATCTTCACGCCTTCCTTCACCCAGCCCAATACCACATCGCGCAACGCCAACCACAGAGAAGGCACGGCCTCAGCGGCATAAAAGTCGACATTGACGATGTCCTGGTATTTTTTCGGCGGGTTCTCTGCGTAGCGGATACTGCCGTCCGGGCGCCACGAGAACCAACCGGGGTGTTCCTTGAGCCAGGGATGGTCTTGCGAGCACTGAATGGCAAAGTCCAGGGCTATTTCCAGCCCATGCTCCTGAGCTGCAGCGACCAGGCGACGGAAATCCTCTCGGCTGCCCAACTGCGGATGAATCGCCTCGTGCCCGCCCTCCTCGCTGCCAATTGCGTAAGGGCTGCCAGGATCATCCGGCGCAGCCTGCAAGGCATTGTTGCGACCCTTGCGATGGCGCTTGCCAATGGGGTGAATGGGCGGAAAGTAGAGGACGTCAAAGCCCATATCGCGGATCATCGGCAAGCGTTCATGGACATCATTGAAGGTGCCATGGCGTTCTGGGCTATCGGTCACCGAGCGTGGAAACAATTCATACCAACTGGCGAACAACGCTTGTTGGCGCTCCACGTCCAACGGGTATTCCGGGCTGCGGCTCAAGAAGGTTCGATGATCGGCCTCACGCATCAGCAAGGCCGTGTCGGCATGCAGCAGCCGCTCCACCTGTTCTTCTGGCGTCTGGGTCGGCAGCGCCAGGCGCAACCCCAGCAACTGCTCTCGAAGCAGGCCCTGACTGCGTTGAATATTATGGTCGAGCAGCAGCAACGCTTCCTGCAACTCAAGCAGGACAGGCACGCCTGCGTTAAACTTTTTTTCCAGGTCATGGCAAAACGTGGCAAATGGGTCGATCCACGCCTCGATGCTGAACAGGTGCCCGCCCTGCTCGGTGACCGGTAGCCAAGCCTGCCACAGATCATTGCCGAGAAACGTCATGGGCACGCAATGCCAGCGCCGACTGTGGGCCTGACGCCAATTGAGCATCACTGCCAAGCTATCATGGCCATCGGTATAAACCTTACTGCTGACCTCGACCCTTTCACCGACCACTGCCTTGGCCGCAAACAGGCCGCCGTCCAGAACCGGCAGCGTATTCTCGATCACGATCCGCGGTTCCAACAGCGCCTGGGACAGGCTGATCGCCTGGTCTGGATGATCGTTTGCCGTGGTTGTGCGGTCGGTTTCGAAGGGCTCATCGCGGGTCATCGATCCTAGCTCCGTTACGAAGTGGCAGTAAGAGTTCAGAGCGGGCGGGCGGCGCGGGGTTCAAAAAATAATGAGCGAATGGCGGAGCGTGCAGTCGAAAATCATTGAGTCCATTCATCCAGATCCCACGAGCGAGGTCAGGCCATGAACATCCCCATCCCGGCAGAAACCCCGGATCCAAACATAGACGACCCCACCCTGCCACCGCCGGTGCCGGAAGAAGATCCCGACGAACTGCCGATCAAGCCGACCGTACCTCCCACCGTCGGCGACCCACCCAGTGACGAACCGCCGGTCAAAGCTTGAGGATAGACAAGGCTGAGGATCAGCAGATGTTGCAGGCTGTGGACGGCGCCGTGTTGCGATAAGGCCATCACAAACTCTGCTCCACCTGGCATTTTTGTCAGGTGCGCGCAGGCGTCCGCTGGGCGTAGTGTCAGTACATTCTCATTACGTCAAGGGCAGTCTGATGCAGCCCGCGAAGGAGTCTTTGCATGAATGATCTGATCCTTTCAGGCAGCCCCGCCAAACGCCCAGACACTGCCACTTACATGAGTCTGTTTGCCGACGACAAAACCCGCTGCGCACCCGGGGCGCTGATGGCAAACAACAGCCGGCTGGCGTATTTGGTCTACCTTAAGACGCTTATTCAGGCCTTCGAGGTGCGGGCAGATGTCAGCGCACCAATCACCCTACTGACACGGCGCCCTGACTTACTGGCGTTGACACTCGATGACAGGAACAGCAGAAAAAGCCTGCCCAAAGTGCGGCTGATAACGGGCCTGCTGGAAAAGCGCGCGACCGAAGCACTGCCTGCGAATCAATCACTGCAACAGGAGGTCGCCAGCGAAGCGTATGGAGCCAACGTGCCGTTCCATTATGCCTGGGAGTCGATCAAAGCCACCCTGGCGGCGAAACAGCTACCGCTTTGGGATGTACTGCGCAGTGCGCAAGTGAGCTATCCGGCGTTCATTTACGACAACCTCGCACTCGCCACCCAACGCGCAGCAACCACCCTGAGTAGCGGTTTTTCGCCACAATTGCAGTCGTTCCTGCTCAACGGCAGTGGCCAGGACACTCCGCTACTGGCTACCCTCAACTCCACGCGAAAATTGACCAAAGCGCTAGGGTTGACACGTCGGGAGTTGCGCCAACTGCTGGCCGTCAACGCCGTGGGCGAGAACATCACCACAGTGACCCGCAGCGCCTATGTCACCTCGGTGGCCACGCCCTCAAGCAAGGTGCATGGCGCAACGTTCATCAACAACGCAGCGACACCTTTACATCTCACCGAAGCGCCCGCAGTGGAGCCACCGGTGAAAAAATCAGTGCTTGTCACCGGCCTTACGGATGCACACCTGGACCGACTGCAACGTATCTTGCGCCTACAACGGGCCTTGGACCTCAGCGCCGCCGAAACCGATGGTCTGGTCATGGCCGCACTGCGCGCCGAAGGTCAAATTGACAATTACACGCTGACCACCAACACCTTGCGCGCCCTTGGCCTGTTCCGTCATCTGCAGCACAAGTACAACGTCACCCCCTGGCAGTATGCAGCGTTGCTCAATGAGATCTCGCCTTATGCCACTGACCGGCAGGTGTCTTTCTACGACCAACTGTTTGCCCCCGCCAACAATGACGAAGGCGCAGGCGCGCACCCCGTTCTAACTCTGGACGACAGTGAGTTCGACCCTCTGGCCACCAGCGACGCCGATGTGCTGACCATCAAACAATTGTGCCTAGGGCTGAAAGTAGACGACGCCGTGCT
The DNA here is from genome assembly GCF_036324085.1 of Pseudomonas auratipiscis. Classification (NCBI taxonomy): domain Bacteria; kingdom Pseudomonadati; phylum Pseudomonadota; class Gammaproteobacteria; order Pseudomonadales; family Pseudomonadaceae; genus Pseudomonas; species Pseudomonas auratipiscis. The sequence goes on from NZ_JAZDCU010000014.1 coordinate 145,470, forward strand.
GCGCGTAATTCTGGGCTGGGTCATCACCGCCCAGGGTCTAAGTAAACCCAAGCGGTCCTTGGCGGTGGTCTCAGCCTGTTACCGAATCGTTACCTTGTCGCGTCTGTTTGGCAGCTCAACACTACAAGGGCTAACACTACTTGCCCTATTAATTGAAGAACAACCGGTCTACCGCCAACAGTTGGCTGGCACACCTGACCTGTTGGGAGCAAACGACAGGGCGGACATCGTCGATGTGATCGGCGCGGTGACCCAGGCAATGGAGTGGATGCAGCAGCAAGGTCTGGACGCCCTCCAACTGGCCAAGGTGTTGAACTACCAGGTGCATTACCGCGTGACAGCGTGGGAAAGCGTTTTCAGGGCCGACGCTGACACGGTCCAGAATCCGGACGCATTACACCTGGCGCTGAGCAAGGCGCTGGGCCTTGAGGCGGGTAACCTGGTGGAGCCTTTGCTGCGCTGGGCCAAAATCGACGTCCAAGCGCTGGGTGCCAGAATTGAAGTCATTCGCCAACAATCCGCCAACGGAACCTCCCCGCTCAGTTACTTCACCGACAGCGACAATCAGCAGTGGTCCACACTGCAGCGCCACAGCGATCTGGTAAAGCTGTTCAAGCTCAGCGCCGACCTGCTCCAGCAAATCTCGTTGAACCCCGGCAGGCTCGACCTCGAAGGCAAAGATAACGAAAGTTGGCGCGCCCTCGACCTCACGACTGTTTACCAGCTTGGCCGCTACAAGGCACTGCTGGCCAGGCTAGCAGTGGGTCAGAGGGAGCAGGATTTGCTCAGCTACCTGGCCGAATTCGACACTGACCTGAAGGGTCCACTTGAAGGCTGCCGCGTTGACGCGGCGTGGGCAACGCTTGAGCGTCTACTCGGTCAACCCGACGGTACACTTGCCGCCTTGACCAAGATTGAGCCGCCTACCACCCTGCGTGGTATCAATCGACTGTTACGCCTGCTGGCGCTCGCGGACAAGCATAACCTGGCAGTGGACACCCTGCTCGAGCTCAGCGAGCTTCCTCACGCCCAAGACTATGCACCCTTCCAGCAAACCGCCATCGCCTTGCGCAAAGGCTGCTCGGGCAAGCAACGTAAAGGCCTCGAGGAGCAAATGAGCGTTGCCTGGCGCGACGCACTGATGCAGTGGATGATCATCAAGTGGGCGCCCAAGGAAGTCGCGCGCAGTTGGATCAGTAGCCCGCAGACCTTGGCCGACTACTTGCTGATCGACCTGCAGGTATCCCATGAGCCCCTCACCACCCGCACCTTATCGGCCATCGCCAGCCTGCAGCGCTACCTGCACCAGATCCATTCACGCCTGGAGAACGGCTATCGCAGCACCGCGATCAGCGAGGCCGAGCGCGAGGAGTGGGAAACCTTCGGCAGCAGTTACGAGCGCTGGAAGCTGCGCAAGGATGCGCATAACGAGCCACAGAACTTCATCGACCCCACACGCCGCCTGCGCAAGACTACCGCCTTCAACGACCTGGAAAGCCTGTTGGCCCAGGGCAAATGCCAGCCTGACGACATTCAGACCGCGATGCTTGGCTATTTGAGCACCTTCGAGAAACTCAGCAATATCCAGCCCATTTCGGTGTATGCCGATGGCACCTCACCGCTAACCGACACCTACCACTTTATCGGCAAGACCAACGTGGAGCCAGCGGAGTATTACTGGCGCACGCTGGATATGGCTCAGCGCGATCAGGACAACGCGCCGAGCATGCTCGCGTGGGGGGAATGGGAGAAAATTACGCTATCGCTCAGCGGGCAACTGGCGTTAACACCGCTACCGAAAACGCATGAGTCAACGGAAGAACAGACGCTGCTTAAGAACGACCTTCGCACCCACATCGAGTTGATTCGGCCAGTGATTGTAGCCGGCCGTCGCTACGCCGTGTGGGTGGAGTGGGAATCCACCGCAATCGCCATGGGCAAAGATCAACGGCCCAGTAAATATTATCCCTTGAGGGTGTGTTTTGCCTTTCAGCAAATCGACGGCACCTGGAGCACGACCAACGAACTTCTCAGGTTGGACGGGCACGATCTGGAGGGGAAGTTCGCCAGCGAAATAGAGCCTCCCGAAGTGGATAACAACGGCAGTGCAACGGGGAACCCCTTCCTGAAGACCAAGGCCTACAAACCGGGCCTGATGGTCATGGTGAACATCAACGGCGACCGGCTCAATGATCCGTGGCTGACGGTCGCACTGTTCGATACCCTCGTGCTCGGTGACAAGAGTACTACACCCCAGCGTGACAATAATTACTTCATCGTCAGCAAGGACTTACTGCTGCTCGAAAACAAAGAACTGGATTTCAACGACAAAAAAAACCGGCCTCTCGAAAAGAAACTAATCAAAAACTGGCTGAGTTTTTTCTTCGATCCCAGAGTTGTTCAGCATCCCTATGAAGGTGCAATTACGCTACTAAAGCAAACCGCGACCGGCACCTCCCCCTTCACTTGGGACAGTGCCGCCATCAAAGAACAGTCTGCGCAGTACGAAATAGCCACTCAAGGAGACGTGAAGATACAGGCTGCGCTTGCTGCCGACCGGAAAAATATCGACATCACGGTGAATACCGACAGTAAATGGAAGCGCCGTAACAAGGGATGGTTCGTTAAAGAGATCACTACACAATCGGCCGACGAAATATACCACGCGACCATTAACATCAAGGCAGAGGTAATTGATAATTTCGCTGACCATGGCAGATCAGCCGGCGCCTTTATATTTGCTGGCGAGTACGACCAACTGATTTTTAAATTCATTGGTAAATTTAACTATCAAATACAGCCTGATGATATCAAGCAAATTAACGAACACGTCAAAAACAACTATTTTGCAATCACCCTATCATCAACATTTAAAACCAAACAAGGAGGTTCTGAAGGTGCACTTTTTTGCACCCTCACATCATCAGACCCTAACAAATCCGACATGAGGCTTCAAGAAGATCGCTCTTCGCCAAGCAAAAAATTTTTAGTATCAAACGAATTTTATTTAACCTTGATCGAGTATCGGGTGGATCCGGTCGACGCGGAGGACTTTTTCCTCCCCATCCCAGCCTATAAAGTTGAATACTATGGAAAATCGCAAGACATTCGACTCAGAGCAAAACTATCCGCACAGTACTCCGCCGCAACAAACCCGAGCTGGACGCTTTCAAAACCTGAACACAATTTGCTCGACACCCCAGGCCTGAATGAGCTTAAAAAACTCGCTGACGACGAACCTGAGAAATTCACCCAACTAAAAGAGGCACTTCTCAAAGTTCGTTACCTGTCCCAAGCCTCTTACAACCAAACGATGGGCATCAGCTCAGCCAGTCAAATCGAAGCACCTATTGCCTTTGCCGCCGCCATCGACACCGCCACTCGAGAAAACCAAGCGGATGCAAAGAATGCGTTCATCGCTCAAGAATGCAACGCGCTAACGACCGAGGGCGTAACTGGCTCACAGGCATTGCTGGAAGCGACGCTACGCCTTCGCCAGCAGGATCCGAATGCGTTTCGCCGGATTCTGCTCTATCTCGATGTAACACACACGATGACGTTCGAAGACGTGCTAGTGGCGGATGGGAAGGGGCAGGTCACCTTCCAGACTCCAATCCAACGAGATGTGAGCCAATACACGTTCACCTTGTCTGTGTACGCACAAGCGCCCGACGACAGCAAACTCCTCGGTTCATCTACCCAGGTCTACCAATTAGAGGATCAGCAGGACGACGCTACGCCGAGCGTGCAGATCAGGCGCAATGATGTGCAGGCACTGTACCTGGACCTGAATGAAGCCAATGCAAAAGCGCCCGAGGCGCTTCGGTTAAGTACTCAGACCTTGCGCCTGAACACCCTGTTCGGCAAGGAACTGGTCGCGATGGCGACACAATCGGTGGATCGGGCACTGTCCTGGGAAGCCCAACACCTTCCTGAGCCGCCGCTGGAACCCGGCAGTACACACACCACCGTCGACTTTCGTGGCGCCAACGGCCTGTACTTCTGGGAACTGTTCTTTCACGTGCCCTTTCTGGTTTCCTGGCTGCAACGCCAGAACCGCGAATACAGGCAAGCCTGGCGCTGGTGTACTCGCTACCTATTCGACCCCTACCGCACTTGGGTGCCCGCAGGGAACCACCCACCTCTGTTCTGGCTTTCCCAACCGCTGCTAGAGCGCGCAGCCTTCTCAGCTCCCGCGGAGGCAAACGATCCCGACCTGCTGGCCTACGCTGAACCCGAGCGTTACCGCAAGGCACTGCACCTGTTCGTGGTGGAAAACTGGCAACGTCAGGGCGACGACCAGTACCGCTTGCTTACCCTCGACTCGCTGGTTGAGGCCGCCCTGTGCTACGACAAGGCGCTGCGCTTGATCGGCCTACTGCCGGAGGATCTCTCCACCACCCCTTTGCGGGCCCCGACGTTGGAAAGCGCTCAATCGAGCGCCTTCAGCCCGCCGCTGAATAATAAACTGGTCGAGCTGCGCAACCTGTTGCGCAACCGCCTGTACAACCTGCGCCACGGCCTGACCCTCGATGGCAAGCCCGCGTCAATCATGCTCGATCCCGACGCCCTGGAGCTGATAGCCCTGGGGCAAGGCGGCAGTAGCGAGGCGCAAGGCCACGCTCTGAAAGCGCGCGAAGTACCACCCTGCCGCTACGACGAAGCGCGCAAATGCGCGGGTGAGGCCGTGCAACAACTGATAGGGTTGGGGCAGACATTGCTAAGTTTCTACGGCACAGAAGCCACCCAGCAACTGGAACTGCTCAGCAAGCGCAACCTGATCAAATTGCTCGATTTCCCTTGCCAGCTTCAGGAACAGGCGCTGGAACTGGCCAAGCGCGAGCGTGATACGGTTTTGACCAGCAAAGAAATGGTTCAGCAGCGCCTGGACTATTACCAGAACCTTGAGGACGAAGGGGTAAACACGCTAGAGACGACGGCTTTGAGTCTTGCTATCAGCTCGTGTGCGTTACGGACCGAATCAATAGCCTTCTACGGCCTTGCCGGCGCCTTGGCCTTGGTTCCTAAGGTTTTTGGCATGGCATTTGGCAATGCCGAGCCTCAAGAAGCTGCAGAGTCTGGTGCCAACGCGTTGGAAGCGACGGCCGAACTGCTGGAGACCGCCAGCAACACGGTTAACCTGCAAGCTGACTACTTACTTCGCCACAAACATTGGCAGTACGAAGTCCAACAGGCGACCCACGAACTGAGGGTGCTCGACAAGCAACTGATCGCACAGGATGTACGCATCAAGGCAGCCAGTATCGCCGTCGCTGAGGCCCGCGCCACCCAGGCGGCACACCGTGCCGAATACGAAGTGATGACCTCGGTGTTTGCCAGCCACACCACTTACCTCTGGCTGATCGGTCGACTGTCGCAGATCTATACCCTGGCCTACGATGCCACGTCGTCGCTGTGCATGATGGCCGAAGCCTGTCTGCAGTTCGAGCTGGGCGATTTCAAAAGCACCTGGATCAAGCCCGAGGCCTGGCTCGACAACTGGCGTGGCATGCTCGCCGGCGAAGCATTGGCACGTGACCTGATGCAGATGGACGTGGCCGCCATACACGATAACCATCGTCCGCTGGATATCCACAAAGACCTCTCCCTGCTGGACCTCAACGGCTGGGACAAGAAGCAACTTCAAGCGCAACTGGCCAAGAATGTCATTCACTTTGAACTGACACCCTGGGATTTCGACAAGGATTTCCCAGGCCATTACCTACGCCGGATCGAGCGAGTCTGGCTTTCATTCAACATCGGTAAGGCCAATGCCTCCACGCCGCTGTCGGCCATGCTCTACCAGACCGCGAACAAAGTCTTGCTGACCGACGCGCTGGACGGTGCGATGCATTTGTACTCGGCCACCCAGGGCAACGCAGAGTACGTGCTTCGCGACTTGCGCCCCAATCAGAGCATCGCTATATGGGCAGTGAAGGATGTCAATCGCAACTTCGATCTACAGCCATCAGTTCCCGACAAGTCGCGCTACCAACCCTTCGAGGGCACAGGGTTGATATCCAGTTGGAAAATCGAATTCCCGGGAGGCGCAAAAAACAATCCTGGGCTTTTCAACGGTGAAAACTGCACGCTTGAAGACATTACACTGCATGTCATCTACTCAGCGTATTCAGGATCGGAAAACTTCCGCGAGGGCGTGCGGGCACTCCTGCACAACAGGTCACAGAGCGAGGTTGACCCCAAGAATCACTCCGGCGGTACATCTGCAGGAAGTGGCAACGCCGACAATGCCGTTGTCACTGCCAGGGAAGCCGAACAGGCAGCCACCGAAGCGCTTAAGGCCGCCCTCGCCGATGCCGATACCCCGGCATTGAAATCCCCCGAGGCCGCCAGTGAGGCACAGCAGGCGAGTAAGGC